>QHUA01000079.1 GCA_003221805.1 Gemmatimonadota bacterium
GATCCACAGCGCTCCAATCGTAGCCGCGAGCAGCACCGACAATCCAACCTCGAGATTTCTCTCGGTCGGAGCCACTTGAACGGCGGCAGATGGTGCGACGGTTTGCATCGTCAGATCAGCGACTCGCTCCGGAGGCGGCGGCGGCGTCACTATGCTCACAACAATCAGGATCAGGCTGCATAACAGGAAGAGCAGCGCAGCGAAGTGCAGAAAGTTGATGTCGGCGAACCAGTAAATCGGGGTTCCCGGCGTCAGACGCGATTTGGTCAGCTCCAGCACCAACCGCGCGAAGCCGAGCACAAAGCCCGTCCACAACGCGGCAAGCGCACCCTTGCCATTTAGACGCGGACTGAGGACGCCAAGGAGGAAGCACGCCGCGATTGGCGGGGCGATGTAAGCCTGAACGCTCTGCAGGTAGATGTAGAGCTGCGGCGAAATGAACTTCATGGCCGGAATCCAGGCGAGGCCAAAGAACACCAGGATGACGGTCGTGACGCGTCCGACAAAAACAAGTCGGGCTTCCGTAGCGTTCGGGCGCCATTTGCGATAGACGTCCCAAGTCAAAAGCGTCGAGCACGAGTTGAACGCCGACGCAAGAGAGCTCATTAGCGCGGCGAGCATGCCGGCGAGGACGAGGCCCTTGAAGCCGATCGGCAGCAGCCGGGTGACGAGGATTGGATAGGCAGAGTCAGTCTGACCGGCGCGAACGTCCTGATAAAGCGCCGCCGCGATGATGCCAGGCAGAACGAAAATGAAAACGGGAAGGATCTTCAGATAACCGGCGAAGATCGTCCCGCGACGCGCTTCCTGGATGTTCCGCGCCGCCAGCACTCGCTGCACGATGTGCTGGTCGGTGCACCAATACCAGATTCCCAGAATCGGCGCGCCGAAGACGATGCCCGTCCACGGGAAGTCCTTGTGGTTCGACGGCTTCCACATCGAGAAGAAATCAGGCGGCACCGCGGCGCGCAGGCCAGAGAATCCTCCAACTGCATGCAGGCCGATGAACAGATCACGGCGCGCAATCCACCGAAAATCGTGTAGAGACCGGTGATGACGATCAGGATTGCCGCGCTTGTCCAGAAATCAAAACCGGTGACGGCGCGCATCACGACACCGCCGGCGAAGAGCGTCACGCTGATCTTCGTCAGGACATAGCCGATGATCGACACCCAGGTGAAATAGGCGCGCGAGCCCGGATTGAAGCGGCGCTCGAGGAACTCCGGCATCGTATAAACGCCGCTGCGCAGATAGAACGGGACGAAAAGCCAGCCGAGGAGCAACAGGATGAAGCTGGCCAGCCACTCGAAGTGGCCGACGGCGAGACCGCTCGCCGCGCCCGTTCCAGCGAGACCGACGAGGTGCTCGCTACCGATATTCGAAGCAAACAGACTCGCACCGACCGCCAGCCAACCCACATCTCGGCTCGCCAGGAAGAAGTCGGCGCTGACGTTCTTCTCCCGTTTTGCGGCCCACCAGGCGATTGCCGCCAGGAGGAGGAAGTACCCGCCGATAACGATGATGTCGACGACACTAAGGTTACTCATGGCGTTCGGTCCGTGGCTGAGAGTGGACGTCCGAGCTCTTAAGCACTGCCCCGCTGCCCTGCTTCCCCGCTTCCCCGCTTCCTTCGCAGTCCCGGGTTCGAGACCGCGAAGAATCTGAGGATTTTCGCCCCCGGGCGCTATGACAGCCGGCGAAATATTTGTCGCCGGCTCGCTTGACAGTCCCCGAGCTGCCTCTCAAGTTCGCCCGGCACCCGCCCACGAGGGACACCATGAACCGCCGGAGCTTTCTTACTGCGGGAACCATCGCCGGAGTAGCCGGGCTCGCCAATGCCCGAACGGCCCGCGCTGCGACATCGGATTCAGCCTATCCCAGGCTTTCCTTCCCGAAGCCAGCTGACCCGAAATCGAGGCTCAAGCTGTCCGCCTCGCGCTGGCCGTGGGGAAAATTCACGCTCGACCAGATGTGCCAGATGTGCCGCGACCTCGGCATGCAGGGGGTCGACCTGCTCGAACCCGACGACTGGGCCGTACCGCCGCGCTACGGTCTCGTGTGCTCGATGGGATACGCCACCGTCCCGCATCCCGAGAATCGTCTCACTGACGGATTCAATCGCGTCGAGAACCATTCGTGGCTGATCCCCGCCTATCAGCGCGCGATCCCGTTGGCGGCGGCAGCGAAAGTTCCCAACGTGATCTGCTTCTCGGGCAGTCGACGCGGGCAGAGCGATGAAGACGGCCGCGAGATCTGCGCGCGCGGGCTCGCTCCTCTCATTTCACTCGCCGAGCAGCACGGTGTGACTCTGTGCATGGAGCTGCTCAACTCGAAGGTCGACCACCCTGATTACGAGTGCGATCACACGGTGTGGGGCGTGGCGCTGGCGAAGCAGATCAACTCACCGCGCTTCAAGCTGCTCTACGACATCTACCACATGCAGATCATGGAAGGCGATGTGATCCGCACGGTGACGGACAACATCAAACACATCGGCCACTTCCACACCGGCGGCGTCCCCGGTCGTCACGAGATCGATGAAACGCAGGAATTGAATTATCACCGGGTGATGCAGGCGATCGCGGACACGGGATTCCCGGGGTTTGTGGCTCAGGAATTCATTCCCACCAAGGATCCGCGACAATCGCTCGCCGAAGCTGTCAGGATTTGTACGGTTTGAAGGCTGCGAGCTGCCAGCTAATTGCGAAGTGCGAGCCAATTAGCTGGCAGCGCGAAATCACTTTACCAGAGGTTCACAGTTACGCTCTCGATACATGTAAGTTGTGACGCTGCAACGCTTAACAACGTCTGTAGGTTGACGTCATTAGACTGTGGCAATTAGGTTGCACAAGGGTGTATCGCTAATCGCTACACACTTAAAAAGAAATGATCCTCGACGCCCATCTGCACTCCAACGTGATTTTCGGCCCTGCAAAGAATTGCGGGGGCGGGACGCGTGGCGCGCGATGGCGAAGAGGTTAACAACATCTCATGCTGCCCAAGAATCGCCCCCGCGTTCCGATTGGATGCGGGGGCGTTTCGCTTCTGTCGCCGGGACGGGCGCGCCGGTGACGAAATATTCCGAGCGCCAATGGAGGATTGATGAGGAAGTATTACCTGCTCGTGAGCGACTTCGATCAGACCCTTAGCTTCAACGATTCGGGTCTGGTGCTGGCCGAGATGCTCGGCATTCCGGACTTTCAGGAAAGGGTCGCCAACCTGTCGCGCCTCAACCTGGTGCAATCAGGTGCCGAACTAACGTACCTGTTGCGGCACGACCCTGACTTTCGTGCGGTGCGTGAAGAGCACCTGATCGAAGTCGGCCGCCGCATTCGTCTGAAACGGAACATCGCGTTGCTCGCCGAGTTCCTCAAAGACGGAATCGATGGATTCAGATTCGACTTCTACGTGGTGTCCGCCGCGCCGTGGCTCGTGGTGCACTCCGCGTTGCAAGGCATAGTTCCGCCGGATCACATCATCGGCGCCCACTTCGACTTCAACAAGGGAACGGGTGAAATCGAGAGCGTCATCCAGGTTCCTGCCGGCTACGGAAAGGTGGCCGCTGTCGATTCGCTGCGCTTGCGGCTCGGCTTGCCCACCGATCGCATCGTGTACGTCGGCGACGGAAGCTCCGACATCCACGTGATGCTGCACGTGAACCGCGGCGAAGGACTGACCATCGCGGCATCGGAGACCCGGCACATCGCGCAGATCGCCCGTCGCACCGTGATCAGCGACGACGCCCTGAGCGTGCTGATTCCGGTTCTCGAGGAAATCGGCGGCTACGATCCGAGCCAGATCCGCCTTGTGTTCGAGGAGCAAGGGCTACTCATTCAGGAGTGGGATCGGGTGAGGACCGACTGGTTGACGATCAGGGACGGAAGCGCGATTGCAGGGGCGGCTTGATTCCGGGCCATTTCGAAACGGAAGATTGGAAACTGCAACAGAACGGGTGCGAGCAGTGAGTAGCTAAGTTGACAGTTTCCAGTTCAAGACGTCGGGACGTCTCTGCTCGAGTAACGACACAGGCAGTTGCTGGTGCTGTGAATGGCGCCAGTGACGTCATGACGTCGTGAACTCGAAACTGATATCTGTGCCACTCACTGCTCGCACCCGTTCTGTTGCGGTTTTAACCCTTCCGACCCCGACAAATGTTAAAGTACTTCGGCTTCATCGGCGGCTTCCTCACCGTCAGCGCGTTCCTTCCGCAAGTGATTCGAACCTGGCGAACCCGCCAGACGCGCGATCTTCACTTCGGCATGTTCGCAATGCTCGTCACTGCCAGCAGTCTCTGGATCGCGTACGGGTTCGTGATTAACGACTGGGCGGTGATCCTGACCAACGTCGGGATGGTGACGCTCAACGGAGCCATCGCGGTGGCGAAACTCAGGTTTGGATAAGATAAAACTGAAGACAGTTTAGATTTCGTCATGGCCCGTATCGTCAGCTTTCTCCCCGCCGCCACTGAAATCACCTGCGCCCTCGGCGCGGGGGCCGAGCTCGTCGGCCGCTCCCACGAGTGCGATTACCCGCCCGAAGTCCGCGATCTTCCCGTCGTCAGCAGGCCCGCCCTCGCGCTCGAGGGCCTATCGCAGAAAGAGATCGATCGCGCCGTCGCCGCGCACCTCGCTACCGGCGAGAGTCTTTATGAGGTCGACGAAAAACTCCTCGACGAGCTCAAGCCCGACATTGTGTTCACCCAGGATCTCTGTCAGGTCTGCGCCCCCTCCGGGAACGAGCTAGGTCGCGCACTGCGCGAGCTGCCCAATCCCCCGCAGGTTCTATCGCTCACGCCTCGCAACTTCGCCGAGATCGAAGAGAACATTCTCGCAATCGGCAACGCGACGGGCCGAGAAGCTGCCGCGCAGCAACTCATCGACGACAATCGGGCTCGACTGGCGCGGGTGCGCGAGGCAGTCGTGAATGCGACGCGGCGACCAGTCACGTTCCTCGAGTGGACGGAGCCGCTTTTCTGCGCCGGACATTGGGTGCCGGAGATGATCACGACCGCCGGCGGAGACGATCCGCTCGGTCAGCTCGCCGCCGATTCCCGACGCATCACCTGGGACGACGTGGCGGCATCGGATCCGGAGATCGTCATCGTCGCGCCCTGCGGCTACGGTCTGCAGGAGGCGATCGCCGTTGCCAATCGCCTGCCGCACATCACCGATGCGGCGGTGTACGCCGTCGACGCTAATGCGTACTTCGCGAGGCCGGGACCGCGCGTGGCGGAAGGAGTGGAGCTCCTCGCGCACCTCTTTCACCCCGAGCTGTTCCCGTGGCCCCACGCGCACCAGCCGTGGTCGATGACGCGCGGAGTACCAGCAGGCGATCGTTATTCCGGGCGACCGCAATAAGTCGCTGGTCCCGCGCACCTCGCAGCACCTTCATGTCGCGGATTTCACCGTCGATTGTGAGATTGCTTTGCTCCATGTCGACAGCGGTGAAGTGACCGGTGCCGTCGCCGCGCAGCATTAGTCCGTAACTGGCATCGTAGCGACCCAGCGCCGGCGTCACACCAAAGAAGTTGCCGCCGACGAGAAGATCGGTTTTTCCGTCGCCGTCAAAATCACCCGCTACCGTCGCGTAAATCGGGGCGAACTGCGCTTCGACCGGCAGCGGCTGCAGGGTAAAGGTGCCATTGCCGTTGTTGAGGGCGACGGCGCTGGCGAAAGTGTAGGCCTCGCGCACCTGTGCTTGCCTTATATCCGCTGCCGAAAAAATGTCTTCGATGCGAGCGGCGCCAAAATCCTTGTAAGTGGGATACTTGGATTTCAGCGACGGAATCTTCCGCACCAGCTCGTCGCGCCCGGCAATCGGATAGCTGACACCGTTCTTGTAAGTGGTGAGAATCTGCTCGACGCTCCCTCCGCCGGTGTGCGAGAAGTCGTTGACATAGAGACGCGCCGGCTCTTTGGCCGATGCCTGCAAGTACGAATTGAGGCCGAGATTTCCCAGCACCAGATCCGGTCTGCCGTTGCCGCGCAGATCGACGGCCTCGACACTGTTCCACCCGCCGTTGGTGCCCGACAATCCCGCTTCCTTCGTTCGGTCGATAAGCTTGCCGTTTTCCTGGTGGAAGACACGCACCGGCATCCACTCTCCGACAACGACGAGATCCAGCTTGCCGTCGTGGTCGTAGTCGATCCACGTCGCCGCAGTCACCATCCCCGCCGCTGACAACTCTGGCGCGACCTGCTCCGTGACGTCGGTAAAGTGGCCGTTGCCATCGTTCCGCAGAAGATGACTTTGCGGGATCAGCCCGTAGCTGCGCGAGACTACCCTGCTGCCGATAAAGACATCGGGGTGACCATCCCCGTTGAAATCGCCAATCGCAACGCAGGAGCCGTTCTCGAAGACGTCCGGCAGCGCGTCACGCGCTCGCTTGAAATTGCCATGACCGTCGTTCAGATAGATGACAACGAACAGGTCGGGGAATCCATCTCCATTGGCATCGAAGAAAGCTGCGCCGATGTCTTCTGCTAAACTGTCGGCGGCGATCGACGGCTGATTCGAAGCGCGGAAGGTACCGTCCTTCTGTTGAATGAAGAGTTTCCCCGGCTGCCACTTGGCTCCGCCAACGTAGAAATCGTCGAGGCCATCGCCGTTCACATCGGCAACCGCGAGCCGCGGGCCTTCCGTGGAGAGAACGTGCGGCATCAATGGTTCACGATTGTAATCGCAGAAGGTGTCTTCCTCGTGCTTGAAGTCGACCCGTACCTGGTTGGTGATGTCGGCGAAGAGCCGTGCCGTCGCGGGCCGCGGATAAGTCCAACGGCCGGCGGCATCGCTCTGCGAGAGGGTCAGAATCCGATTGACAGCGAGATTCGTGAGAACCTGATAGCGCCGATCCGGCCAGATCACAGTCAGCGAATCGATTTGGGTGGCCTTGCCGAGTCCGAAATGCAGGCGGGGATCGACGGATGACTCGAAGCCGCGCGTCGGCTGTTGCTCGAGGAGCTGCGACACCCCAGTCGCTTTCACTATCACCTTCGCGCCGATTCCGGCCGTGTTCTTTCCCGCACCCTTCAGCGCCACGGTCAGATAGGAGTTTCCGTTCTGCTCGCGCGCGTGGCTCCGGTAAATCGACGCCGGCGCGTTGATGTTGTTGACGACGAGGTCGAGGTTGCCGCTGTTGTTCAGATCCACGTAGACGGCGCCATTCGAGAATCCCTTTTGATTGAGCCCCCACGCTTCGCCGACACTGGTGAACGTGAGGTTCCCGTTGTTGTGGAACAGGTAATTCTGCTGCGGGATCTGCGGCATTTTCTGCAGCAGTTTGAGATTCGCGGCTGTGATCGTGTCCTTGAGCGACGCCTGCACTGCATCCTGACTGATGTAGGCTATGTAGTCGAGGTCATTGGGCCGCCGATAAACTCCGTTGCTCACGAACAGATCCTTGCGACCGTCGTTGTCGAAGTCGGCGAAGAGCGGGGCCCAGCTCCAGTCGGTCGCCGCCACGCCGGCGAGATACCCGATCTCGCTGAATTTCCCCTTGCCACGATTCAGCTGCAGGTTGTTGCGCGCAAACTGCGGTAGGTATCCCGCCTGTAGCTGTTTATTGTAAAGATCGAAACCCTCCGTGGAGGCCGAGGTTTTCAGGATCTCCTCGTCGGGCGGCAGCATGTCCAGCGAGATGATGTCGAGGCGTCCGTCGTTGTTGAAATCGGCAGCGTCGACACCCATCGAGAACCGGCTGGTGTGCCCCGTCACCTTGGCGATCGACTCGGTGAACGTCCCGTTGCAGTTGTTGATGTACAGGTAGTCGTTGCCCTGGAAATCGTTGGCGATGTAGAGATCGGGGCAGCCGTCACCATTGAAATCGCTGGCGACGACGCCGAGTCCGAAGCCATCTATTCCGTCGTGGACCCCGGCGGCGTCGGTGACGTC
>QHUA01000123.1 GCA_003221805.1 Gemmatimonadota bacterium
CGTGCAAGGCGGGAGTCGTCTCCTGAATGAAGCGCATCGCCCGCTCCATGATCGTCGCCGGCGGACGACCAGTCTCACGACCGAGCTGTCCGGCGCGCTCGAGCGTCGGCACGCCCGCGAAATCACGGGCGAAGGCGTGCGTCACCCGCAGCGCACGACGCAACTCAAAGCCTTTTCCAAGAATGATCGCCCAGCTGATGAGCGACAAAACGATTAAAATCGCCAGCACGACTTTTGTCGCGCCGGTGGAGTTCGTGACGAGCTCCATCGGGGAGGTCGGTATCGCCTGGCCAATCTGAAGGTAGAGAGTCATGGTTAAGCGGGTGTGTGGCTGACGCGCCCGGCGAACCACTTGTAGGTGGTCGCCAATCCCTGCATCAGATTGACTTCCGGACTCCATCCCAACGCCACTCTTGCTTTGTCGACGTTGACGAACGATTCCTGCTGCTCACCTGGCCGATGCGGCGCAAACTCGATCGGGACATCGCTATCGGCCGCCTCCTGGAGACACTTCGCAATCTGGAGCACGCTCGTCCCGACGCCGGTTCCGATGTTGAATGCTCGCGCATCGAGCCGAGCTTTTTCCGGAAGCGGCTTGGTCGCGCCCATCCACGCGGCGCGGGCGACGTCACCGACGTAGACGTAATCGCGTGTCTGCAGACCGTCCCCGAATACAGTGAGCGGGCGGTTGTTGAGAATCCGCCCGCAGAAGATCGCCACGACACCCGCTTCTCCGTGAGGATCTTGTCGTGGACCATACACGTTTCCGAATCGCAGCGCGACCGCATCGAGTCCGTGCACGCGGCCGTAATAGGCGAGGTAATACTCGATGCTCAGCTTCGCGATCGCGTAGGGTGACTCAGGGTCTTTTGGATAAATCTCGGCGTTCGGCGGCGTGTTGAAATCACCGTAGAGAACACCGCCGGTCGAAGTGAAGACGACGCGTGTCTTGGCGCCGCTGGCACGAACTGACTCCATCAGGTTGAGCGTGCCGAGGATGTTGATCGTCGCGTCGTTGACCGGGTCGGCGACACTCTTGCGCACATCGATCTGTCCGGCGAGGTGGGCGATAGCGTCGAACATTCCCTCGCGCACAAGTCGCGCGAATTCCGGCGTGTTGACCCCGATTTCGTGGAAGTTTGCCTTGTGCGGGATGTTCTCGCGCTTTCCGGTAGACAGGTTGTCGACGATCTCGACCTGAAAGCCTTTGTCGAGAAACAAGTCGGCGACATGTGAGCCGATGAAGCCGGCTCCGCCCGTGACGAGAGCTCTAGGCAATGTCTGAAGACTCTCCTTTCTCGACTTCGTCGATTTCCTTGTCTTCCAGCGCGAACAGATACCGCGCTGCATCGACGACACCGAGACCGCGGCCATTCGCCGCGGCGGTCCTCAGTCTTACGCTGGGCTCGTGCAGAAACTTGTTCATCAGCGACTTCGAGAAGTGCTCGATCGCATCCGCCTGCTCCGGTGAAAGGGGGCCCAGACGCCGGAAGGCCGCCGCCAGCTCAGCGCTGCGCACCTTCTCCATCTCTTCCCTGAACTCTCGCACGACGGGAACTGCAATAAGTCCCGCGACCCAATCCCAGTACTTTTGCACTTCCGCAGCGATGATCTCGCGGGCGGCGGGGATGTTCTCCTCCCGCTGCTCGAGGTTGGCCGCAGCTGCCGCCCGCAGGTCATCGAGATTGTAAAGGAACACGTTGTCGAGATCGCCCACCGCTGCTTCGACATCCCGCGGCAACGCGATGTCGAGAATGCAAAGCGGCCGGTCGCCTCGCGCTTCGACGGCGCCAAGGACGCGATCCACCGTCACCACCGGAACCTGAGACGCTGTGGAGCAAATGAGCACGTCGACATCGCGCAGCGAGTCCCAGCACTGGTCATAATGCATCGCGGTGGCGCCATGTCGTTCTGCCAGCGATTGCGCGCGCTGGTGGGTACGGTTGGCAACGATTGCCACGCGCACGCCCTCGGCGAGCAGACACTCGAGCGCGAGCTCGGCGACGTCGCCTGCGCCCAGTATCATCGCGCGCCGGCCGCTGAGTGCGCCGAAAATCTTCTTCGCCAGTTGCACCGCCGCCGAGCTCACCGACGCGGCTCCGCGGCCGATGCCAGTCTCTTCACGGGCGCGAGACGCCGCGAGGAGAGCGCTCTGGAACATTCGATTGAGGATCGGTCCGGATTCCGCGCGGCACTCCTCCCACGCCTTCTTCACTTGACCCTGGATCTGAGCCTCACCAAGAATCATCGAGTCGAGGCCGGCGGCAACGCCGAAAAGGTGCGACGTGGCCTCGCGATCACGTTTGACGTACACGAATTCCGCGGCGTCGTTGCCGAGGCGCGTGGAGAGTATCGTCGAGATGCGGGCTGCGGCCCCGTCATTTTCCTCGACGGCGTAGATCTCGGTGCGGTTGCACGTCGAGAGCACCACACCCTCCCGAATCAACCGATCCTCTCGGAGCCGGGCCAGCGAGTGCAGCGCCTCCCACGGCCTTAACGCGAGCTTCTCGCGCACCTCTATCGGAGCTGTGGTATGGCTGACACCGACGACGATCAACGCCACGAATTCACCTTTTCGCTGAAAGAGCCGTCCTCGACAGAGTCGCAAAAATCGTCGCCGAGGAGCTTGGGAGCGGCGGTTTTCCAGCTTTGTTCGTCGCGGGCGAGCAGTCGCGACCTCAAGCCGCGGAGCGCCGACACCGCTCGCTCGTAACGCCCGTCAAAACGCTCGGCGATCGCGTCGCGAATCCGCGCCGCCGCGCCTGGAACTCCCCCTGACGAAACTGCAATCGTGACGTCGCCGGACCGATGCAGCGCCATCGTGTGAAAGTTTCCTTCATCGGGATAGTCGGTAATGTTGACGAGCTTGCCGCGCGAGTTCGCGTCGACGGCGATTTGGGCGTTGACCTCACGAGAGTCGGTCGCTGCAATCACCAGCGTCGCCCTTTCGAGATGGTCGCTGCGATATGACTCGCGGACGATCGTCACCTGGCGCAATCGCTCCGCATCCTCGAGCTCAGGAGTCGCCAGCGGCGAGATGACTCTCACCGACGCACCAGCTTCTACCAGCGCCAGTGCTTTGCGCGTCCCCACGGCGCCGCCACCGATCACCACTGCGGTGACACGCTCTCCGTGCAAGGCGATGGGGAAGTCGCTCACAGGAACTGCCCTCGGTTCAGTGATGCGATGCGAAACACCACATACAACGCGATGACGCTGGCAAAGGTTACTGCTGACATCAGCGCCGCCCGTCGCGCCTGCCAGCCCCGTAGCAACCGACCGAACACGAGCGCGCTCACACCGAGCCAGGCGGCAATTCCCCAGATGATTTGCGGGATTACGACGGCGCGATATTGGAACGAATAAGCTGTGGCGAGCGCGACGCCGAGTGTGAGGCCGAGAAACCCGATGATCGATGCCAGATGATTGACACGATCAAGCGTGTCGAGCGGCGGAAAGAAGCGGAAGATGGCGCCGAAGCGAGCCGACTTGAGCTCACGGCGTGCAACGAGGTACATCGTTCCCGCGGCGGCGGCGGTCGCGTACGCCGCGATGCCAACGAAGCTCAACACGATGTGCATCGTGAGCCAAACGGCGCGCGTACCCTGTGGCTCCAGGAACGGGCGCATGCCGGCAAGGTTCGCGGTCATCGTCACCAGAGCGGCGACCGGCGCAGCCACCAGCGTCAGACTGACTTCGCGCGCCAGGCTCTCGACCACGACCAGGGAGATGGCGAGCACCAGACCGGCGAAGGAAAGTCCGGGTCCGAGGCCGGTGAGCGACGCGACTCCCGTCTCTTTGGTGAGTCCGGCCAGCGCCGTAGCGTGCGCGCCAATCCCGAGGAGCTGCGACGGCCGCCGCAGCGAGGTAAAACGTGACGGCAACGAAGTGGGCGATCGCAATCATCTTGATCGCCCTAATTTAATTCCCCGCTGCTTGTTTAGCGCATTAAAACGGCCCGCAACCGCAGTGCTTAGTCGGTGCTCGCCATCTTGCCAGTCAAACGCACTGGCATTCCGTCACGAATCGTCGGCTGTGTCTGCCTGAGGATGATTGCAGTTGCCGCGTACGGCG
>QHUA01000001.1 GCA_003221805.1 Gemmatimonadota bacterium
GGGGTTGGCCTGCCAGCCGTTGCACCAGATGTGTGATCGTTCGGAAGGGTGAGTATCTCCAATGCCGGCATCTTCCCGTCGCGGACGAATTCCTGAAACTCGGCGAGCCAGACGTCGGCGCGCGCCTGATCGGGTATGTCCAGGTTCCAGCCCGAGTACGCGGTGTTGGTGTGGTCGAGCAGAGCGGATTTGGTAGGAGCGGCTGAAACACGCGACCCCACTGCCGGCGGATCATCCGCTTCGTAGACGAACTCCCCGTAGTCCCTGTAGGTGATCCCCGCGCGTTCCGCGAGATTCCACAGATAGCCGCTAGATGGCTCGGCCACATCGTCATCCGGCACCGCGTTGCGATTGAGTCCCTGGTAATCGTAGCTCCGGCCGCGACCAGAGTAGTTAGACGATATCGTCTTCTCCGCATAGTCGGTTACGTAAGCAGCCATCGACCACTCGTGTCCGTCCGGACTCACTTCGGCGTTGACGAAGAACCGGTCAAAGATTCCAAATCGCTCCGCCAGTGCGTGATGATTGGGCGACACGCTACGTGGGAAAAACACCAGCGAAGAATCTCCATCGGCCTGCTTCAAATCCCCGAACACCTGATCGTAAGTTCGATTTTCCTTGATGATGTAGATGACGTGCTCGAACGGCGGATATCGCTTCTTTGCCTGTTGGGAATTCCAGCCATTGGCGGTAGCAACGCGACTCGACAGAGCATCGAGATCAGAAGTCGACGGTCTTGCCGGGTTGATCGTCAGCGTGCCGTTGATCTGCCCAAGGGTGTAGTCAGGAGTGTGAGCGGGCATTGGCTGGCCCGGCTGCCAATGGCCAGGATTCGGGGCCGTACCGCGTCCTTTCGCGTTCGCTACCAGAAGATCATTCCCGTCGGCGACGACAGCAGACGGATACCAGCCAACCGGAATTCTTCCCGCGAGCGCATCGGTTCCGGTGGCGCGAGACACACCCGAGGCCGCCGCGGAGAGGTCGAACAACGCGACGGCATTGTTGTCGGCCTCGGCAACGTATAGCCGCGACCCATCAGGCGAGAGTGCCAGCGCGTTGGGCGTGCTCCCCTCACCAACTGCCGGAGATGCATCGTTCATAGTTGCGACGACTCGCTGTGTGCGAGTGTCGACGACGCTAACTTTGTCGGTGCTGCCCGATGCAACAAAGAGTCGGGATCCGTCACTACTGAGCAGCAGCGCGGATGGGTGTCGCGCTACGCGAATTCGAGTCCCCTGCTCGAGAGTCCCATTCGCCCGGGCGGGAAATGCCGACACCGTCCACCCACCCCACGCCGAGACATATACAGTTCCGTCCGGCCCGGCAGTGACGCCATACGCGTATTTCTCCGTCGCCAGTCTTTGCACGACCCTGTGCGCAGCGATGTCGATCACCGCCAGGGAATCGCCAAGATTCTCGGCGACATACAGCGTCCGTCCATCGCGCGAGATGGCGATGCCCGCCGGATATCGCGTTCCACTTCTTCCTGGCTGCTTCACCGCCAGAGCGATTGAATCGGCCAGCTTTGCCTCTCCGCCGGCCCAGTCGAAGCGATAGACGACATCCTCGTTGCCTCCAGATACGTACAGCGACTTCGCATCCGGGCTGAATGCCATCCCCAGAAAGACTGCCGGTAGTGAAATTTTTTGGACGACTCGCCCGGTTGACCTGTCGACGACCTGAATTCCCTGCTCTCGCCATCCATTGAGCAACACAATCAGTCGGCTCCTGTCCGGCGACAGCGTCATCGCTAGCGGCAACGGACCCAGATCGTACGAGACTCCAGCCGGATCGAGTCTCGCGCCGGTGGGAAGTCTGCGCTCGCCGGAGGGATCCTGCGCCGCAATCGCGGCCTCGACTTGGGGAGAAGGCGAGTTACACGCGCTCGCGACAAACGCAAGCGCTAGAAGACAGGTGAGTTTAGAGCACATGCGCGAAAGATGGCATTGACACCCGATTCTGCCAGTCTGATAATCCCGAAATGAGTAGCACTTCTGTAAAGACGCGGATCGTTCCGGCGACGCGTGATGACATCCCACTCATTCGACAGTTCATTCTGGAGCTGGCCGAATACGAGCGCGCGCGTCCCGGGGAAGCGCCCGTAACCGAGAAAGACATCGCCGAGACCCTTTTCGGCGAGCATCGGGCCGCCGAGGTTCTGATCGCCTACCTCGGGGACGAGCCGGCCGGCTTCGCGCTGTTCTTCCACAACTATTCCACCTGGCTCGGCAATCGCGGGATCTATCTCGAGGATCTTTTCGTCAAGCCGGCTTTCCGGAAAACCGGCGTCGGCTTCGCCTTGCTGCGCGAGCTGGCACGCATTGCGGTCGATCGCAAATGCGGGCGCGTCGATTGGGCAGTGCTCAACTGGAACGAGCTGGCCATCTCTTTCTACAAGCAGATCGGCGCCAGGCACATGGACGAATGGTCGATTTTCCGTCTCTCCGGCGACGCACTCACCCGCGTCGCGGGCGAAGCCAAATAGCGAGCCCTTGCCCCTCGCCCCTCGCCCCTTGCCCCTCACCCCTCACCCCTCGAAGGCACGCTTTGTGGAGTGAAGGCTCACACCCATTTGCGACCAATTGGGGCAGGGAATCGTCCAATATCTACGTGATGCTGGACATCGCCAGTGCAACTCTGAGGGCCAATGATCTACGGACGTAGACCGCGTCAGCTGCTGGTCGTATGGGGCCTGACGATTCTGTTCGTCGCCTTCATCTACTGGCTCGAGATCAACGCCCCTGCGCTTCACGATCTGCTGCTGCCGTTCTACTGGATCGCTCTCGGGTTAGCGATTTTCCTCACCTGGCGCTGGCTGCGCGCCCGCTCTCAGAAGGATCGACGGGTGGGTGACCGCAGACGGACAGATCGCCGCGATCATGATGTCACTTCGTCCTGAGGACTGAGAGAGTAAACCCGGGCGGCACCGTCGAGCCCCTCGCTATGATTCGTCCGCCGCCGACTGTGCCGGGCCTGATGCCAAAACGCAGGTAGGCGGCAGAACCGTCGCCGATGCTGACCGAGGTGATGTTGGTGCTGTCAACCGGTGATGTGTCCAGCGCCCACATCCCTTGGTTGACGACCTCGACGATCGAGCGGATGTTCCAGCTCAGATGCGTGTAGACGGCCGGCAGACCCGGCACGAAGTCGTCTGCGTAATTGGCGATCGTCCAATCTCGAACCCAACCGGCAAGATCCGGCGTGACCGCGCGAGTGATGTTGCTGATTCCGTGAACTCCTGTTGGTGGATTCGCCAACTGGAACCACATCTGGCTCTCGGAGCCGCCGCGACGATCGGCTGCGTAGCGCAGGAATGACCAGATCGCGCCACGCGTCGGGATGAACCCGTTGTTGACGTAGGGCGAATTGTTCTCGGGGTTGGTGAGATACTCGCGAAATCTTCGGAAGTTCGCCGCGCCAAAGTTGTCGAAAGCCACCTGGATGCTTGGCGAGGCTTGAATCGTCTGATAGCTCAGATTCTGTCGCGGAGTCAGTCCACTCGACCTGTAGAACGCGAGCTCCTCGGCTTCGTGCGCAAGTCCTTCGTCGAGGAACGTATCCTCGAACGCAGCCGAGCCATTCACGTACAGGTGCCGCGACGCGTTGATCAAATGCTGGAACTCGTGCGCCAGCGTCGCGACGGTGACAGATTTCACGAAATCGATCGTGCGCGCGTTCTGGTTGACCACCCCGTCGGGATCGGGCACGAGTAAATAGAACATTTCCGCGAAGTTGCTCGTCGCGCAGCCGCTGACGCCGCTGACGCCGTTGCTCTGGGTAGTAGGGAAGAGATCGCGGCTGAAAAAGAAGCCACCAACGTAAAAGCCGACGTTGGGAGGAGTGAGCTCGTTCACCGCCCGCGTAAAGAACAGGATCACGTGTTGGTTCTTGTCGATGTCCGTCGGCGCGCCGAAGTTGATGGAATCGACGGGGAACACGAGCGTGTCGAAAGCGGCTCCGAAACTCTGGAAGTCGGCCGTGGTGAAGCCGTTGGCCGGATTGGCAGTGTCGGCAACGACGATCGCCCGGTTGGTTATCGCGACAACGCGGCCGTCGCGCATGTTGGGGTTCGAGCACGCTGAATTGGCGTTGGTGTTGAACCTCACCATGTCGCCAACGGCTGGTACGGCCACTGACATGCTGAATCGCCCTGCGCCCTGCTGCTTCGCCATTCTCGCGCCTGGAATAAGTGGAGTCAGCTCGGCGATGGAACGCTCCCTCAGCGCTAACTCGAATTCCTCACTTTGCGAGAGTTGCAGACCGGTCGCCGCTACCCTCTGAAAGCTCGGCGCGATCACTCGATTGGACGTCACGCCGGTCGTCGTGTTGCCCGTCGAGATGGAGATTCGCAGCAGCGAGCCATTGAAATCAGAGTAGTAGGGAATCGCTGTGAATTCCGCGCCGGCAGCCGTGCCCTGCACGCAGAATTCCGAAGCCGTTGCTCCGGGGAAAAACACGACCTGTCCGACACTGAGACTGGATGACTGAGAGGCCGATCCGCATGGCGGTGGCAGTACCACCACGGTGCCGGTTTTCAAGATCGACCCTGCCGTCGCGCGAACCGTCGTTGTCTTGTCCGACGCGTGGGCGGTCAGAACCGCGCCGCTTCCAAAATTGTCGGCCGTGACGATCGTGGTGTCGTTCGACTCTACATCCGTCGCCTGCGGAAGAAAATTCCCGAACCGATCCGCAGCGCGGGCCGTCAGGCGAAATGAGTCGCCGATACCCAGCAGTTCGACGGTGTCCCGCGAGAGGATGATTTGCGCCAGCTGTCCGGCAACGGCGATGACGCTGAACGTCACCGATTTGAGGCCGACTACTGAAGCTCTGGCGCTTTGACTACCGGCGCTGTTGCCGAGCGTCCATTCGACGGTTGCCGTCCCATTGTCGTCGGTAACCGATGACGATGCGCTCAGTGTTCCTGAAGCAGTCGACCAGTTAACCGTTACTCCCGACAAGCCCTTTCCTTGGGCGTCGGCAACCCTGATCGTGAGCGGCAATGGCAGCTTCGTTCCAACTTCCGGGGTGGCTTGAGCGTCCCCCGAAACCAGAACGATGGTCGCCGGAGCGATACCGGGACCGGACGAATCCCCACACGCGATCGTCAGTGAGACGACCGCGCAGCAACCTATCAGCAGCAGCCAGCCTGGGAACCGCATATCCTGCTCTGGGGATCAATGAGCCAAATGTACGCCGTGCGCCCGATATTGCCTGCGTCAATTGCGCATAAGCTACCTGACCGCACGGGGAAGTGCTTCCGGTTATTCCCCGTGACAGGCCCGGGCGGGCCAATGACAGGTAGCCTCAGGTAAATGGAAGAAGGCAGATCAACGGCGTACGGGAAATTCTCCGCAGCGTTGGAGGCTAATCAGAAATTCGGGGCTCGTCGCGATCCGAAAATTCTGGGGCGCGAAAAACCCGCCCCTGGTGACCCTCCGGCCGGATCTTCGCAGGGTCGCTGACATCAGCAAGTCCTTCGACTTCCTCAACGAAGACCTGCGTCAGCTCGTCCACTCTATCTCGAACCAATCGATCGCTGGCGCGCGAAACCGTAGCCGCACGACGCGTCACCTCGTCGATGGCAGTGCGCACCGTCGTTGCACCAGCAATCGCGATCATTCTTGAAACTGCCGTCGACGGGGCGACCTCTCCGGCCAGACATTGCACAAGAATTGCCCGCATCGCCGCCGGCTGGAGACCGTCGGTGAGACGACTGATGGCTTCGGCTTCCAGACCGGTTCGGCTGGTCATATCGGGCGCGTGAAAATGGCTGGAGCTAGTGGAGTGCTCGCGGGCCACCGAACAGGCAGGCCCCCGGCATAGTTTCTCTAGGCACAACATGCGCCAACCGGATCAAAGACAGGCGCGACATACCGTTATAGGAGGCTGGCAATGGCGGCACGGAAATCTTCAGGTCGTAGGAGGTACGGCAAAGCGGCGTCGAAGCGCGTCGAAAGTGCGATGCGCCGTCGCAAGAAGGGGACGCTCAGATCGGGCAGAAGCGGCAGAAGAGTAACCAGTCGAAAGCAGGCTATCGCGATCGGACTGTCCGAAGCACGAAAGAAAGGCGCGAAGGTCCCCCGCAAACGCGGCAGTCGCAAACGCTCTGGAGGAAGAAAACGGTCGAGCCGTTGATGCTCGACCGAGAGTCATAGCTCAAACGTATCGGCGGGGCTCATTCACGCTTTCGTGTACGATCTTCTGATTCTGAAAGCGTGGATCAGCGTCGGTACGTCGTGGGTCCAGACGGGAAGTACTGCTGAAATGAGGAGCCCTTCAACCTGAGCGATCAAGCCGAGCACTATCGCGATCGCCACCCACGGCGACGCAACCCCAAAACCCATCAATAGCACCAGGGCAATGACGAGGAACAGGCCCCACACCTTGGAGCTCCAGGCGTGGTAGGCCACATCCTTGCCGAATTTCGCAAAATCGAACACGTGACGGGCCACATCGAGGCCGATCACGACCAGGCCCGGGATCGCCACGCGTCGAGCGACGTCAGGATGGATGCGCCAGACGGCCCAGGCAGCGGTCGCATAGAAAACGAGATCCGCCCGACTGTCGAAATGCCGAAGCTCCGCACTCGAGACTCCGACTCGCCGCGCAATCACTCCGTCGAAATAGTCCGAGACGAAGGCCAGAAATATCACGCCAGCGAAGGCGAAGCCTGAAGCGTCCGCATATACCAGCCACACCAGCACTGGAGCGAGCAGCAATCTCAAAACCGTGAGCGCCATTGGAATGGCTCTCGTCAGCTTTCCGTACTGCGTCGACTCAGTACTTGGCGAGATAGTTATCCAGCTCCCACGGGGAGACTTGCGTGATGTACTCCTGCCATTCCTGTCTCTTCGCCGCGAGAAAGTGATTGGCGATGTGCTCACCAAGCGCGTCGGTGATGACAGTGTCCTTTTCCAGCTCGTTGCACGCTTCCTCGAGATTGTGCGGCAGGTCATCGATTCGCAGTCTGCGACGCTCCCGGTGCGACATCTCCCAGATGTTGGTGTTGACCGGCTCGCGCGCGTCGGCATTGGTTGCGATGCCATCAAGACCGGCGGCGAGCTGTACCGCCAGCGCGAGGTACGGATTAGCAGCTGGATCCGGAATTCTTAGCTCGATTCGCGTTCCCGCGCCGCGACGATCGGGGATGCGAATCATCGGCGAGCGATTGCGCATCGACCAGGCGACATTCACCGGTGCTTCGTATCCTGGGACGAGGCGCTTGTACGAATTCACCAGGGGGTTGGTTATAGCCGTGAATCCGCGCGCGTGTCGCAGCAATCCACCTATGTAGTGCAACGCAGTGCTCGAGAGCTCCCACTCCGCCGTCTTGTCCCAGAACGCGTTTTCTTTCCCGCGAAACAGCGATTGATGCGTGTGCATTCCGCTTCCGTTCTGGCCGAAGATCGGTTTCGGCATGAACGAGGCAGTGAGCCCGAAAGTCTGCGCGACGTACTTCACCACGAATCTGAAAGTGGCGATGTTGTCGGCCGTCTTCAGCGCCTCGGCGTACCTGAAGTCGATCTCGTGCTGGCCGTGCGCGACTTCATGGTGTGCTGCTTCGACCTCGAATCCCATTCGCTCCAGCACGTCGACGATCGCGCGTCGCGCATCTTCACCGAGGTCGGCCGGAGCGAGATCAAAGTACGATCCAACGTCGTGCGTTGTGGTCGATGGCTCTTCGTCCAG
Organism: Gemmatimonadota bacterium; assembly: GCA_003221805.1. Taxonomy (GTDB): domain Bacteria; phylum Gemmatimonadota; class Gemmatimonadetes; order Gemmatimonadales; family Gemmatimonadaceae; genus UBA4720. The sequence goes on from QHUA01000001.1 coordinate 7,690, forward strand.
CCGTGGCTTGAACATGAAGAACTCCGCCTCCATGCCGGCGTTCATCGTGTACCCGAGCTTTGCTGCCCGCGCGATGACTTTCTTTAGAACTCCACGCGGGTCACCGGCGAATGGCTCGCCGTCAGTGGTATTGATGTCGCAAATGACTCTGGCGACACGGCTTTTCTCGTCTCCCCACGGAAAGATCTGAAAGGTGCCGAAGTCAGGGGCAAGGAGCATGTCGGATTCCTCGATGCGCACGAAACCCTCGATCGAGGAGCCGTCGAACATGATGTCGCCAGCTAGTGCCTTCTCGAACTGCGAGGCCGGAACCTCGACATTCTTGTTGACGCCAAGTATGTCCGTGAACTGCAGTCTGAGAAATCGGACGTTGTTGGCATTTGCCAGATCCAGGATGTCCTTGGCGCTTGCGCCTGAGGTATCCGGGACCTCGGAGCGATGTCGGGGCATGGGGCTGAACCTAGCTTTGTAGCCACTTTTTTGCAAATTCTGCACGAAATTGCGCTCATTCCTTGCATCTTAGGGTGCGAAGAGCGAATTTTGCCCTACGAAATGCGCAAAGTATGCATTGCCAGCCTTTATTCACCTGACCAGCTACCATGACCGCTGCCACCATTACTCCCCGTAAAGCCCTGCTGACCGAAATCTCGGCCCGCGACCCGCGAGTCGCGCCGGGCTTCAACGAGGATGGAATACCAGGCCCTACCTCCCAATACTTCGGCATCAATACCCTCGGCGTCCGCCAGCTGCGCGACAAGCTCCCGAAGGAGGTTTTCGCCAGTCTCGCCGCCTCGATCAGACACGGAAAGAAGCTCGATCTGGCGATCGCGCCGGTCGTCGCACAGGTGATCAAGGAGTGGGCGATCTCCAGAGGCGTGACTCACTTCACCCACTGGTTCCAACCACAAACTGGCCTGACCGCCGAGAAGCATGACGCGTTTTTCGCATTTGACGACGACCGCCAGCCCATGGAGTCCTTCACCGGCGATCAGTTGATCCAGAGCGAGCCCGACGCATCCAGCTTCCCATCCGGCGGACTGCGCGCAACGTGGGAGGCACGAGGTTACACGGCGTGGAATCCGGCGAGCCCTGTCTTCATCGTCGAATCTACCGGGGCCCGCACGCTCTGCATCCCGTCGGTTTTCATCGGCTACAACGGTGAAGCGCTCGATGAGATGACGCCCCTTCTTCGCAGCTCCGACGTCCTTTCCGAGAAATCGATCGAGCTGCTCGATCTCATCGGTGACAAGGGAGTGCAACGAGTTTTCACCACTCTGGGCCCCGAGCAGGAATACTTCCTCATCGATCGCGCTCACTTCGGGCTGCGACCAGACCTGGTGATGGGCGGGCGTACTCTCATCGGCGCTCCCCCGCCACGTGGCCAACAGCTCGAGGATCACTACTTCGGCGGCATTCCGGAGAGAATCCAGGGCTGCATCTCTGAGGCGGAGTTCGAGCTTTACAAGCTCGCCGTACCGATCACCACGCGTCACAACGAGGTGGCGCCCTGCCAATTCGAGATGGCTCCTTACTTCGAGGAGACCGACCTCGGCGTCGACCACAACCAGCTGGTGATGGCAACGCTGCGACGGGTTGCGCTGCGACATGGGCTCCAGGCACTGCTGCACGAAAAGCCGTTCGCGGGAATCAACGGCTCCGGCAAGCATTGCAACTGGTCGATGCAGTTAATTTCGAGCTCGTCGGAGCTTGATGGTCTCAATCTTCTCAAGCCCGGGAAGACGCCGCACCAGAACATTCGCTTTCTCGTTTTCCTCGCCGCTGTTCTGAGAGGAGTTCACAAGCATTCGGGACTGCTCCGCGCCGGCATTGCAACTTCCGGTAACGAGCACCGGCTCGGCGCCAACGAGGCGCCGCCGGCGATTATCTCCGTTTTTATGGGCGACATGCTCACCAAGGTCATCGAGGAGATTGCCGCGGGGAAAAGCTCGGAAAACGCGGACCTGCAGATGATCAAGCTTGGTGTGGCCAAGCTTCCCGAAGTGAGGCGCGACAACACCGACCGCAATCGCACTTCGCCGTTCGCGTTCACTGGCCAGAAGTTCGAGTTCCGCGCCGTCGGCTCGTCGGCATCCATTGCCTTCCCAATAGCACTTCTCAACACGGCGGTCGCCGACGCAATCGGCGAGATCACCGAGTCGCTGCGCGCCGCTCTCAAGAAGACTAAGTCGATCGACGACGCGGTGCTCAAGGTCGTGCGCGAAGTCTTCAAGGAGACCGCACCCATCCGCTTCGAGGGCAACAACTACTCCGAGGATTGGGTCAAGGAAGCGAAGAAGCGTGGACTGCCGAACCTTCGTCGTACGCCGGAAGCACTGAAGGAATTGGTCTCGAAGCAGTCACGCGCTGTGCTCACCGGCCTCGGTGTTCTCAGCAAGGAGGAGCTCGAGTCGAGGTATCACGTTCGCGTCGAGCGCTACGTGAAGGACATGCTGATCGAGCTCCACACCATGCGCGAGATGGTGGATACGATGGTGATTCCAGCAGCCTACAACTATCTGAGCCAACTCACAGAGGCTGCCGCACAGGCGAAGACGGCGGGCATCGCCGCTATCCCACAGGTCACCACTGCCAACCAGATCGGCGAGTTGGTGCAGGAGCTTCAGGAGCATCGCGAAGACCTGAACGACGTGATTGCGCGCGTGGAAGCGAAGCACGAAGATCCGACCGGACAAGCGGAGATGCTTACCACGGAGGGAGCGGACACGATGGCCGAAGTCCGGAAGGTCTGCGACGCGCTGGAGCTCTCGGTCGCCGACGACTGCTGGCCACTACCCAAATACCGGGAGATGCTCTTCCCGGTTTAACTGCAAACCGGGACTGCCGTGTGTTTAGGGTCAACTGAACGGGTGCGAGCAGCGGTAAGCAAAGATCTGAGTTCTTAGTTCACGACGTCGGGACGTCACTAAGGCCATTCACAGCACAGGCGGTGACTCTCAGGCCACAGCGGTGCGTCACGGCGTAATGAACTGATAACTGCCATCTACGCTACTCACTGCTCGCACCCGTTCAGTTGGCCCTAAGAAGGTGGCCCCCGATTGCATTGACTGACTGCGGAGATGCCCCCGCCTAAGTATTTTGAGCCCAATGGCATCTCCCACTTCCCCCGAACAATCAACCACCTGTCCCTCCTGCGGTGCAGCCGCTACTGGCAAGTACTGCTCTAACTGTGGCGCCCCACTGGCGGGAGCCACTTGCTCTGCTTGCGCCGCCGAACTCAGCCCGGGAGCCAAGTTCTGCCACCGCTGCGGGACTGCGGTGGGGGGTGCGGCACCCACAGCCCGAGAATCCAGAACAAACGCGCTACCCTGGATAGTGGCCGCGCTGGCTTTCCTGGCCTTGTTCGCGATGGCGGCCGGACGCGGCTTCAATGCGCGGCGCAGCAATACCGTTGATGGTTCCCAGAACGCGCTCCCACAGGCAGGTCTCGACGATCGCGGCGTCGCAGCAAACGATGGATCTGACGCGGTGCGCGCCCCCGATATCTCGAGCCTGTCTCCCCAGGAGCGTGCTGATCGTCTCTATAATCGGGTGATGATGCTCGCCAGCCAGGGCAAGGTCGACAGCGTGCAGTTCTTCGCGCCGATGGCTCTCACGGCATACCAGATGCTTTCTCCTCTCAATGCCGATCAGCGTTACGACATGGGTCGGATCGGCGAAGTCGCAGGCGCGCTGCCTCTCGCTAAGGCACAAGCGGACACCATCTTGAGAGAAAATCCAAATCACCTGCTCGGGCTCATCCTCGAAGCACGTCTGGCGACCTTGGCGGGCGACACCACACAACTTCATTCCTATGAGCGAAGGTTGATGGCAGCAGAAAAAGCCGAGTTGGCCAGGAAGCGAGTGGAATATTCCCGCCATCAGGATGACATCGTCAACGCTCTCCAGCAGGCGCGAAAGAGCCTCGGAATAAAGACATGATCAGGACAATCCATCTCGCCCACAGTCCGGATTCGGATGACGCGTTCATGTTCTACGCGCTTGCCGACGGACAGATCGATACTCAGGGTATCGAATACGTCCACGAGCTTCAGGACATCGAGACCCTCAATGGACGCGCACTACGTGGTGAGCTCGACGTGACGGCAGTCTCGATTCACGCCTACGCTTATCTATCAGATCAGTACGCGCTGCTTCCCCATGGCGCATCGATGGGCGACGGTTATGGTCCGATGCTCGTCGCGCGCGAGCCGATGACTCGCGAAGAAATCGCCGGCAAGCGCATCGCCGTTCCGGGGATGATGACGAGCGCTTACCTCGCGCTCAAACTCTATCAGCCCGATTTCATCCCCGTTGTCGTTCCGTTCGACCAGATCGAGCAGACCGTTCTGCGCGGTGATGTCGACGGCGGGCTGCTGATCCACGAGGGGCAGCTCACCTACAAGGACGATGATTTGCATCTCGTCGCCGACATGGGAGCATGGTGGCAACAGAAAACCGGCCTCCCCCTCCCCCTCGGCGGCAACGTCGTCCGCAAGGACATGCCGCGCGAGGTACAGCAGAAGGTTTCGCGACACCTCCGCCAGAGCATTGCCTACGGTCTGGACCACCGCAAGAACGCGCTCGACCACGCCATGCAATACGCGCGTGGACTCGATCGCAGCAAGGCCGACGAGTTCGTCGGCATGTATGTCAACGACTGGACACTCGACTACGGCGACCGTGGACGTGCGGCCATTCGTCTCTTCCTCGATGAAGGCGTCAAATCGGGCGTAATTACGCGTCCGGTGACGGTGGAGTTCATTGACGACTGAGCTGGTCGCCGAACTGGAGCGGCGCGCCGCACGCTTCGCGGCAGTCGCTACCGTTCAGCAGGCTATTTCCGCAACTATCTCCCTCAAGGAAGCCTACCGCGAGATCTATAAAGCGGTGGCTTCAGTCGTCGATGCTCCCTGCTTCGCACTCATGATCGCCGATCCGGTGTGCGAGAAGTTCAATGCGCACTGCATCATCGTCGACTCCGAGGAGCGCGAGGGGGAGAGTGTGCTCGACTTCCCGCACGGTACGGAAACGATCGCCAAGGTTTTCCAGTCGGGCATACCCAGTATCTCGTCCAAGCCCGAGCGCTGGTGGACGGGAACGATCTTCCAGGTTGCATCGAAGCGTGAAGTCCAAAGTGAGATCACGGCGCCGTTGACGTATCGCGATCGCACCGTCGGAGTGATGCAGGTTCTGTCATATAAGACGAACGCCTACGACGCGCACGATCTCGACCTGATCATGCTCATCGCGCGTCAGGCGGCGGTTGCAATCGAGAACGCGCGATTGTTCGACGCGCAGCGAAGCGAGCAGAGGCAAACCGAAGCGGCGGCGGAGATTGCGCGTCTCGCGCTGCGCAAAGTCACCGTCGCGCACGCCAGTCACGCCATTCTCAAGATCCTCGACGAGGTCGTACCGTCGAGCGGCAAGGCGATCGGGATCATCGCCAGCGATGGCCATACCATATCCTGTGTCGCCGCCAACGGAAGCTGCGCCCAGATGGAAGGGCTCCTCGCGCCGGTCGAACGGAGCGCGGTTCGCGTGGCCTGGGCCAAGCAGGAGCCGACCTTCGTCGAGAATCTTCGTGAAAAAGCGCATACCCCGGAGCGTGTTCCCGAGCAGCCGGCGCTCACCATTCCCCTCATCGCCAGCAACCGTCGACTTGGCGTTCTGATCGTCACGTTAGAGACTCCACAGCTCCAGACCGGACCTCACGTCGACGCGCTGCTTCGGCTCGCACCCGCCGTCGCGCTTGCTATCGACGTGCTGCTACTCAGCGAAGACGAGCAGCGCATCCATGCTCGCGAGCGTACACTTGCCGCCGCGCTCGCAACGATGGACCAACCCGTGTTGATCCTCGGCGTTGATGCGAAAGTGCAGTACGCCAATGCTGCCGCAATCAAGGAATACGGCTACGATGCAACTGAAATCTCGAGGCTATCAGTCGACGATTTCGTGGTGCCAACGACACCGACGTCGCGGCGTCAGACAATTCCGGCAATCCAGATTGACAAGCCACTCTGGACCGGCGAGCACGTCCATCGGAGAAAGGACGGCAGTGAGTTCCCGGCGGCGGTGACTTTGAGTCACATCCGCGACGGAGCGGACAACATCGTCGGATTGGTGATCGGTGTCAGAAATCTGACCGAGGAGCAGAAGGTAGCCGATCACCTCGGACGAACCGAGAAGCTCGCGGCGATCGGCGAGCTGGTCGCTGGTGTCGCGCACGAGTTGAACAATCCACTCACCGGAATTTCCACCTTCGCCCAGCTTCTGCTCGAGGACAATCTTCAGCGCGAGCAGTTCGAATCGGTGAGTCTGATTAAACGCGAAGCCGACCGTGCCATTGGCGTCATCCGCGATCTTCTTCTCTTCGCTCGCAAGACCGAGGCACGCGATGTCGTCGTCGACGTCAACACCATCGTCAAGCACACGGTCCGTCTGCGTGCGCTCGCCTCTCGCTCGAGCGGCATCGAGGTGCACATGCATCTCGACGAAACGAACCCGCAGGTCCGCGGCGACGAACAGAAGTTGCAGCAAGTCCTGCTCAACCTCCTCGTCAACGCCGAAGCGGCGATGGAGGGAGCGCAGCTTCGTCACTTGACCGTCATGACTCAGCCCAAGCAGGGCATGGTGCAGATCGTTGTTTCCGATACCGGCCACGGGATGCAGCCGGCTATCGCGCAGCGTGTGTTCGAGCCTTTCTTCACCACCAAGGCGCCCGGAGAAGGGACCGGTCTCGGACTGAGCGTGAGCTACGGAATCATCCAGGCCCACGACGGAGCAATCTCGGTGGAGAGCACTCCGGATATCGGCACGACATTTACCATCCTTCTCCCACTCTACACAGAGTCGAAGAAATGACTCGCATCCTGATCGTAGACGACGAGGAGACCATTCGGCTCGCCCTGCGCAAGTTTCTGCGCTCGCGCGGTTACGAAGTCGAGATTGCCGGTTCCGGCGATCAGGCACTAGAGTGTCTCGCACAAGAGTCGTTCTCACTCATGCTTTGCGATGTTCGCATGCCGGGAATGACTGGTGTACAGGTTGTGCCGCAGGCTAGAGCACTCGATCCCGACCTTGCCATCATCATGCTGACTGCCGTCAACGATGCGGCAACGGCGACCGAGGTGCTGTCTGCCGGCGCAACCGACTACCTCATGAAGCCGGTCGAGCTGGCCGATCTGCAGCAGGCGGTCGATCGCGCGCTCAACAAGCGCGCTGAGCAGATCGAGCAGCGCCGTCTCGACAAGCTCATTCGCGAAGAAGTTGCGCTCCGCACCGCCGAGCTGGAGCGCGAGAAGGAATCCTTACGGCTGATGTCCGTCAGCATCGCCGAGACATTGATCAATGCAATGGAGGCCAAGGACCTTTATCTGCGCGGCCACTCCCAACGAGTCGCGGAGTTAGCAGGCCAGTTGGCTGAAGAGCTAGGATTGGACGAAACAATATGCGAGGATCTGCGGGTCGCTGGCCGTCTCCACGACGTCGGCAAGATCGGCATTCGGGAGGCGATCCTTAACAAGCCCGATCGCCTGACGGTCGAGGAATTCGAGCACGTGAAGCGTCACGTGCAGATCGGCCTGGATATCCTTGCTCCGCTCTTTCACATCAAGCAGCCCCTCAAGTACGTCGAGCACCACCACGAGCACTGGGATGGGGCCGGGTACCCCCTCGGTCTGGCAGGGGAAGACATCCCGCTGGGTGCCCGGATCCTTTGCGCCGCGGACACCTTTGACGCACTAACCTCCAAGCGGGCTTACCGTGAGCCGCTCGAACCACTTGCGGCGCTCGAGCACCTCCGGGTCGACGTTGGAAAACAGTTCGACCCGTGTGTTTACGATGCTCTCGTTCGCGTTGTCAGGCGCCGTTTTGGTTCACCGGCTACACTCCCAGAGGCAGGCGCGCAAACAGCTTCTTGACGGGACGTCACGACCGTTGTATTCGGTTTGCGATCGATAAGCGGCTAAACGCACTCACGCACAAGGCACGCGACGTGCAGCGGGCGAAATCAGAAAATCGCGCGCTACTTCAGTGCGAGTGCTGACATTCTATGGGAGGGCAAATGCCGAGCGGTGAATCAGTGGAGCCATTGCGTTTTGCGGACGACGACGACCCGGACGATCTCGGTGGCTTCAGTCGCGGCAAGCGTTCCTACGACGACGATGATGATGAAGACGGCGGCTGGGCGATCAACGAGGATCACAGCGACCGCTTGTGGGACAGCGCTGAAGATACGGACGATGACGAAGACGTCGATTCCGATGCGACGGTCGTGAGCGAAGTCGAAGAGGAAGACGAAGAGGAAGAGGAGGACCTATTTGGCGGTGGTGCGCCGAGAGGCAGAAGGGGTCGCCCCAAGGGCTCCGGCAAGAAGCAGGAATCTTCTCTGACTGGTGGTGGCTCGAGCGGTTTTGGCGGAGGCACCGGCGGAGGACTCGGCGGCGGATCGATAGGTAGCCCCACCTTCGGGGGGACCTCGTCAACCAGTTCAACAGGCGGGTTCGGGGGCGGCGCGTCGACCGGAGGCATGGGCCGACCGAGCTCGATCGCCGCTAGCACTACGCCAGCCGCAAGACCAGCCAGTCCATCCAAATCAGCGGGCGGCGCGAAAAAGAAGGCGGCAAAGAAAGCTGCCCGGCCAAAAGCCAGAAAATCTGCCAAAAAGAAGGCCGCTGGCCGCCGGAAGACCGCACGGAAGGCTGGCGGCAAAAAGCGTAGCACGCGGAAATCCTCCGCCCGGAAGGCGGGTCGCAAATCCTCGGCGCGGCGGGGAGCCAGCAGCCGCTCGAAAGGCCGGTCGAAGTCGGGCGGACGCAAGCGCGGAGGCTCCAAGAAGCGGTCAAGGCGGTAGATTTTCCCGCCCCCGTGCGCAGTTCACTAAGCGCGGTTACTCTCAAGTAGCCGCGCTTTTTCTTGACTGACCGAAACGAGGCGTGATGCAGGACAACGACGAACGCGAACCACCCTGGCGAAAAATCCTCCTGTCCGGTGGCGCACTGCTTAGCGTAGCGGCCGCCTACAATGCCTTTGCTCGCAAGGGCGTCGACAAGCTCACCAATCTGATTGGCGGAGACGAGGGGGGCTTCGATTGGCGTGACAGGCGAGTCGCGTTCACCAAGCACGGCAACGGTCCGCCAATCCTTCTCATTCACGGCATTCACGCGGCTGCGTGGTCATACGAGTGGCGCAACAACGTCGACGCGCTGGCGCATACCAACACTGTCTACACCATCGACCTCCTCGGCTTCGGCATGTCGGAGCGGCCGGCGATTCGATACTCGGCGCGGCTTTACATCTCACTCATCTCGGATTTCGTGAGCAGAGTGATCGACGAGCCGACGGTTCTTGTCGCGTCTTCACTTTCCGGCGCTTACGCGATCGTGCTCGCTGCGCGCGATCCACATCGCTTTCCGGCTGTGGCGCTCATCGCGCCGTCAGGCCTCGTTCGATTGAACGAGCCGGTCGGGATCGGTGGAGAGGCCGGTCGTCTGGCGGTCGACACGCCGATCGCGGGAACGGCGATGTTCAATGCGCTGGTCTCACGCCAACAGCTTCGCCGCTACCTGAAAAACGCGTATTCCAACGACGCTCTCGTCACGCGTGAGCTGGTAGACATTTATTACGCCACCTCGCATCAGCGCGGTGCTCGTCACGCGCCCGCTGCGTTCCTGTCCGGCAATCTCAACATCGATGTGCGGCACGCACTGAGACGTCTCAGTCAACCGGCGTTGCTGGTCTGGGGAGAGCAAGGATCGATGGCGCCGGTCGAAGAATTCCGCGGCTTCCGCGAGATCAAACGGGATTTCGAGATCTCTGTTTTGTCACCTGCTGGCGATCTCCCACACGACGAGCGAGCAGATGACTTTAATGTTATCCTATCCACATGGCTGAATCGCCTGTCGCTCTCCTCCGCGCCCACGCTCGACACGCTCCCTGGAACGCCCGCGGACTTGCAGCACACGCAACAGCTCTCGTAGACGCAGCCGGAGTTCGACCAACCAACGCATCAGCACGTGCAGCACCAAGCGCGCGAGCGGTTCGGTTCTACGTCGCTACGGGATTGCTCGATCGGCCCGAGGGAACCGGTACCGGTGCAACGTACGGATACAGGCATCTCCTCCAGTTGCTGTCGATCAAGATTCGACAACGCGAAGGACAAAGTCTCGAAACCATCCGCAACGAGTTGCGCGACGTCACTGGAGATGCGCTCGAGCGGAAAATCGCCACCTCGCTGGCGCCCGCGCTCAACTTTGGCGCCCACGAAGCCGTCGCGCACGACGACGATATGTCGCTTCGCTGGCATCGTCTTGCCGTCGCCGACGGCATTGAGCTCCACGTCCGCGAGGATTCACCAGCCGCGAGAGAGGAAGCAGTTATTGCGATGCGCGAAGCCGTGCGCGCCGCACTGGGCCGCGCCGACATTCGTTAGGAACTACATCACGTACCGCGCGGATCGCTCGCCGCGCAAATGCTCCAGCAATGCTTTTTTCGCGGCCGCTGCTTCATCGGGCGAGAGCCAGTCGGCGAGAGTGTATCGTTTGCCTCGGGCCTCGACCGCGATCGCGATGCGACCGCCACGAGTCACGAGCAACGCGCCCGAGCCGCGCGGCCGGGATAACGGATCGCGATCGACGACGTCGAGCGGCAGGTTGTAAACGTTAGCCGGATCACTCGCTGCCATCACCACGAATCCGGCACTCGATTGGTCTTCGCTGGCCACGGTCCTCAGCCATTCGACTGCATCGGGTAGAGCGAACTGCGCGCCGCCCAGCCCTTTCACGAAGTATCCACGCCTTACTTCTCCGCGAAATTCGAGACGCTTCAGCTCCCGATAGATCGCGCGCCACGAAACGGGCGGTCGCTCTCGCCGCCACCAGTCGCGCGAGACAATGCCATATCGCGTCAGCCATTGGCGAGCGATGCGCTCCGCGCGCTCTTCCTCTGGAAGATCAGGACCCATCGTTCCCCGTCGCCTCAGTAATGACCATCGCCCAGTCCAGCCGCTTGGCGCAGCGCCGGGCTTATCTGGTCTCCTCCACCTCGGCAGCCTTCTGAGATTGGGACGCGTGCGCGCGTACCTCCGATTCGGAGATGGTGTGTAGCCCGCAGGCAGCCAGCTAGTGGGATCGTTGCCCGTTCGCGGAAGCATCGGCTTCCAGCGCGCGACTTCACGCAGCGCTTCCACGGTGTCGTTGGTGACGATGGACCAAGCCACCAGCTCGCGAATGGCTTCGCGCACCGCCAGCATCGTCAGTCCGGTTATCGCCTGAATGTCACCGATGAACGACGCGCCTTCAGCAGTGATCGTCTCTCGTACGGTCCGAGCGTTCTCACTCAATACGGGCTCTATCTCATCCGCCAGCCAGATCGCTCCACTTCCTCGCTCGAAGAACCGAACTCGCGCCAACGGGATCGCGCCCGATTCCGGATCATAGTTTCCTTCGCCAGCCCACACGGGCTCGCCGGTGGTTGCGAACCTGGTCAGACTCGCAGGATCGTAGCCTCGGATTCGGGCGCGTAGATAGTCGCGATCCCAGGCAGCTGGCGGACGCGCTATACCATATAGTTGGCGCACGACTGTTTCGGCACCGACACCGCTGTCGAGGCGGTCTCGCTCATCGAGATGCTGCCACCGTTGCAAGAACGCGGCGAACACCGGCAGCTCCACCGCCTCGATCTGCTTTCTCAGCGCGGCGAGCGCGCGGCGCCGGCCGATCTCGACAATTCGGCGTGAGCACCATTCGATGTCGTGCACCTCGCGCCGGAACTTGCCTCGAACGAGCTTGCCCGTTCTCTCCCACTCAACCAGCCGCTGCTCGATCCACTCCCTCTCCCAACCGTAGCGAGCGTGAACTTCGAGCGCGGTTACCGGTCCGGACTGCGTAAGAAATCGCGCCAGAATCTCGCGCCGCGCTGCCGAGGCATTTATGACGGCTTGTCGCAGGATCTCCGGCACTACATCGCTGGCATCCCGCTCGGTCAATTCTGCTGTGGCGCGTACGCGTCGCAGCTGCTCTGCGCCGAAGGCCGATACATAACGCGGGTAGGTCTCGGTGAGAATGAAGCGCCACTCCCTCACCGACTCCGGACCGAGCTGGATCGCAATTACCCGCTTGCTCTCCAGCAATTTCGAGAAAGGATCTCCGCGGGCACCTTCCTCTTCCGTCGCAATCCGCGCTCGGAATTCCTCGGCGCTCAAATCACCCGCTCTATCGAGGAGATGCGCCAGCTCGTCGTCGGTGCGTGCTCGCCGCCCGGGCGCCGTCCCTCTTCTTTCGGCCAGCGTCTGCTCGATTGCCTCACGAGTGATGTCATCGCTTCCCTCGCCTCCCATCACTTCGTCGAGAAGCGAACGGTCGATCGACAACAGTGCTGCTCTTTGCTCCGCTCGCGGAGTGTCGTCGCCGTACAGCCAATCCATCACGAACCCGAACTGCAGGCTCGCGGCGAACGGCGAAGGCACAGCCGTCTGGACTGCGTGGATCCGAATGTGGCCCGATGCGATCTCGCCGAGCGTCTCTTTCAGACCATCCATGTCGAATGCGTCCTGCAGAACTTCGCGGTAGGTCTCGACCAGGATCGGAAAGCTTGGGAACTGCCGCACGACCTGTAGCAGATCGAGTGACTTCAGGCGCTGCAGCCAGAGCGGCATGCGCCGCCTTGGATTTCCGCGCGGCAGCAACAGCGCGCGCGCCGCATTCATCCTGAAGCGCGCACCGAATAGCGAGGTCGATCCGACTTCCTCCATCACCAGCTGTTCTGCCTCGGTGCCGGAGAGCCCGAGCAACGATTGCAGTGGCGTCGTCATCCCCAGGTCAGGAAGTCGCAGCATGATGCCGTCGTCGGTCGTCTGTACCTGCAGATCGGTATCGTTGATCGCTTCGCGCATTCGTTGAGCGAGCGCCATTCCCCACGGCGCGGTGATGCGTCCACCGAACGCTGCGTGAATCACTATCCGCACCGCGCCAGTCTCGTCGCGGAATTGCTCGATGACGATGTTGCGATCGTCCGGAACCACACCCGTCGCTGCTCGCTGGGCTCCGATGTACTTCACCAGCGAGCTGGCGGTGGCGATGTCGCAACCATATTCGGCAGCCAGCCTTTCTTCATTTGGCGCTTCTGCCAGCTCGCGCCGCAACGCACCGACGCGATGACTCAGCATCAGCGACCGCGCCATGTACTCACCGTGCCAGAAGGGCATCCGCGCCGGCGTGCCCGGTGCAGGCGTGACCACCACGCGGTCGTGCTCTATCGCTGCGATTCGCCAGGTCGAAGAGCCGAGCTGAAAGACATCTCCCATCCTCGACTCGTGTACGAATTCTTCGTCGAGCTCGCCCAGGCGGGTGCGATCGGGAAGATTCACAGTGTACAGGCCACGATCGGGAATCGTACCACCCGATATCACCGCCGTCATTCTGGCGGCACGACTTCCAACGAGCCGGTCGTTGACGCGATCCCAGGTGATGCGCGGCTCCAGCTCCGCCGCAACATCCGATGGGTACTTGCCCGACAGCATTTCGAGCACTTCGTCGAAAGCGGATCGTGACAGCCTGTGATACGGATATGAGCGGACCACGAGCTCGTAGAGCTCGTCGCTCTTCCAATCGTCGACCGACACGGCCGCGACTACGATCTGCGCCAGCACATCAAGCGCGTTTTGCACGACGTGTGTCGGCTCCACGTCTCCAGCCCGCATGGCCGCCACGATGGCAGCGATTTCGAGTGCATCGTCGCGGAATGTCGGGACGAGTATTCCTCGACTGGCCACACCCAGGGTGTGACCGGCGCGTCCGATCCTTTGCAGCGCCGCCGCGACTCGTTTGGGCGACTGGAGTTGGATGACGAGATCCACTGATCCGATGTCGATTCCGAGCTCCAGCGAGCTCGTGGTAACGAGCGCGCGCAATGATCCGGCCTTCAGTCGCTCTTCCAGCGCGAAACGACGCTCTCTCGCCAGCGAGCCGTGATAAGGCAAAGCGATCTCGACATCCGCCAGCTTGTTGACGCGAGCTGCAATCTTCTCAGCCTGCGCTCGATTATTGACGAAGACCAGCGTCGTCTTTGACGCCTGGATGTGCTTCAGCACCAGAGGTGCGACCGCAGGCCAGATGCTGCCACCGACAATGCCGAGGTCAGCCACCGGCGACTCGATCGCGATCTGCATCTCCTTCGTCATCCCGCAGTCGACGATCGTCACCGGCCGGAACGACGGCGACCCGTTGTTCTTTTCGCAGCCGCCCAGAAATCGCGCCACTTCGTCGAGGGGCCGCTGCGTCGCTGACAACCCGATTCTTTGCGGCGCTTTTTCGACCAGAGCTTCCAGTCGCTCCAGCGTCAGTGCCAGGTGAGCCCCCCGCTTGCTACCGGCAATGGCGTGGATCTCGTCGACGATCACCGCTCGCACGCCGCTGAACATCCCGCGCCCCTTCAACGTGGTGAGCATGATGTTGAGCGACTCCGGCGTCGTAATCAGAATGTGCGGAGATTTTCGTAGCATCCGCGCGCGGGCCGCCGGTGGCGTGTCGCCGGTGCGAACCGCGACGCGAATTTCCGGGAACTCCTTCCCCTCGGCCTTGAAACGGTCCCGTAGCTCTATCAGCGGCCGATCGAGATTGCGCTGGATGTCGTTGTTCAGAGCCTTCAGCGGCGAGATGTAAAGGAGGTGAACGGCGTTCGGCAGCGGCTCCTTCGTCCCACGCGCGATCAATTCGTTCAGCTCCCACAGAAATGCCGCGAGTGTTTTTCCCGTCCCCGTTGGAGCAAGTATGAGCGTGTGCCCACCGCTTGCAATCGCCGGCCATCCCTGACGCTGCGGATCGCTCGGCTCGGCGAACGTCTCCTTGAACCACTTCCGCACCAGTGGATGAAATCGCGCCAGCGGCGAAGGGCTTCGAGTCACATCAATCTCCGCAATCCGCGTGGCAATCGGGTGCTACAGCACGCGACGCAGCTTCTGCGCTCCCCACTCGAGAATCTTCCCGGAAAGCGGACGCTTCCGGAACTCATCGAGCTTGATCTCATTCGACCACTTTATGTCGTCCATGAATACCGAGTCCATCTGTGCTCCAACTTTCCGGTCGAGCGCCACTAGAATCGACTCGTTGTTGAACGAGAGAGATCTGTTGTCGAAATTCATGGAGCCAATCGACGACCACATCCCGTCCACGACCATGCTCTTGGCATGCATCATCGTCGGCTGGTACTCGTAGATCTTGACGCCACCCTCGAGCAACTTCTCGTAATATGTGCGGCCGGCGTACCACGTTGTTTTGACATCGGTCTTCTTGCTGACGGTTAGAACTCGCACGTCGACTCCACGGTGGGCCGCTGCCAGCAGCAGCTGCATGAAATTCTCACCCGGGACGAAGTAGGAATTGCTGATGTAGAGCGTCTTGCGCGCACCCGCAATCGAGAGTGCCAGAAATCTTTCCGCCGGCGTGCTGCCGGTGCTCGGGATGCTGTGCATCAGTCCGGCCTGGACGTCGCCGACATCCGCAAAGGAGCTCTTTGGAAAGAACAGGTCGCCAGTGAGCAGCTCGCCGGTTGTTTCCGCCCACCCCGCTGCAAAGGCCGCCTGCAGCGCGCCAACCGTCGGTCCTTCGAAGCGCACGTTCGTCTCGCGCCACTGGTCCTCATGATGCCCGTCGCCCAACCAGTAATCAGCCAGCCCGAATCCGCCGGTGTAACCAATCCTTCCGTCAACGACGACAGCCCGCACATGCGATCGCTGCGCTGCTTTCTGCAGCGTGTACCAGCGCAGCGGGCGCAGCCAATGCACTTCCACACTGGCGCGCTTGAGATTCTGAATCCAGTCCCGCTTGAGAGGCTGCGATCCGAAGGCGTCGAGCAGAAGCAACACGCGAACTTTGTGTTGAGCGCGGTCAGTCAGGTATTTCGCCATTGTGTCGGCGACCGCGCCCGGCTGTGCGTAATACATCTGCACCGTGACGGTCTGCTGCGCCGACGCAATGTCCTTCCATAACTGCGGATAGGTGCCGCTGCCGTTGAGCAGAATTTGAACGTTGTTGCCGGGATCGATGTGCGTTCCGGTGAACAGCTCAATGCTACGGGCGAACAGTGGATCTTCGATGCTGGGCGGGCCACCCTTGTCGCCCTCGGCAATTACGCTCCGCACAGGCGTGTCGTGCGTGACCGATAGAACGCCGATCAGCGCCAGAACTACTCCGAATAACACCAGCGCCGCGATTGCGATGTACTTGATCAGTGACATATTCTCTCTGTATGACCTTCGTGGCCCGTCGGCGAATCGCGACGCGTGCTATCGTCCTCGACCGGTCTCTTGAGTCCCTCCCGATTTTCCGATTGAGCGACTCCGCCGAGGACACGGCGATTTCCTTCTCTCCCGAGAGTGGCGGGCGTTGGCGCGTGCTGCCCAGCCCCGGTGATCGGTTGCCAGGCACCTTCGATCAGGACGTCTACATCGAGCTCCTCCACCGCTACCACGAAGCAGGCGCCCCCGAAGACGGCGTCATAAGCTTTACGCTCCATGCCTTTCTGCGGTCGATTGGGCGACGTGTCGATGGCAGGACGTACGAGCAGCTGCGCTCGGCTCTGACGCGACTCGAGAGAACGACTCTCGAGTCGAGCGGAGTGTACGTTGCAGCCAAGGAAGCACAGCCGCTAGAAGGACGCTTTACCATTCTGTCCTCGGTGTCGATCGCTCGGCGTCGATTGGCCGAGCGAGAGCAATTCACGCTTTTCCCGGTGCTCGCGGCATCGGAACCGGGCGATGCCCGCGTCACAATCGGTCCGGTCATTCGCTCGAACATCGCGGCTGGACACACCGTGACGCTGTCCGCAACTCATTACATGTCACTTACCAACCCCGTCGCAAGAAGACTCTACCGCCTGCTGGAAGTAGCGAGAGAAGAAGGCATGGTCACCTGGAGGGTGCCCCTCGCATCTCTCGCCGAGCAGCTACCGCTCACCCAGCGGTATCCCTCCCATTTGCAACGAGTGCTCCAGCCCGCTCACGAGATGCTTCTGGCCGCCGGACTCCTCCGCGATGCCAGTTTCCGCCAGCTGAACCGGGACTGGCTTGTAGATTACGTTCTTGCCTCCAGGGCTGCTTAGGAGTGTTCCACTGGTGCCCTTTGTGCGTCTTTCAGGAACACTCGTCGCCTTGGGGGCGTATTTATTACGTTAACCCAGTCGCAATACGTCCTGAGTGGGTTTGACGCCGTGCTTTTCTCCTTTACCTAGACCGTATGTCTCGATCCAGAAAAAGTCTGCTCTTCGGCCTCGCTTTGATTCCGCTGATGGTCGGAGGCTTCGTATTCCAGCAGCGCGAAAGTCAACAAGGCGCTCGCCTCCTCGACCAAGTCCTGAACATCGTCTCCACGCGCTTCGTCGATACTGTCGACGCAGCAACTCTCTACGAGAAGGCTGCCCGCGGCCTGGTCCACGAGCTCAACGACCCATATAGCGTCCTACTTTCGCCGAAGGAGCTGTCGACCTTCAACGCGCAGACCAACGGTCGCTATGCCGGCATCGGAATGGAGATCGCCGAAACCCAAGGCTCCATTACCGTGCAGCGCGTCTTTCCACACACGCCGGCCGAAGCAGCGGGAGTGCAGGAAGGCGACCACATCAACTTCATTGACACCACCAACATCCACGGTTGGACCGTTTCCCAGACCTCGGATGCGCTGAAGGGAAATCCCGGCAGCAGAGTGCTGGTGAAATTCTCCCGCCCCGGTGTTCCCGAGTTGATTCCGATCACGTTCACGCGTGCGGTGATCAACATCCCGGCGGTCCCCTACGCCATTATGCTCGACGGCAAGATCGGCTATCTCCCGCTCCTCCAGTTCAACGAGAGCGCGCGAGACGAGCTCGAGACTTCAATCACACGGCTGTCACGCCAAGGCGCCAAGGGCGTGATCATCGACCTTCGCGGCAACCCTGGCGGTATTCTCGATCAGTCGCTGAGTGTCAGCAATCTGTTCCTCAAGAAGGGGCAGCAGATATCGAGCATTCGCGCTCGCAACGGCGAGAATCAGACTTTCATCGCGACGGACGACCCGGTCGCGCCGACAATCCCGCTCGTGCTACTGACGGACGGCAGAAGTGCCTCCGCTTCCGAGATCGTCGCCGGCGCTCTGCAGGATCACGACCGCGCGTTGATTGTGGGAACGACTTCGTTCGGAAAGGGACTCGTTCAGTCCGTCTTCCCTCTGGAAGGCGGCTACGCTCTCAAGATGACGACGGCGAAATGGTACACGCCGAACGGCCGCTCGATTCAGAAGGAGCGCAAGCTGCTGCCGAATGGTGATTTCGTCGAAGTAATGCCCGACTCTCTGGAAACCGACTCCGTGCGGCGCTCGCGCCCCGCGTTCAGGTCAGATGCGGGTCGAGTCGTCTACGGCGGCGGAGCTATCACCCCTGATATCATCGTGCGCCCCGACACGTTGACCACTACGGAGCAGAAAGTCTTCAACGCCTTTGCTCCAAAGACTGCTGACGTGAGAGTGACTTTGATGGACTATTCGCTCGAGCTGAAGAAAACGGTGCGTCCTGATTTCACCGTCCCGCCGGCATGGCGCGAAGAGTTCTATCGTCGTCTCCAGGCAAAGGGCGTCACCATCGATCACGCTCAGTACGAGCAGGCTGGCTCCGAGATCGATCGACTCCTCGGCAACACGGTCGCGCGACTGGCATTTGGTGATTCCACCGCCAAGCGTCGTAGCATCCCCGATGACAATCAGCTGGTGCACGCAATCGACGTTCTCAAGCAAAGCACATCCCAGAAAGATCTCTTCGCGATTGCTCAGCGCGAGCAGTCGGCAGCTTCAGCCTCGGCGCGTCGCTAGCAAAAAGAATCAAAGCAAAAGCTCCGGCAGAAATTCTGCCGGAGCTTTTTTTATGGCCATTGATGTTTGTTGGAGTACTTGCTGCCAAAAACCTCGAGTAGTATCGGACGGGGATCGTCCGTCCGAGCGACTACGTCGATTTTGCTGGACAGGAGAACGGGACGCGTAAATTCGCGGTAACGCGTGTAGCCGTGACAGAAGCAGAGCGGTCCCTTCCGGGTCATATCGCCAAGGAGGATGTCAGGCTCGCCAAACATCGTCATGGCGTAGAAAAAGTTGAGAGTGCGGGGCCGCGGGAGGTCGCTTTGCCTTACGTTCCGCGGCATGCTGCCATGCTTCCCCCACTGGATGTCGATGGCCACTTGGGATCTTGGCCAAGGGGTATGAAGGATCGATCCGTGCCAGTAAGTCCAGACGTCGATAGGGGCGTAAGTCGAGTCGTAGCCTACCCATAGGACCTCTTCGTCCGTCGGAATGGTCAAGGGAATCCAGGAGCCGTGGACGTCGTCCCGCCACAACAAATGGTAGGCGATTACCCGGCGGGTCGGATGCAGCACCGCAACCACCCGTGCCAGGGGGAACGTTTCGTCCGTTTGGAGGTATAAGACCGGTGCTAGGCGCCGGGCCAGTAGGGCTCCGTTGTCTGAAGGACCAAGCGTACCTGGCAGATTGGTCGGTCGGAGCGGGATGTGGGCATGAGGACCGCAGGCTGTGACGAACACCAGCGTCAATCCCACGAAAATCCGCTCGCGAGTCTGGATGGCTTTTCTTCTCAAAGGCTAGCCATCAAAAAAGTCACCCTACGCGACGCCAACCGTGCAGCGCCGTGTTCGTTGCAACTGGAGAGCTCATGCGCAAGCCACGTCCGAACGCGTACAACCCCGCCCAGGCCCTTTTTCTCATCAGCAACGACCGCACTGGATCTCCGCTCAGTTGTCCCTCATGCTCGGGATCGATCGAGCGTGATCCAAGACAAATCCCTCCACCGCCATATACGCACGTGACTTTACGCTGCAAGAGCTGCGGTCGAACGGCTCATTACGTCGCCGGGGCGGCGTAATCCCACAGTTTCTTGCACAAAACTTGCCCCGCTGTGCGTGTGCCGGAGGGATAGTGCGTCACGCGGACGAATATCCGGCGATGCGACAGTTCCATTAACTGTCGCTAGCCTATGGTAGATGCTTTACAGATTGCCCTGCGGGGGAAGAGGATTAGTTCAATGGCACGCATTACTGGAACGGTAAAATGGTTCAACGACGCCAAGGGATTTGGATTCATCTCGCGGGAGGGCGGACCGGATGTCTTCGTTCACTTCAGCGCGATCGGCGGATCCGGTTTCAAGTCACTCTCCGAGGGCGATAAAGTCGAGTTCGAAGTCGTGCAAGGACAGAAAGGACCGCAGGCAGCAGACGTGACCAAAGTGAGCTGACCGTCGTTCGAGTGCTTCCCAAGAAAGCCCCGCCTTCGCGGGGTTTTTTTTTGCGAAGAACCCTGGAAAAGCTTTGCCCGCAGCCGGGCTGCGCGCATACCACCGCATCACAGAGATGGTTTTCCACAGGCGGCATTTGATTTGCTTTCGTGCACACGTGGGTAAAATCTCACTCGATCGGGAGGAGGTACTCGGATGGCCGCAATCTGGAAGGGCTCGCTGACATTCGGTCTCGTCAATATCCCGGTGGAGCTCAAAACCGCAGTCCGCGCGGATCATATCAGCTTCAGGCTCCTGCACGAGGAGGACCTCGCTCCCGTCAAGTACGAGCGCATTTGTACGGCGGACGGTGAGTCGGTTCCATGGAATGAGATCGTCAAAGGCTACGAATACGAGAAAGGGAAATTCGTCGTTCTCACCGATGAAGATTTCAAGACCGCTGCAGTCGAGCAGTCGAAGACGATCGACATTCTCGACTTCGTGAAGCAGGACGAGATCGATCCCCGCTACTTCGAGACTCCGTATTATCTGGTGCCATCGAAAGGCGGCGAGAAACCCTATGCGCTCCTGCGCGAAGCCATTCGCTCAACCGGGTCAGTCGGCATCGGCAAGATCATCATTCGTCAGACTCAACACCTCGTCGGTGTGAAAGTTATCGGTGAAGCGCTCGTGCTGGAGATCATGCGCTTTGGCAATGAGCTCGTCGATGCCAACGAATTCAGCTTTCCGAGCCGCGAAGCGATAAGACCGCAGGAGCTGCAAATGGCGGAGCAGCTCGTCGAGAACCTTGCCGAGCCCTTCGACCCGACGCGCTACACGGACGAGTACCGGGCGAACTTGATGCGGGTCATCAAGGCGAAGATGAAAGGCAAGAAGCCCAAGCTCGAGGGGCCACAAGGCCCGGAGCAGGATTCTGGAGTACTCGACCTCATGTCGCGACTCCGCGCCAGTCTGGAAGAGGGCGCTACGAAAAAGGGAGCAGTACGCGCCAAAAGCAAATCAGTCGCTGCCAGTCGGAAACCTGCAAAGGCGAAGAAGACGAAGAGCGCGTAAAATTCATTCATGGCTGTAAAATCGGCTGCCGGTCCCAAACGCAGCGCTCGCGCTAAGCTCGCCGAGTACAAACAGAAGCGTGACTTCAGCCGCACTCGAGAGCCATCGGGTGACAAACCGCTCGCGCCCGCTCGCACGAGTCGCCTTCGCTTCGTAATCCAGAAACACGCCGCGCGTAATCTTCACTTCGATCTGCGACTCGAGCTCGACGGAGTCATGAAGAGTTGGGCAGTGCCGAAGGGCCCGAGTCTCGACCCGTCGGTGAAGCGACTCGCGATGCAAGTGGAAGATCACCCTATCGACTACAACACATTCGAGGGCACGATTCCGAAGGGCGAGTACGGCGGCGGCACGGTGATGCTCTGGGATCGAGGCACATATTCGTCCGACGTCGCCAGGTCGCCGAAGGAAGAGGAAGAAGCAATTCGCGAAGGCCTGAAACGCGGCGATCTCAAAATCACCTTCCACGGTGAGCGTCTCCACGGTTCTTTTGCGCTCATCCGCATGAAGTTCTCGCGGGATTCATCGGGCTCGGCGAAGCCGCAGTGGCTCTTGATAAAGCACCGCGATGAGTTCGCGACCGATGAGGACGTCGTCGCCGAAAACATGACCTCGGTAGATACCGGCCGCACAATGGAACAAATCGCCGCCGGCAAACCTCGCGTCTGGCACAGCAACCGCGAGCCAAAGGCGAAGAAATCAGTGAGCGTCACACGAGGAAACAGCGCGCCGAAATCATCGGCAACCGATCATTCGTCGTCGCCGACAGGGATTTCGGCCGCTTCACTCGAGCCGATGTACGCCAGCATCGGCACCGAAATCCCAGGCGCTGGCTGGACGTTCGAGCCCAAATACGACGGTGTGCGCGTGCTCGCTTACGCGACGCCCAGTGACGTCAAGCTCATTACAAGAAACGGGAAGGACAAGGCAAAGCAATTTCCGGAGATCGTGGCTTCGCTCCAGAAGCTGTCGTCACAGACAAAGCGGTCGCTCGTGTTGGACGGAGAGATCGTCGCGCTCATCGATGGAGAGCCTGCGCGCTTCCAGGAGCTCCAGAGCAGGATGCACGTCAAGGATTCACATATCATTGAGCGCCAAACCTCTACGACGCCGGCTGCCCTGATTCTCTTCGACATCCTGATGGATGGTGACGAGATCCTTTTGCGCGAGCCGTGGTCTGAGCGCCGCGTCCGGCTGGTGAAGCGCGTCAGCAAGCGAGAGACGCAGCAGCTGCGACTTACGGAGTCAGTTGAAGGCAGCGGCAAGAAAATGCTTGACCAGGCGCGGCACCAGGGCTGGGAAGGTGTGATCGCCAAACGGGTCGACTCTCGGTACGTGCCGGGCCATCGCTCCCACGATTGGCTCAAACTGAAGATCGAGTTCCGTCAGGAGTTCGTTGTCGGCGGCTATACCGACCCTCGAAACAGCCGCCAGCATATCGGCGCGATTCTGCTAGGATACTTCGACAAGGACAGGCTCATCTATGTCGGACATACCGGCGGCGGATTCTCGCAACAGGGACTGGAGGAGATGTATCGACGGCTGACGCCGCTCGAGCGAAAGACATCTCCTTTCGTCGAGACACCAAAGACGAACGAGAAAGCTCATTGGGTCGAGCCCAAAGTCGTCGTCGAAGTGAAGTTCAGCGAATGGACAGCCGATCGACGCCTCCGTCAGCCGGTCTTCCTCGGCGTCCGCGACGACAAGGATGCCCGTGATGTGGGGTTCGAGAAAACGAGCGTCCAGAAAAAATCGACGGGTGAAGGAGCTACGGAGAAAAGGCACGCACGTCTGAGCGTTGCTGCGCGCGCCCAGCGTCCCGCAAAACGGGCGAAGGCGGCGCCAACACATCGCTCGGGGAAACCGCGGGCCACGTACAACGCCGATTCCCTGCTCTCCCAGCTGACGGACATCGAGAAGAAAGGCGGCGATGCCACACTCGATTTCGGTAGCGATAAGAGCCTCAAGGTGTCCAATCTCGACAAGGTGTTCTTCCCCAAGGAGAAGTTCACCAAGGGCGATGTCATGCGTTACTACGTGCGCATCGCCGACTACATCTTGCCGACAATCCTCGATCGGCCGCTCGTTCTCAAACGGTTCCCCAATGGGATCGACGGCGAGAGCTTCTACCAGCAAAAGGCAGCGGAGACGACGCCTCGAGAGGTGCGGGTCGAGGAGATCATCACGGATAACGGAGATAAGCAGCCGCGCTACATTGGCGGCGATCTGCTCACGCTGCTCTACACGATTCAGCTCGGCGCCATCTCCGTCGACCCGTGGCACTCACACGTTCCCGTACTAGAGTACGCCGATTACACCATCATCGATTTGGACCCGGGACCGCGCGCGAACTTTGGTCGCGTAGTTCAGGTTGCTCGTTGGACAAAGGAAATCATCGATAGCTTCGGGCTCAATGCGGCCATCAAGACCTCCGGATCCAGCGGATTACACATCTATCTACCCCTTCCGGCGCGAACGCCCAACGACGCAGCTACTCTTGTCGCGCAGGTGATCGCCACGAAGGTTGTCGCTGCGCACCCGAAGGAGGCAACGATCGAACGGTCCGTCAAAGCTCGCGGCGCTGCAACGGTTTACGTCGACTACTTGCAGAACATCCAGGGCAAGACTGTCGCGAGTTCCTACTGCGTGCGCGCCAAACCGGGCGCAACGGTATCAACTCCGCTCAAATCGAGCGAGCTAACCGACGATCTCGACCCACGCGAGTTTCACCTCGGCAACGCAGTCGAGAGATTCGAGAAGATGGGCGATATCTGGAACGAAGCGATGAGGAAGAAGAATTCGCTTCGCGCGCTCGTCTAACGAGGCTTAACGACCGCCGTTTCCAACTTTGCGGAGCGGGAGCTCCATCTGTCCGCCTTCGGGCTCGTTCTGTTTCGCGGCATCGCCGAAGATCGGATCGCTCGACTCATCAACCATGTGAGTGAGCTTGTAATAGAAATGGAGCGCATGAATCGGCGCCATGAAGCTGCGGTTGCCTGCCCGAGAAATCGCGACGGCTTCCTCACGCACTCTTCGCGGCAGATCACGCGCGGCAGGTAGTGCGAGAAGTCGCTGTATCTCTGTGCTGTCTCGTGCGAGCAGCGCTGCGCACAAACTATCCAGATAAGCCAGCATAGCTAACAGGCCCTCTGTGCAGGGTGTTTACCTTAGGTACACATTGCAACTAATACACCGACACCGCAAGAGGTTCCTCGACCGCTTACCAGCTTGATACCGGCTTGTTACTGGTGTCAGGGGTAGAGGAAATCAAACCTCACACCACGGTGCGGTCTACGCTTTTTCTTCGGTAGATACCGAAAAAGCTGCGCCGGTCTCCCGCGGCCTTCACTGCGCCATTCATCCGTAGGTTCGACGAGCCAAGCCGCTTGAAGGGCACGTCGGAAACTCGCTTTGTGGAGGCGTTTACCCATCAGCAACTCGTACATCTGCTGTAACTCGCTGAGGGTAAAGGTGTTGGGGAGAAGTCGAAACGCGACCGGCGCCTGATCGAGCCTGCTTTGGATGGTCTTCGCGGCGCTTTCGACCATCGCCCGCTGTCGGGGAGAAAGTGGCGGTAGATCAGCGACCTGGAACCAGGTGTAACCGGCGCGCGGCGAAGCCGTTTCGTGCGGCACCAAACCCAGGTAGGCGACTGAAACATCTGATTCGCTCGGATGCCGCTTACCGTCGCCGAATGCGCCGATTTGCTCCATCCCGTTTGGCACTTCGCCGAGTGCCTCCTGCACCGCACGGATCGCAGCGATTTCCAGGCTCTCGCCAGCTTGCGGAGATCGCCACGGCAGCGACCAGCGCTCGCGGTCACTCGAGTTTCGTGCGAGCAAAACTGCCAGCTCGTTCCTCGTCGCCGTAACTAGAACTACATCGACGCTGAAAGACGAAGTCCGTGACGAGCGGTCGCGCATGGTGAATGCGAATTAGTCACCTTCTGCGACTAAAGTCAAGTCCGCATCGGACGTTTTTTGTTTGAGGCGACTCTCGCGCGTGTGCGGGAGAGTCTCAGGCGGGCAGCTATGGATATATGCGCGAACTTCTAAATCGTCAACTGAAAAATTCTCAAAAAAAATTGTTGGCTCGTCAACGATTAGCGGTGACGTGGTTAGCGACGCTGAACCGCTCGCTCCTCGCCACTACCGCGTGTCACGTACGGAGGGATGCTGATGGGTAAATGCCCTGAGATCGTGCTGGCTCCCAACATCGCTCGCGCTGCCGCGACCTGTGAGACCGGAAAGCCTCCCCACGCAACGACATAAGCACCGACCCACGGCAGCTGCTGCAACAGATACGGATTCCCAAAAGCGACGACGATCGGTTTTCTGCCGCGATCGACGAGCGTGTGCACGAAGTTCGTGAACGCTTCAGGCGAGCTAGCCGTAGTCGCGTCCCAGCTCTGGCCAACGTACGAGCTGACAATCGTTATATCCGCCGAATCGGCAGCGGCGATCAACCGCGGAAAGTTAAGAGCCGCGTCTTCAGTCGCGACAAACTCACTCCGCAGTTTTGACAGATGGGATCGCAGCTCGGCGTTGAACGCGTTTCCGGCGGAGAGATCGGCGCGCCGGGCAACTGTTATTGAAAGCACTCTGGCGGTGTCGACGAGCAGCGGGATCTGCCGAAGTGAATCCTTCACGAGAGTAATCGACTTTTCAGCCACGGTCCGCGCTATCTGTGCGTTGGCGCTGTCACCGACAAGAAACCGTAGCGCGTTGATATCGACGAGCTTGTTTTCAGCAAGCCCAAGCCGGCGTTTGGTTTCCAGAACTTTTCGAACCGACGAATCCAGCCGCGCCTCCGTGTAGCGCCCCTCAGAGATGCCGGCGAGCACTGCGTCAATCGTTTTTGAGACGTCAAGCGGCTGAATCAGCACGTCTATTCCGGCGGCGATCGCTCGCTTCACTGCTTCTTCGGCGCCGTAAGTGTCCAGCACGCCGCGCATGTCCATCGCATCAGAAATAATGATCCCGCGGAATCCCATCTCTCCGCGCAGCAGTCCGGTCAGAACCTTTGGCGAGAGCGTTCCGGGCACATTCGACGAATCGAGGGCCGGCATTGCACCGTGAAATGACATGATCGCGCCAACCCCAGCGTTGACGGCAGCACGAAACGGTACGAGCTCCACGGTATCGAGCCGACTTCTGCTGACTGTCACCACGGGAAGTGCGAGATGCGAATTGACTCCCGTGTCGCCGTGTCCGGGAAAATGCTTTCCTGTCGCGATCATGCCGTGATCCTGCAGGCCATGAATGAACGCGACACCCATTCGCGCTGCGAGCTGCGGATCTTCGCCGTAAGAGCGCGTGTTGATGACCGGATTGTCGGGATTGTTGTTTACATCCAGAACGGGAGCGTACGCGATGTGAATTCCAAGTGCGCGTCCTTCGACCGCCGTGAGACGACCTTCCTCGTAAGCGAGTGTGGTATCACGCGTTGCTCCGATCGCCATCTCCGGCGGGAAGAGGCTGGCACCGCCGAGGTCAATCGCGTTGGGAACGAAATACCCGCCGCGTGCGCGGAAGCCGGCACCGGCTTCCAGGTCAGCCCCGAACAAGAGCGGAATCTTGCTCATCGACTGGAGCGCGTTGAGCTTCGCCGCAACTTCTGTCGGCGAGCCCACCGATATCGTGAACCCGCCGACCTTTTCCTGTTGAACGTATTGCGTCAGCCGCCGCCATTGCGGCGAGTCGCCGGATACGTAATCGCCGAACACGCTCGGCCAGACTATCTGCGCCGCTTTCTCCCGCAGCGTCATCGAGGCCATCACGGAATCGGTCCAGCGCGGGGGTGTCACGGCGGTGCGCCCAGTGCTACCGGCACCACCACTCAAAGTCGTACAGCCCGCCGCGAGCGCGACGAGAGGTAAAGCGGCAATTGCCTTCAACTTCCGCCTCCTCAATGTGTGATCGTGCCTTTCTTGCTCGTGTCGATCTCTGATGAAGCGCCCGTCTTGAAAAGGAACGCCGTCATGTTCTTGGTGAGAAAGGCTCGTGCCTGCGGATCCATCACGTTCAAGCCGTAATGGTTGATGAGCATCGTCTGCTGCTTGAGCCAGTCAGCCCAGCATTGCGTGCAGATCTCTTCGACGACGCGCGACCCGATCAGGCCGGGAAAAGGAGGTTTGACAAACCCTGCGCGCGTTTGTCCGCACCGCGCGCATGTTACTGTCTCAGCCACGGAGCCTAGCTCCGCGCGTAGGAGATTTTAGCTAGGCCAAGAATCGAGAGCAGGCGGAGATATACCCATCCGATGTCGAGCTCGTACCACTTGGCCTTGAACTTCGCCGAGTGCGGGTCAGCGTGGTGGTTGTTGTGAAGCTCCTCTCCGCCGAGCCAGATCGCGATGGGTGAGATGTTCCGGCTCTCGTCCTTGACGTTGAAGTTCCGGTACCCGACCGCGTGTCCTACTCCGTTAACGATCCCCGCCGCCCAGAACGGAATCCAGATCATCTGGATGCCCCACACCAGCGGGCCGACGAAGAATCCGAACAAATAAATATCGACGCCGAGCATAACGACGATACCAAGCCAGTTGAGCGGCGAGAGAAGGTGTCGCTCGAGCCAGTCGTTCGGCGTGCCCTTGCCGTATTTGTCGAGGACTCCGGGCTGGCGAACCGCCTTTCTATAGTAGAAGGCACCCTTGAGGATGACATTGCGCAGTCCTTCCAGCAGTGGACTGTGTGGGTCTCCCTCGCGATCGGCAAACGCATGATGCTTCCGGTGACAGGCAACCCATTCCTTGGTGACGATCGCCGTCGAAAGCCAGAGCCAAAGGCGCATCGGTAGCGCAGCAAGGTAATGAAGCTTCACGCCGCGATGTGTCTGCGCGCGGTGCAGAAAAAGTGTGACTGACACGTTGGTGAGGTGTCCGGCAATGATCACGAACAGGATCGGCTTCCACCACGCCGACGCCCAGCTTCCGAAATCCGGCATTACTTACTCCGTTGATCTAAGTCCTAGTTACGCTGCAATCTACCCGAACAGCGTCCCTATTCCAAACGACCACATCACCGTCTCGTAACCGGTCCAGGAGCATTTGCGGCTGGCGGTTTCCCCCAGGTGTCATTAGCAGCGTTCCAATCGGGAACCGACGGGTCCGGCCACAACCGTACGCCCATTACTCTTCCGCGCGCCGGCACTACCGCGTCGAACCTGTTTCCATGCGCCCAGATATTCACCGGCAGTGAGAAATCTTCTGTCGAACCATCCGCATATGCCACTCGGAAGCGAACAGGAAACGGTACGGAGGTCAGCCGATGCAGCGAGATCCTGGCGAAATTTTGTCCTTCCGAGCTCTGCATCGTGACGCTGTCGATTCCGATGTCGAGTACATCAGTCGTATAAAAGAAACTACGCCAGAACCACGACAGATCTTCGCCAGTACCGTTCTCGATGCTGCGAAAGAAGTCTCCCGGCGTTGGATGCTTGAACGCCCACGCCCGGATGTATTCCCTGAATGCCTTGTCGAAGAGATCAGCGCCGACGACGTGATTTCTGAGCGTCAACAGTACCAGCGCCGGTTTTCTATACCCGATCGCGCCGAGTGCTGTCGGATCTATGTTGTCAGGCGCCGTCATCAGTGGCGACTGCGTTCCGTTAGCGACTGCGTCAGCCCAGTTCCGCAGGTAACCTGGATACGCGCTCTGACCTGGGTATCTGGCCTCGTTCGCGAACGCATTCAGGTAGGTGTTGATTCCCTCATCCATCCACGCGTAGCGCCGCTCGTTCGAGCCGACGATCATCGGAAACCACTCGTGCCCGTGTTCGTGATTGATCGTCCCGAAAATGGATGTCGGATCATCGCTGCCATAATGCACCATCACGAACATCGGATACTCCATTCCCCCAACGGGGCCAGCGACACTCGTCGCCTGCGGATAAGGAAATGGAAAAAACAGCTCCGAGTACTGCCTGATCGTCCACTGAGTTTGCTCCGCGGCTTGCTCCCACGCCTTTCCGGCTTTCGGGAATTCGTAGTAGGCCTGCATCAGGATCCCGTTCCAGCTCGTGGCATCCCACCTGAAGTCGGGAGCACCGGCCCAGGCAACGTCGTGAACGTTGCGCGCGCGAAATCGCCAGGTCTTGGTCCCCGCTGTTGGTTGATTCTTGGCAGCAGCCGCTTCGGCCTGCCTGATGATCTGCACTACGGCGCTGCTGGTGGATGCTGAGGTGAGCCTGCGTCGCTGTTCCGCAGTAAGAACCTGCTCTGGGTTCTGCAGGGCGCCGCTTCCGGCGACTACATAACCCGCTGGCAGCGTGATCGAGTAATCGTAATCACCATACTCGAGATAGAACTCACCCTGCCCCAGATACGGATCCGTGTTCCAGCCGCGCACATCGTCGTACACCGCCATCCGCGGGTACCATTGGGCTAACTCGTAGAGCGAGCTGTCGCGTCCCATCCGATCGGATCCATGTGCAGGAACGCGGAAGGAATACCTGATTGCAATCGTCGCCTTCCCGCCGTGTGGCGCCAGCGGAGCGGGAAGATCGAGACGCATCATCGTGTCGTCGATACGCGGCTGTACTGAAATGCCGTTGACGCTGACGTCGCTGAAGGCGTAGCCACCCTGAAAACCGCGCACACCCCAACGCGAGTCGGCTGGAAACAAAGCCGATCCTTTACTTCCGGATCGATAAAGGTTCTGATCCGCTTGCACCCAGACATACCGCAGGGTGTCAGGTGAATTGTTGGTGTATCTGATCTGCACCGAGCCGGAAAGCTCGGTGGTGGCGGTGTCAAGAGTTGCGACGATCGTGTAATCAGCACGCTGCTGCCAGTAATCCGGTCCCGGCGCACCAATCGAAGAGCGATAGCTATTTGGACCGGGCCAGTCGATGCGGTTTGTTGTCGCAAATAGATCGTCGCGATTCGTGTCGAACACGTTGCGCGAGCCGGACACGGGCGATGTGTCGATCGCCGGTTCCATGCGAACCGGTGGAAGTACCACTGGACGCTGCTGCGCGCATGCAGCAAGCGCTATGAAGAGAAATGCGTATGCTTTCACTTCGGATCTTTGGCGTTAGAGAAAACTCGTAAGCTGCGCCCCACTGCCTAGCAACGTAAGGGCCAGCGTACCTTACAAGCACCTTGCATTACTCCTCCGCCGCGGGTAGCCTCTCCCGCAATGACGCGCACTCAAACTCCGACTGCTACACCTGCGGCGGCTCTGGTTGAAGGCCGTGCCACGCTCGATGGAACGAAGCGTTTTTGCAAGCGATTCGCGAAGACGCACGGTGATCATTTCTACCGCGAGCTCGCCAATGGTCCGTTGGTTTCTTCGCTTGGGCTTGGCACCTACCTCGGCGACTGCGACGACAAAGAGGACGCGCGCTACCGGACAGCCGCGGGGACGGCGCTCGAGAAAGGTGTCAACCTGGTCGATACGGCGATCAACTATCGGTGCCAGCGGTCAGAGCGCGCAGTCGGTGAAGCAATCAGGAATGCGATCGCGATGCGCGCGATCAAGCGCGAGGAGGTCGTCGTCTGCACCAAGGGCGGTTACATCCCGCTCGAGAAAATTCCTCCGACCACGAAAGAGGCTTATCGCGACTTTCTCGACAACGAGTACTTCGATCGAGGCGTGATGAAGCCTGACGATGTCGTCGCCGGCGGCCATTGTCTCACTCCGCGATATCTGGATGACCAGATCGAGCGCAGCAGAAATAACCTCGGCCTCGAGGTGATCGACGTTTATTATCTCCACAATCCGGAGCAGCAGCTGGAGGTTCTGGGTCGACCGAGATTTCTTGAGGTAATGAAGGAAGCATTTGCTACCCTGGAGCGGCAGGTAAAACGTGGTGCCCTTGGGCTATATGGCTGCGCTACCTGGAATGGCTTCCGCGTGGCGGCTGACGCCCGAAATCACTTAAGCCTTGAAGAGGATCAATCTCGCGATGACGGAAGCCGTACGACTGCCGACTCAGCGTCTGGAAGCTGACAATGTTCCATTGCTGGAAGCGGCGCGTCGTCTGGGGGTTTCCGTGATCGGTAGTGCGACACTGATGCAGTCACAGCTGACGCGCTCTCTCCCAAGGCAGGTTCACGCTGAGTTCCCGGGATTCAAGACGGATGCACGTCGCGCCATCGCGTTCACACAATCCTTGCCCGTTGCGTCGGCATTGGTCGGCATGAAATCACGAGCTCACCTCGAAGAGAACCTGGCCGCACCAAAACTCGCCTGACGCTCCACACAGATGTCACTTTCCAACCATCATCGCCCGGACGGCGGGTTTAGGAATCCGTGGCCGGGAGGGCAACCTGGGGGGCTTCGGGATTTCCTTAAATGGACACTGGTCGAGCGACGACGTGAACCTCGCCGGCCTGATCCCGATCCAAGCACGTTTGTGCGTGTTGCTCCTGCGTTTACGGTTCCTCGTACTGCGCCGGAAGAGCTCACCATCACCTGGGTAGGACACAGCAGTTGGCTGATCCAGATCGCCGGACTGAATGTTCTCACAGATCCGATCTGGAGCAAACGCGCTTCACCGGTGCAGTTCGCCGGGCCGCGCCGTTGGGTACCTCCGGCAATCGAGTTCGATCGTCTCCCACCGATCGACGCGGTCCTCATATCCCACGATCACTACGATCATCTCGACGCGAATACGATCTCGCGCATCGCCGAGCGATATCCCGCGGTCGTTTGGCAGGCTCCGCTTCGACTTGGCGCTTTTCTGAAGCGCCGCGGAGCGCGAGACATCACCGAGCGCGATTGGTGGCAGGAAAGCTCAGTTGGTGCTCTGGGCCTGACATGCGTTCCGGCGCAGCACTTTTCCGGCAGGACTCTCGGCCGCCGTAATCAGACGTTGTGGTGCGGATGGACGTTGAAGTCCGCTCAGCATTCAGTTTTTTTCGCCGGCGATACTGCGCTCCATCCCGAATTCAGTACTATCGGCGAACGCTGTGGGCCGTTCGAGCTGGCAATCCTGCCGATTGGTGCGTATGAACCGCGCTGGTTCATGGGTACCGTACATATGAATCCCGAGGACTGCATCAAAGCCGTAGCGCAACTTACCTCCGCGCAACAGGGTCGACGGCTGGCGATGGTTGCCGGTCATTGGGGAACGTTCAAGCTGACCGACGAGCCGATGGACGAGCCGCCTGCGTGGATGCGGGAGCTATGGCAGACGGCTAACCACGATGCGAACGATCTCTGGATCCTGCGACACGGTGAGACGCGCAGCATTTAATTACCAAGGTCACACGTTGCCGCACGCGACACGACTGTTACAAGTTGTGCGCGAATCTTGCTATCCGTCTTACGAACTCTCCTACACCGGAGCTTTCCATGGCTGCAGCAAGAAAATCCAGTCGTTCAAGGGGTGGTAGAAAGAGGTCGAGTGGAGGCGCACGAAAACGCTCGCGGAGCTCTGCGCGCAAGTCGTCGCGGCGCGGCGCACGGAAATCATCCGCTCGTCGGAAGAGCGGTCGCAAATCGTCCGCACGGAAGTCGAGCCGGCGATCCTCCGCTCGCAAAGGTGGACGTCGGAGCAGCGGTAGGAAGAGTGGAGGAAGCCGTCGCCGTCGTAGATCGACGTCTCCCGTGGCCCGGGTGAAACGCGTCGCCAGCGGAGTCGTTCATCAGGCGGCAGACTTGGGCGAGCGCGCCGTCGACACGGTTACCGAATTCGTCCAGGATCGGTTCTAGTTTCAGGGCCGTTCGACAGCCGCTCGGTCATCCTCGGCGGCTGTCGCGCTTCGGCCGTCGTGCAGGCGCAACCACTTCTCGACTTCGCTGAAGACATGCTCCCGGCCATAGTCGACCGTGAGGATGTGCCCGGCACCTTCGGTCCACACCAGCTTTTTGTCGCGCGCGCCCAGCGTCTTCAGCGCAAACTCACCAACAGCGGGCGCCACTCTGGGATCTTCCCTGGACAGGATTACCAGAGTCGGAGCTGTCACGCCGGGAAGAGCCTTCCTCGAACGCTTGACGACTTTCGATAGCTCGAAAAGCGTACGTCCGGTTACCGCCCCGTAGGCGAGATTTCTTTCTCGTTCTATTGGATCGCGAATGGAACGCGGATTTCTGGCATTGATTTCACCTGCGAGTGGCCCCCACAGCCAATGCGTTGCTGCCGCCAGACGAATCTGGATTGGCATCCCGAGATAGGGAGCGATCAGCACCAGCGACGAGATCATCTTTGTATCAGCAGCGATCAGAACTGCCAATGCTGCGCCCATCGAGAGACCAATGACGCTGACGAACGCATATCGCTGCTGCATGCGCGTAAGTGAACTGTTCGCTGCATCGATCCAGTCCTCCGCTCGTGCTCGCTGGAATGCCGCCATATCGCGACCGTGACCGGGCAGAAGCGGCGCAAATACTCCGTAACCGCGTTTGGCAAGCCTGCGCGCCAGCAGAGAAAGAGTTTGAGGAGTATCCCCAAAACCATGCAGGAGGAGAACTCCGTGTGAGCCCTCCTCCTGCAGATCTATTGTCTCAGCTCCTTTGATTATGGCTGGGTCAGCACTTTGCTGATCGACCATTCGTCCTCACGAAGACATTTCTCTCACCATCGGCATCGCGGTGTCCCGGTCACCGATGTCGCTGAATGTAGAGCCAAGCGAGCCGGGTTCAATGAGAAACGTCATACCCCTCCGCTCGGCGATTCCCGCCGACACCAGCCGGCTCAGGGCAAGCGCGATCGACTCTCTCGTCGCGCCCACCATCTCACAAAGAAGTCGGTGATGGCTGTTCTCGAGCTTGAGCCGCCCATCTGGTGCAGTGAAGCTATTGTCGCTGCTCAAGTGCGTGAGCGTGGACATCAGCCGTTGATCTACGTTCAGCGCGGCGAGCTCGTGAAGCTTCTCGAGCAGGTATGCGCGCTCCGACATGATCTGCGACAGAAGTGGAATCGTTTGCGCCGGTCGCTCACGGACAAATGCGCGGAACTGTGCTCCGCTAAGAAACAGCGTCCTCGTCTCTTCCGATGCATTCGCGTCGGTGACGTAGCAGCTGCTCGGTGAAAGTCCCTCGCTGCCAAATGTCTGTCCCGCCGTAGCGATGACCGGCACGAATCCACGGCCAACTTTGATCTTGTTGCGCAGTACCACGTGCCCTTCGAGGACGATGAAAACACCGTCAGCCGGAGCACCACGCTGATACAGTTGGAATCCAGACGGCCAGACTGCTCTCGCTCCGTACGCGGTTATGGCGGCTATTTCTTCGGAGGTGAGACGTGAGCGTCGCACTCCTGACTCGGTGGTTCGCATCAAGCTTCCTGCCGTTCCGTTCTTGACGAGAACGACTCTATCGCAATGTCCGGGCCGGTACGGAATGGCGAATGTATTCGCGTCCCACTCTCACTTTATCAACGCCGTCGCGTGCTGCAGCATGTGCGTCGCTGCGTCAAAGCGGCTGGCAAGATCGGCTAATTCGCGTTCTACAGCACTCTCCTCACCAAGACGGATCGCTTCATTTACCGAGGGGAGAACCATCGTCGCATAACCGTTGTTCTCGTCAGATGCGTAAATCAGGTTTCTGAACCAGGACCGCGTAACCAGACCCTGTGGTCTTGTAAGCTGGCGTTCAACTTCGAGCAGGTTTGCGTTGACTTGTTTGAGCGTTGCTGTCGATAGCTGAGCCGTAAGCGCGCGATCACGCGCCGCATTGAACGCAACCGCTGCGTCTCCCATCCGGGTAATCGCCGATGTCAGACCCGCTGTCGAAGTCTTCCAATGCTTGCTTGCAATTGCGCTGTCGACTCGTGTTCCGAATCGGCGCATCGTCCGCGCGAACTCTACGTAGTCGTAGGGAAGGATATCGGCGTTGGCGATGCGCAGCAGCATCGACGCACCAATGCGCGCCGCCGCCACGTGGTACTCGAACTTTGGATCGCCAAACTTCGTCATCCAATGATACGAGTCGTACGCGGAGTGATATATGCCCTGCGGCCCACTAAATCCCCAATCGGCGATTGGAATTCCGAGATGGTTGTAGAAGCCGGCGAAATCGGAGCCGCCGCCTGGATCTCCCATCGGTGGCTCAAGAGAATCAGCCGCGAGGTTAGCCCGCTTCCTCCACACGTCGTACACACTGCCTTCATGACTCGGATCAGGAACTTTCTTCGCAACGTCACGCAACAGTGCGCGGAGAGACGGTGATCCGCCACCACCGAAGTTGGGGCCCTGCGCAATGTCGTCCTGATTTAGATACGCGACGGCGTTTTTTCGCAGGCGCAGCGAATCTTCTTCGACGTATTCCGTGGATCCGATCAATCCCCACTCTTCGGCATCCCAGGTCGCGAATACGATCGTTCGCTTCGGGGTTTTCCCCGCCTTCGCCTGCTCGGCGATGGCGCGTGCCGCCTCGAGTACGCTGACGGTTCCGCTCACGTTGTCTGCGGCGCCGGGTCCCCACGCGTCACGATGACCACCGATCATCACGATCTCGTCGGGGAAATCGGTGCCACGAATCACTCCGAAGGTGTCCCAGATTTCCTTGTAAGGATTCGTGTTCGCATCGGTAGCGACGGCAATTCGCGCCCGTACTGGTCCGGGCCCGACGTGATAACGGAAGCCGAGACCTCCCTGCCACGGCTGGGGAATGGAGTTGCCCGACAATCCACGTAGCAGTTCGGCGGCATTTCCATAGGAGATCGGTAGCACAGGAATACGCGGGACTTCCATTTGCGCCAACGGAATTCGTTTCGCGTTCTCCGTGCTCGGATAACCCGGCGTGCTCGGATCGCCGTTCGGATTCATCACGCTTCCCCTCTGAATCCCGTGATCTGGCCGCATCGGGCCGAGCGGATACACATCGCCACGAGCGTAACCATCGTCGGCGGGATCGCTGTAGATGATCAGGCCAACCGCGTTGTGCTTTTCTGCCTCGCGCGCTTTAATCCCGCGATACGATCGGCCATATCGCGCAATCGCAATTTTTCCTTTGACTGAAACCCCCATGGAATCGAGCTGCGCATAGTCTTCGATCAGCCCGTAGTTCACGTAGACGACTTCACCCTGCACATCACCTGCTGCTCCATAACCGTTGAAGGGCATTACCTGCGGGTATGCGACAGAAGTCGTGTCCTCGGCGATTGGCCCCTCTTGAAGCTTCAGCTCGATCGGATCAGGGCTGACTCGCCATACACGCGTGCTGACTGGATGCGGCATCCACACTTTGTACGCGCGAACTTCCGTCTCCAGACCCCATGACTTCATTTGCGCGATGACATAGTCGCGCGTGCGAGCCTGCGCGGGCGTACCCGCCATGTGCGGTTGGAGGGAGAGAAACCTGGAGTGCGCGGAGGCCTGGTCTGGCGAAGGCTTGCTGATCACATCGGCTTCTGCGGCACGCTCCACTGCAGCCGACGGAGGAGAATATCCGGGAGTGGTCTGTGCAGCGAGCGGAATTGCGAGCGCTGCTGTCACCGGAAGAACGAGTTTTCGGATCATCCCCAATAAGCTCCTGGTTTTTGTCGGGAGGCCAAGATCACTCGTCCAGTTGCTCCAGGGCGGCAGTGATGGCTTCACGAAGCTTGGCTTCACTGCCCTCGCCGGACGGAATGCCGGCCGCCAGTGAGTTGAATTTCGTCAGCATCTCTGCCTCGACGAATTTGTCCGGTTCACGTACGCCGAGAGACTCGAGCGATCGAACGGCAAGGCGACGTAGCAGCGCTAGGGTCGGGCTCTCGAGGGCTGCAAGCACTTGCGGATCTGACGGCTCTTCTTTCGTCGCGCGGTCACGCTTGCGCCGCGGTGCTGCCAGCAACGATGAAATCGTGCCGAGTTTTATAACGAAGGATCCCGGCGAGTGCTCTCGCCATTCAGAGACGACGCCACGACGTCTAAGCGCTGGCAGAAGAGATACGACCGCCGCGCGGACCGCCGAAACACCACCCGGACTCTGGTTGCCGCGTCC
>QHUA01000047.1 GCA_003221805.1 Gemmatimonadota bacterium
GGGGGGCGGGGCGTAGCGTACATCGTAATTCGCGGGTTGGCCGGTGCCATCATCGACCTGCGTGAACGATAGCGTCACGCCAGTGCTGTCGATCGCAATTACTTTCAGGTCGGTTACTCTACCGGGATTGGTGATTTGCGCAGTTGTAACGGCAATTGCAGCACTTCCGCTCTTGCCTTCGCTCGTCGCCGTGATCTGAGAAGTCCCCGGCGCTACCGCGGTAACGAGCCCGGCAGCCGAGACGGTTGCCACCGAGATGTTGCTTGACGCCCAGCTGATCGTACGTCCCGTCAACACGTTGTTGGCCGAATCGTAAGTAGTGGCCGTAGCCTGGGTAGTCTGTCCGGGACTCAGGGAGGTCGCCGCGAGGGAAACGGCGACAGACGCGACCGATCCGGTACCCGTCGCACCTATGCCTGTGACCGTAATGGTCGCGCTACCCGATTTGAGTCCTCGCGTCGCCGTGATCTCGGCGGTTCCTGCTGCTACTCCGGTGACGAGGCCAGTTGAATCAACGTTCGCAACGGAAGCGTTATTCGTACTCCAGGTGACGATGCGAGTTAGAGGGCGATTGTGATAGTCCAGCAGCGTCGCAGTTGCCCTTGTTGTATCCCCCACCCCGATGGCGCTCGAGGCGAGCATTACCGTGACGGTAGCGACGCGATTCGCATCGGCGTCGATGTCGTCGGTGCTGATTCCATCCGAGCCGGTGATGCCGTTCTCGGAGCAGGAAAGTATGCTTATCAGTGCGAGGCTCAGCGTCACCCCGCGTGAGAGTTTGCGATTCATGGTACGGCTCATGAATCGCGCGACTGGCTCCAGTCGGGTCGCGAGGCCTACCCCTGATGGGGAGGACCCACCTTCTTCGTGCAGCCTGTGGTAGGTTGTCGCAACCGGCAACGCCGCATAGACGGCGCGCATTTATATACGTCAGGCGAAACGGTCGTTTCGTCATTGTGTTTTGCGTTGTTCTTAGTGAAGCAGTCGCGCGATGAGTTGCGCGCAATGACAGGGGCAGGCTAAGAGCGTGCCAATGATGGCCTATGACCGCGAATTTTCCGTCCAGAGGCGGCCGAGCTCGTCCAACACCTGAGTTAGATCAGGCTTTAAGTCGAGAACGGGGGAGACGGGATCGGAGCCCATTCGCTGCAGACGCTCGAGGGTCGATTTGATCGTGAACGCTTTTGGATCGAGCGACTCGTTCACTTCATCCCAAAGGAGCGGCATCGACACCGTCGCGCCGGGCAGCGGCCTTACGCTGTAAGGCGCGACTATAGTCTGGCCGTGACGGTTCTGCAGGTAATCGAGGTAGACCTTGTCGCCTCGCTTGGTGACGTGACGCGTGATCGTCGCGAATTCACTGCACTCACGCAGCACGACGCGCGCGAGTAGCTCTCCGAGCATTCGCGATTGCTCGTAGGTGCACTGTCGGCCGAGTGGGAGCAGAACGTGGAGCCCCGTCTTGCCCGTCGTTTTGACGAAGCTGGGCATCCCAACCGCTTCGCACACTCTGCGCAGCACCTGCGCGCAGCGAATCACGTCGGCGAAGGGCGCTTCCTTCGGATCGAGATCGATCACGCACCAGTCGGGCAGCTCCAGCGATCCGGCTCGACTCGCCCAGATGTGGATCGGAATCGATCCCATGTTGGCGAGATAGAGCAGCGACTCCTCGTCGTCACAGACGAAGAACTTGATCTCGCGCTGGGTGTCTTCGCTCCAGATTGGAATGGTGCGCACCCAGTCGGGCGCGAACACCGGCGCATCCTTCTGGTAGAAGGACTTTCCATCAATGCCGTCGGGAAATCGGGTGAGAACAACCGGGCGATTGGCCAAATATGGCAGCAGCCACACGGAAACAGCGCGGTAGTACTCGATGAGATCGCCCTTGGTGTATTTCTCCACCGGCCAGAAGACTTTGTTGAGATTGGAGAAGGCAATCTTTTTTTCGACTGGTGCCTTTGCTGGTGGAGGTGGCGGCTCATGCACCGCATTGGCGTC
Source organism: Gemmatimonadota bacterium (assembly GCA_003221805.1). Taxonomy (GTDB): domain Bacteria; phylum Gemmatimonadota; class Gemmatimonadetes; order Gemmatimonadales; family Gemmatimonadaceae; genus UBA4720. The sequence continues at coordinate 1,999 of QHUA01000047.1, forward strand.
GACGTGCGCGCGCTCGCGCACTACCCTGCCCTTTGCTCCACTCTCGCTCACATCAGGCTCGGAGCTCGTTGCGTCGGTGATGTCCACAGACGCATCGGTCGCGCCGCCCCCGCCGAGCCAACCCTGCCGCTCGCATTCGTGGGCGCGCTTGTCGGTGCGCAATCTCAGGAACGCAGCATGTCGAAGCAAACCGTCGGGAGTGACTTCGCGGTAGCGGACTTCCACGCTGCGTGGGGCGAACACCGGGCCGGCGCACAATGGATCCTGGCGCACGATCGGATCGAGCAGCTCGTGAAGCTCCTTGAGAAGACTCTCGGTGAATCCCGTTCCGACGCGACCGGCATAGACGAGCGTTCCGTCCACCCAATCGGCCAGCTGCAGCGCGCCAAGGTGGGCGCGACTTCCGTTCGGCTTGGTGAAGCCGACGATGACGAAGTCGCCGGACTTCTCCGCCTTGATCTTGATCCAGTCGCCTGACCGTCCGCCCCGATACTTCGACGTTGCCTTTTTGGCGACGATCCCCTCCAGTCCGAGCGCTGTCACCTGCTTGAGAAACGCTTCCCCTTCGCGCTCGATGTGGTCGAGGTAGCGAACGGCCCCAAGCGCGGGGGCCAGGTCTTTCAGTAATTCCTTCCGCCGCCCGAGCGGCAAAGGACGCAGATCGAAATCCTCGTAGGCGATCAAGTCGAAGGTGTAGAACGTTGCCGGTAGCTCGACGGCCGATCGGCCAATCTCCAGCGGCGATGATAGTCGTCCACGCTTTTGCAGTCGCGAAAAACTTGGTATCCCCTTGTCGTCGAGTACAACGACCTCTCCGTCGATGATGCAATCGTCGCACGGCAACGCCTTCACCGCCTTGGCGATCTCGGGAAACACGTTGGTGTAGTCATTGCCGTTGCGCGTGAGCAGCAGCGCTTCACCACGCGACTTGCTGGCGATCAGGCGGTAGCCATCGAGCTTGAGCTCGAACAGCCAGTCGTCGCGCGTGAACGCTGCATCCTGCGTCTCGCAGTGCATCGCCTCGACTTTGTAAGGATCCACTCGACCGCGCACCGCTTTGTCTTCCGACGCCAGAATCTTGCGGAGTTGCGCGGCGGGACTCTCGCCGGCTTTGACCTCTTCGACAGTAAGACCGGAGAGGACGGACTCCTCATTGAAGACATCCCCCGGCGACTTCACAAAGGAGTCGCGCTCCTTGATCAGGAGCCAGTCCTTCTCGCTCTTCTTGATCTTTACCAGCGTCCACCTGCCGTGGAGCTTGTAGCCCTTGAGCTCGAAGAGAAGCTTGCCATTCTCGAGTCCATCTCGCCAATCCTCGAGCGGGACCCACTCACCGCGGTCCCACACGATGACGCCGCCGGCGCCATAGTTGCCCGCCGGGATCACGCCCTCGAAGTCGCCGTATTCGAGCGGATGGTCCTCGACTTTGACGGCGAGCCGCTTGTCGTTCATGTCGTACGACGGACCCTTGGGCACCGCCCACGATCTTAGAACGCCGTCCATCTCCAGCCGCAAATCGAAGTGCAACTGCCGAGCTGCGTGCTTGTGGACGACGAACAGATTTCCCGGAGCGCTCGAGACCGATCCGAACGGCTCAGGCGTTCGATCCGTCGACCGCTTTGCCCGGTAGGTACTTAGAGCGTCTGTAAGAGGCTCGGCGCTTTCGCCGGGCGATTTACCACTTGCGGCCACAGGTGTCCTGCATAAAAGTTGGACAGCCAGAAGTTACTAACATTAAATATTTTTGTGACGTACCGACTATAAACAGAAAATAGAAATAGTCGATGCGTCCAAAGCCACTTTTTCTTTTCCCGCTTCCCGCTTCCCGCTTCCCGCTTCCCTCGCCCCTCGTCCCGCGTCCCTTTTCCCCCTTCCACCATGCCCGCTCGCTCAATCGCAACCGCGACGATCTCCTTCGGACTGGTCTCAGTCCCCGTCAACATCTACTCGTCGGCAGAGTCAAAGACGAGCGTGTCGTTCAACATGTTGCACAAGAAGTGTGGGTCGAGACTCAAGCAGCAGTACATCTGCACCAAGGACGGCGAGACAGTGAGCCGCGACGACACCGTCAAAGGCTACGAGTTCGCCAAGGATCAGTACGTGATCCTGAGCGCCGAGGAGCTGAAGGCGCTCGAGGAGAAGGCTACTAGCGTCATCGACGTCGTCGAGTTCGTCCCCCTCGCCGAGGTCGATCGCGAATACGTCGAGAAGGTGTACTACCTCGGCCCCGACAAGGGCGGCGATCGCGCCTATCGTCTGCTGTCAGAGGCGCTCAAGGAGACCGGCAAGGCGGCACTGGGACAATACGCGGCACGTGGACAACAGCATCTGGTTCTGCTCCGTCCGCTCAACGGCGTGATCGTGATGGAGCAGCTCCATTACGCCGATGAAGTGCGTCCGACGTCCGAGGTGCCGGTGCCCGAGGGCGATGTAAAGCCGCAGGAGCTCAAGCTCGCCAAGCAGCTGATCGACCAGACCTCCAACGACACCTTCGAACCCAACAAGTACAAAGACACCGTGCGCGAGCGAGTGCTCGACGCGATCCAATCCAAGGTTGACGGCCAGGACATCACGGCCGACGTCAAGGTGGGCGGCGAGGCGAAGATCATCGACCTGATGGAGGCGCTGAAGGCGAGTCTCGAGCGCGAGAAACCCGAGAAGGCGGAGAAGCCAAAGGCAAGCCGCAAGGTTTCGTGAAGATCCTCGCCGGCACGAGCGGCTATGCGTTCAAGGAGTGGAAGGGAAATTTCTATCCGCAGGACCTGAAAGACGACGGAATGCTCGGCTTTTATGCCAGCAAATTTCCGACGGTTGAAATCAACAACACGTTCTATCGCCTGCCGCGCGAGAACGTGTTGCGCGACTGGGCAGCTCAGGTTCCTGAGACTTTCACCTTCGCGCTCAAGGCGAGCCAGCGCATCACCCACTATGCGCGTCTCAAGGAAGAATCGGCCAGTCTCGTCGATTTTCTCCTGAAAAACACCGCCACTCTCGGCGACAGACTCGGCCCGATTCTTTTCCAGCTGCCGCCCAACATGAAGAAGGATGTGAATCGCTTCCGCGGCTTCCTCGGGCTGCTTCCCTTCGATCGCCGCTACGCCTTCGAGTTCCGGCACGATAGCTGGTTCGACGACGAGGTCTATTCCGCGCTGCGCGAGCGCGACATCGCGATGTGCATCGCCGAACAGGATGATTTCACATGTCCAGTGATATGCACTTCGACGTGGGGATACCTGCGGCTGCACAAGCTCGATTACAACGCGGGCGAGCTGGTCGACTGGGCGAAGCGTGTCGTCGGTCAGCAGTGGAACGAAGCCTACGTCTTCTTCAAGCACGATGAGACCGAGCACGGCGGGTCGGGCCCACCCGCGGTCGAGACATTTGTCGGGGCGTGCGGTTAGCCAGCTCTCCTTGCACGAACGGCCGAATCTCCGCAGTCTAGGCAAATCGAATCAGTCCTGAAAACCATCAACGGGAATTCCGGAGATCTGACATGGCGGAGAGCGTCTACAAAGTCATCGAGCTGGTTGGGACGAGCACAGAATCCTGGGAGAAAGCAGCAACGGCGGCGGTCAAGCGCGCGTCCAAAACACTGCGCGACCTGAGAGTGGCGGAGGTCTCGCTGCTCGACATGCACCTCAATAACGGCAAAGTCGAGAGCTATCGCGCCAAGATCAAAGTCTCATTCAAATACGAAGGCGATTAAGTTCGCGCTAGCGTGCGATGCGATCCGCGATGAACTTCGTCACTCGCGGATCGTCTTTCTGTCCAAGCCAGAACAGCGCCCGTGACCGCATGTGCTTGTCGCTGTCGCTTTGCGCGATGCGCATCAATTCCGTAATCGCCTCGTCGTCGTCGCGCTGCGACAGGACGAACAGTGCGTGCTCCTTGAGCGATGACTCGGTCGCGGTTCGATAGACTCCGACCAGATCCCTGGTCGGGGTCAGATCGCGCTGCCCAGCCCAAAACAAAGCCTTCTTGCGTGTCTCCATCGATTCACTGTTGTCACGCACCTTGGCGATCAGCCACGTCGAGCCGTTGGACTTGTCTTCGCCCATTCCCATGAGGATCTGCTCCTTCATCTTCTCGCTCATGACACGCGAGAAGATTGCGCGGAGGTAGGCGAATTCCGATGGAGGCGTATCGTCGCCGTGTGACAACCCGAATATCGCGTGCGCGCGAACTCGCTCATCCTCCCTCGTATTCTCGATGATTGCATGCAGCGCGGCGATCGCGCGGGGATCACCAGCTTGTCCGAGCCAGAATACCGCGGAATTGCGGGCGCCGAGACTACCCGTGCGCGCGATGTCGATCAGTGCGGGGACTCCGGCGCCGTCAGCAACGTAGCTGAGTGCGGCCATCGCCGACGTCGCCAGTCCCTTCATGCCCGGCGCCGCATCGTCCTCATCGACGTCTTCGCTCACCGGCCCCGCTCCGCCAGCCCGGGCGAAAGCCACGAGCGTCGGCACGACCTTCGAATCGCCGAGCAAGCCGAGCCATTGAATTGCCTGGCGACGAGTCTCCTGTGTGCGACCGTCATCACGCGCCAGCGAAGTCAGTTGCGGAACGACGTCGCCGGCGTCGGCGAGTACCGCCGGAAGAAGAATTCTCGATTTGTCTCTGCCGTCCACGCGTTCGACACGCGGAATCAGAGCGAAGAAGTAAGAGGCAGCCTCGGTCGGTGTGACCGTCCCGAGATCTGTTACACGCTCAGCGGTGGCTGTCCACGAGCCGCTGACAAAGGTCTTCAGCCGCGTCACTTGTCCGCCAGAAACCGTAAGCGCTACGCGCACCGGACCGGCCACACAGGTCGGCGCGTTCCACCTGCCGATCGACTGAAAGGACTCGGCGAAGAACGCCCGCCGAAAACCGATCGCGTCGTGTCCATCGCCGCAGGTACCCGGTCGACTGGCAAATTGAACGTGCACGACGCCATCAGGGGATCTACTGACTCGCGTCGCCAGGTCGGTCTGGGCAAACGCTGGGGACGCGGCGGCGATCAGCGCCGCGGCGATTGGCAGAGTTGAGAAGCGCACGGAGTCTCCAGTGGAGGATGTAACGAATTCGCCCGTGCTTGCCACGGGACCGGTCCTCCTTCTGACAACGCGACCCCGGGATGCGTTGAGAACGTCCCTGCCAGTAGCGGTGTACTTCTTTGGCTCAGGGTGACGTTAAGATTACGCCCGCACTTCTTCCGAACGGCTTCCCCGCGAGTATCATATAACTAAATAGACCTCTGCCTGAGCTCGGGCGAAGCTCGGCGATCGTTACTCGCAAGAAACCAAAATGATCACATTTCATAACCGCGGTATCTGCGCGACGCTGATCGTCGTCGCCGCCTCAGCCTGCACCACCGCGACCCAGGGAACACGATCAGCATCGACGACCGCTCCGGTAACCGCCAAGGCGGTCATCAATCCACAGAGCGAAGCAGCGGCAATCGCACAGGCGAAGCGTGACAGCCTGCGGCATCCCTACACCGATGCCGACATCCATTTCATGTCGGGGATGATTCATCACCACGCGCAAGCAATTGTGATGGCGCGATGGGCGCCGAGTCATGGCGCGAGTCCGGCGGTACAGCGTCTGGCGGATAGAATCATCAACGCCCAGCAGGACGAGATCCTCACCATGCAGGCGTGGCTGCGCGATCGGCAGCAGCCGGTCCCAGACGCAACGGCGACGGGGATGAAGATGATGATGGCGGGCATGGAGCACGAGATGCTCATGCCGGGGATGCTCACCGACGAGCAGATGAAGCAGCTCGATGCCGCGCGCGGGCCAGAGTTCGACCGTCTATTCCTGACCTACATGATTCAACACCACAAGGGCGCCGTCAGTATGGTGAAGGAGCTGTTCGACAGCTACGGCGCCGGGCAGGACGAGGTCATCTTCAAGTTCGCGTCCGACGTCAACGTCGATCAGACCACGGAAATCGCTCGCATGGAGAAGATACTCATCTCCATCACGCTCGGCCTCGACACTCAGTAGTCATTGCGCAGTTACCTTTTTTCAGCACCGCCACCCCCAGAGGAATCACTCATGGAATCAGTGCATCGACTTCGTCGTCTCAGTCTAGTTGGCTCGCTCGCGCTTGGCGCTGCCGTCCTCGTCGCCGCCGGATGCGCGACGTCGACCGGCGGCGCGCGCTCCAGCGCCATTCCGTCGATCAGCAACATGTCGGCGGGAGAGCCGATGCCCGACCCGCGCGTCGGTCTTCGCGCCGGGACGGACAACGCGGGTGAAGCAGTCTGGAATCTCCACGTGCTGTCGCAGACTCCGCCGCCGGAGCATTTCAAGGGAGTCACCAACTCCGACCTCGCATTTCTCGGCAACATAGTAATCCAGGGCAACTACAACGGTTATCAGTTCTGGGACATCTCCAATCCATCGGCGCCGGTACTCAAGGAGGGTTACGTCTGCCCCGCGTCGCAGAGCGACGTCTCGGTGTACCGCAATCTGCTCTTCGTCTCCGGCGAAGGACTCGCTGGACGCGTTGACTGCGGTACGCAGGGCGTCAAGGACACCGTAAGCAAGGATCGCCTCCGCGGACTCCGCATTTTCGACATCACCGATCTCACCAACCCGAAGAATGTCGGCAACGTCCAGACGTGCCGCGGATCACACACTCACACGCTGCTCGTCGATCCAAAGGATCCGGACAACGTCTACGTCTACATCTCGGGATCCGCCGGCGTGCGCTCGCCGACTGAGCTGGCCGGCTGCGTCCGCGCGGCGCCGGACAAGGATCCGAACTCGGCGCTCTTCCGCATCGAGGTGATCAAGGTTCCCCTCGCGCATCCTGAACAGGCAGCGATCGTGAGCTCGCCACGCATCTTCAACGATCTGACTGCGCCCGCGCGTCACGGTGAAGCACCGGCAGACATCGCGGAGAACAGGAGACAGGTCGCGGAGGCGAAGGCAAAGGGTGGATTCACGGCGGTGATTCGCGGCGATGAGAGAGTCCTGCCTGGTTTCATCATCACTCCGCTGCTGGACAGCATCGTCAAGGCTCGCGGTGGTACTGGACCGGCCACTTCGGCTGATAGCGCTGCCCTACGCGCCGCAATTCCGGCGATGATCGCACGGATGATCGGCCCCGAGCCGCCGACAGGCGCAACTCGTCCCGGCCCGACGCAGTGCCACGACATCACCGTGTATCCAGCAATCGGACGCGCGGGTGGAGCGTGCGAAGGCTATGGCTTCCTGCTCGACATCACCGATCCGGCGCACCCAGTGCGTCTCGCCGCCGTCGCCGATTCGAACTTCTCGTATTGGCATTCAGCGACGTTCAACAACGATGGAACGAAGATTCTCTTCTCCGACGAGTGGGGTGGCGGTGGCCAGCCGAAGTGCCGGTCGACCGATCGTCGCGAGTGGGGCGCCGACGCGCTGTTCAACATCGTCGGCAATCAGATGCAGTTCCAGAGTTACTACAAGCTGCCCGCGCCGCAGACTCGTTTCGAAAACTGCGTCGCGCACAACGGCTCGCTAATCCCGATTCCGGGACGCGATGTGATGGTGCAGGCGTGGTACCAGGGCGGCATTTCGGTTTTCGACTGGACCGATCCACGCAATCCGCACGAGATCGCGTACTTCGACCGCGGTCCGATGGATTCGACGAGAATGGTCGGCGCTGGCTCCTGGTCGGCGTACTGGTACAACGGCGTGATCGTCAGCTCCGAGATCGCGCGTGGTCTGGACATTTTCGAGCTGACGCCGAGTGCGTACCTGACCCAGAACGAGATCGACGCGGCCAAGTCGGTGCACTTCGATTACCAGAACACGCAGGGCCAGCCGAAGTTCGTCTGGCCAGCGACACCGGCGCTCGCTCGTGCCTATGCTGACCAACTCGACAGATCGAAGGGGCTCAGCGCTGACAGGTTGTCGCAAGTCCGTCAGGCGGTCGGTGGCGGCTCGGGTACGATGCAAAATCGGGCGGCTCTCACCGCGCTCGCGGCACAGCTAGACGCGGACGCTGCCACATCGAGTGATGCGGCGAAGGTCCGGAGTCTGGCAGCAACTTTGCGGGATCTTGCAGCGGCGTCTAGCTAAAAAGGAGAACAGGAGTAGCTCAGCAAGACGCTCCGCCCCTCGTTCATTGGGATAGAACGAGGGGCGGTTTTTTTTGAGGTCGGGGAAGAAAAGCAACTGGCATCTCCACCACTTACAAGGGACCGGTTGCGGGATGCGAGTAGCACGGTTGCCGGTTCCCCGTTACCCCCGCAAGACCGTTCCTTGTAGCCGCGCATTCATTTCCCTCTTACGCCTTTCGGTCCCGCCGATAGTTTTTTCAATCCAACTCCGAATTAGAGGGTCGTATGCGCCGTATCTACGCTTCAGTGTTGCCCTTTGCCGCGATCACCCTGATCGCGTGCAAGGGCAAAGCACAAAACGAAACCACCCGCCAGGTCGCGGGTGGAGGAATCTCGGTCAACGGCTGGCAGGGCAAGATCGATCCGGGCGAGGCTCGTCGCGGACAGCTTCTCAGCAACGCCAAGCTCTCGCAGGAGGGCAAGGCTCTGCACGTCACGACCGGACCGGCGGTCGCTTACTGGAATCCGGCGAACACGGCCAGCGGCGACTACACGGTCAAGGCGACGTTCACGGAGCCCAAGTACATGAACCTGAATGATCATCCGCATCCGTACGGGATTTTCATCGCCGGCAATGACATGGGCACCGACAATCAGAGCTACCTGTACTGCGCAGCGTACGGCAACGGCAACTTCATCGTTCGCGGTTTCGGTCCGGCGCCGTTTCAGATGAATGGGCGCGGTGGCGAAGCGAACGCGGCGGTGCACAAGGCTGCGGCGACGGGCGCGCCGGTGACACAGGATATCGCGATGTCGGTCAAGGGCGACAACGTCACCTGCTCGATCAACGGAACCGTGGTCGGGACCTACAAGAAATCAGATCTGGTTGGAGCGGGGAAACTGAAGTCGACGAACGGGGTGTACGGGATTCGGTTCGCTCATAACACTGAGGGCACGGTCACTGGACTCACTGTGACGAAGCCCTAACTGGCAAACGGCAACTACTCGCACCTAGCCGTAACGCGTTGCGGGGGTGCGAGTAGCAGCGTTCCCGGTTGCCGGTGAACTTCGGTGCGAACCTTTCTGCCCACCGTGTATGGAAAAAGCAACTGCAGTTGTTTTCTTGCATTTGCTTTTGCTATCACGGCAGTAGGACGGTCTTGCGGTAGTAACCGGGAACGGATAACCGTGCTACCCGCATCTCGCAACCCGTTACTTGTAGGTGTTCGAGATGGCAGGCGCGGTTTTTTTGGACGGGCTAGCTCCGGTGGATGTCCACCGCGATGTCCCGCCACTTCCCCTGATTGAACCTCACCACGCTCAACAAGCACCGCGTCGCGTGTCCGACGAAGATCGCGATCCAGATATCGATCGGATCCAGCCGGGTCGTCTGCTGAATCACGAAGCAGATCCCCAGCGGCACGATGATCTGTGAGATGATGGAGATGTAGAGCGGGCTCTTGGTGTCGCCGGTTCCCTGCAATCCGCCGGTGTAAGTGAGCGCGACTGCGATCAAGAGTCCCGACACGCTCAGCACCCGCAACAGCTGGACGCCAATCGCGACCACGACAGGATCGCGCATGCCGAAAATCGCCAGCAGCTGGTGCGGCAGGAACATGAACAAAATGCCGACGAAGGCTGCGCTCGAAACGCCAATACGCGCCGCGACGTGTACCGCGTCGGCGGCACGATCGGGTTTACCGGCGCCGAGGTTCTGACCGGCCATCGCTGCCGACGCGCCCATCAGTCCGACCGACGTCCACGTCACGAGCGAGAAGAGCTGGCTGTAGCAGACCGAGAACGCCGCTTGCGCAGCTGCGCCGTTTGGGACCGAGCCGATGAACGACAGCATGAAGACTCCGCCGATGTTCATCGCGATACCCTGAAATCCCGTTGGCAGCCCGAAGCGGAACAGCGCCCGAATGATTTCCCAGTCAGGACCCCATTTGCCGCGCGGGAACGATACCACCCACCCGCCGTTCAGCAATTTGTAAAGCGAGTAAAGGGCGAGCAGTCCTGAAGCGATCGACGTTCCCATCGCCGCGCCCCTGGTCCCGAATGCCGGGATCGGTCCTAGTCCGCGAATCAGAATCACGTTGAAGACGACGTTGAGCACCGTCAGCGTGATGCCGAGTACCATCGGCGTCCGAGCATCGCCGGCCGATCGCAGCGCGCCGCCGAGCATGAAGAACACCAGCATGCCGCTGCTGAACAGAAACATGATGCGGAGAAACGGCAGCGCTTCCGCTTTCACCGCCGGCGCGGCATTTACGAAATCCAGCAGCGCGGGCGCCGTAAAATAACCGATCGGCGCCATGATGAAGACCGAGATGCCGATCGCAGTAATGAAAGCCTGATAAACGGTGCGGTCGACTTTGTCGTGATCGCCCTGACCGGCGAACCGAGCGACGAGCACGCTCATCCCGGTGAAGAGCGAGGCGATAAAAATCACGACGATCAGGAAGATCTGCGAGCTGACACCGATCGCCGCGTTCGCTTTGTAGCCAATGAGATTGCCGACGAGCGCCTGGTCGACCATTCCCTGCAGTCCGCCGACGACGTTGGTGAGCATCGTCGGCCACGCCAGATTCCACACCGCAGGAAGCAGCGGCCCTTCGATTATCGAGCGGTCGTACTTTCTCCGCCCCGGCTTGGCACCAGTTGTTTCGGCGGCAGCAATCGGAGCGGCCGGAGCCGCAGTGACATCAGTCAACTCGCGTCACCGTCCGGCGCCGTCGAGCGATGATGGCGTCCACACTCCACGGACCAGGGCCGGCGAGCATGAAGTACAGGAAGAGGAAGCAATAGAGAATTGCGGACGTGCCCCAATTAGCAGTCGGCCAGAACGACAGCGGAAAACTGAACTGGAAATACGCGACTGCCATCTCACCGGCGAGCACGAAAGAGATCGGACGCGTGAGCAATCCGAGCGCGAACGCAGCTCCCAGGTAGGTCTCCAGGAAGCCGGCGACGTGAAACTCCCACATCGGCGGCATCGGCAGCGGCGGAACAACGGTTGGAAACGGAGGAAAGCCAAATGCCTTCATCGTGCCCGTCACGAAGAACACCAGTCCGGCGACAATGCGCAGGATGCTGAGCATCCGGTCGGTCCAGGGCGATGGTGATGATTCAAATATCGACATTATCGTACCTCATCTCGAAGTGAAGAACGGCGTGACCATCGACAGCAACCAGTCAGTCCTGGTGATGATCGTTACGTGAGTGGTGCCTGGCAGAATGGCGAGCTGCGATCGCGGCAGACCCACTATGTCACCAGGCACTCCGCCGCCGAGCAGACGCAGCATTTGCACGACGTGCTCGGGCTTCACGACATCGGCGTCGCCGACGACCAGCAACGCCGGCGATTTGATCGCGCGCAGATCTGCGTCGGGCAAGCCTTTCCAGTTCAGATCGAGCTGCTTGATCTTCTCTACCAGCTTCGGCCAATCCTGCGGATTGGGAGCGATGCGCGCGTACGCCTTCTGCCATGGCGTCCCGGCGAGGTCCTTCGCCGTCATCTTCGCTTCGCCTTCCATCAACTGCGGATAGAAGCCGTCAGGGTTGTAGGACGCCCCCCCGATGTAAACGAACTTTCGCACCAGCGTCGGATGGCGAACGGCGAGATACATGGCAGTGCCGCCGCCCATGCTGTAGCCCATGAAATCCGCTCTGGTGATCCTCAGCTGCCGCAAGAGCTCAGCGACTCTGTCCGCCATGCTCTCGTAGGTCAGCGCTGAATCTGTGTCAGGCGTGTGGCCGTGACCCTGGGCTTCGATGGCGATGACCATTCTGTTCTTGGCGAGCGTCGGGATCATCTTTCCGAAATCGGTGGCGATGTTCGAGAATGCGCCGTGCATCAACACCAGCGGAATTCCGCCGCGACCCCGCACCTCGTAGTACATCCGCAGGCCGTTCACCATCGCGTAGCGGCCGCCCGGTCCTCGGCGAGTGACGCGACTTACCGGCTGTTGCGCAGCGAGCGAGCCCCCGAAACTCAACATCACCAACGCCAGAAATAATCGGGTCGCGCGAATACCGGACGAAATTCTCATTGAGCCCCGGAAATTCCAGCGGCCGCCTTGCGTGACCGCTCGAGAAGCAACTCGCGCTCGCGGGAGTTGCGGGTCAACGAAGCCGCATGATCGAATTCCGGCTTCGCTTCACCGTGTCGTCCGAGCTTCATCAGCAGATCGCCGCGCACACTGGGAAGCAAATGATATGACCTTAATGCTGGTTCTGATCTTAACGCATCGACCAGCTCGAGACCCAGCGCCGGTCCGTAGGCCATCGACACCGCCACCGCGCGATTCAGCTCGACAATCGGTGACGGAGTGAGTTCCGCCAAGGCGTCATACAAGGCGACGATTCTCTCCCAGTCGGTTTCGTCCGCCGTGCGAGCGCGCGCGTGACAAGCAACGATTGCCGCCTGCAGCGCATACGGTCCGCGCGCACCGCCCAGCTGCTCCGCGCGCGCCAACGCCGCCAGACCACGGCGGATCAACAGCTGGTCCCATTTGCCGCGATCCTGGTCCAGCAAAAGGATCGGCTCGCCCTTGGGTCCGGTCCGCGCCCGAAGACGCGACGCCTGGATTTCCATCAAACCCACCAGGCCGTGCACTTCGGGCTCATTGGGCGAGAGCTCGGCGAGAATCCGTCCGAGCCGCAGTGCGTCCTCACAAAGAGCGGGACGCACCCAGTCCTCACCGGCGGTCGCCGAATAACCTTCGTTGAATACCAGATAGATGACGCCGAGGACGGATGACAGCCGCGCGTCACGATCAGAACCGCGGGGAACCTCGAACGGGACCCGCGCCTCCGATAAAGTGCGCTTCGCCCGCACGATCCTCTGCGCAACTGTGGCTTCGGGCACTACGAAAGCACGGGCGATCTCGTCGGTGGTGAGACCGCCGAGCAGACGAAGCGTGAGTGCTACTCGCGCTTCCTGCGAAAGAACCGGATGACACGCAGTGAACATGAGCCGCAGCAGGTCGTCACCGATGTCATCGTCGAGCGCGGCATCGAGATCCGACACGCTCATTTCCTGTTGCGCATCGAGCTCGTGGCCGATCTGTTCGTGCTTGCGCTCGATACGCTTGCTGCGCCGATGCATGTCAATCGCGCGATGCTTGGCGGTGGCCATGAGCCAGGCGCCGGGATTGTCCGGCACTCCTGTCTGGGGCCACCGCTCGAGCGCGGCGACAAGCGCGTCCTGCGCCAGGTCCTCGGCCAGTCCGACGTCACCAGTAATGCGCGCGAGACCGGCAATGAGTCGCGGAGACTCAATTCTCCAGACGGCGTCGATGGCGCGGTTGACGTCGGACACGACAGCTTGCTACCGCGTCGCTTCTTGTTGAAGGCGCGCCTGGGCTGCATCGGCGAACTGGGAAGGAGAGGCCGACCGCGCATCGTAAGCCGGCTGGTCGTGCATCTCGCGGACTTCACTTTCGCCACCACCGGCAACCTTGAGGAATCTCTTGGTGAGCTCGATGGCCTCCGCTTTCGATTTCACGTCGATGATCGCGTAGCCGCCGATGACTTCTTTCGCCTCGGTGAACGGGCCGTCGGTGATCTTGAAGGTGCCATCGGCGTTCAGTCTCACGCGAGCACCCTTCGAGCTATGCTGGAGCCCGTCGGTCTGGATGAGGACGCCCGATTTGGCGAGCTCCTCGATGAACCTGCCCATGGCAGCGATGTGCTCCTGGGTCGGCGGAGTGGTTGTCTCCTCACCTGGCTTGTATATCGTCATGAATC
>QHUA01000124.1 GCA_003221805.1 Gemmatimonadota bacterium
ACATACCGGGACGTTTTCTTACTGCCTCGAGACCTTTTAAAACCTGTATCTGACCAGCGTCGTACTTCGACGTGCTGATTTCTGCAGCTGTTTTAGCCATCACTCGCGGGAAGGAATTCTGATGAGGACCAATGCATCCCCATCGAGGACAGTGCGAAAATTCAGCTAGTCACTAGTGTCGAGCTGCGAGAAAATTTCGGACTGTTTCTTAGTCTTCAATCTAACCCCGCCAAGGTAGTTCAAGCAAGCTCAGCCGATAATCTTAAGCCATTGAGCCACAAGGGGTTAACGCATTAGTTGGAGTCGAATCTTGCGCACCCGCTGCCGACCCACCTTTGCGTTCAACGCCCGCAGTATTTGTGGCTCCATCAGCGACAGCTCGGTCATCCAGGCGTTTGTCTTCACGGCGATGAAAAGCGTCCCGTCCGCCGTCACTGAAATCGGTTTCGTCACGCGCGCGATCTCCTTTCCGACGAGCAGCTCCCACTCCGGAATCACCGAGGCCTGCTCCACACGTGCCTCGAGTTTTGAATCCTTGAGAAACGCGCCCACGACGTTGCCGATTGGCTCGGGTTTTCTCTTCTTCTCGTGTGGATCGCGCTTTCTCACCAAGTCAGGCGCATCCTTCGACGTAGGTCGAGACTCGCGTCATGCGATCACGGCTTGTCATTTCGACTTGTCCACCGTGTGCGACTCAGCGGACCACAGGCCCGGATAATCGAGCACCAACCCGCTCTCATCGACTTTGAGATCGCGACGGAATGCGCCGTTGCCGCTCTCATAGCGGTACGTATTGTCGTCCAGACGCGTATACGTTTGCTCGAGCAACTCCAGAGTGAATTCGGGAAAGCGGACCCATGCCGCCTGGACGACCGCCCTGTCCCCGACTTTCAAAGCCAGCCGGCGGATCGGCAAGAGATTCGTCGACGGACTGAACGCCAGATCGACGTCATCGGCGCCCGACACTTCCGGTGCCTCGCGACCGTTGATCGTCCAGCGTTTCCCCTGACGCCGAATGTCCAGATCCGTGTGCTGCTCTCCCACCGATGCCTTCACACTGCAGCGCAGCGTATGCCACATCACATCGCACTCGACCTCGTAGCCGATATAACTCGGCACGTTCTCCTGCGACACGAGCGCAATGCCGGTCATTCTGGCGCCGGTTGCGGATTCCACCAGCCTGGAGTATTCGTGGCCCGGTTTGTCGATGCGTCGCCAGATGACTGTATGCCTCACGAGCCTTCCGAAAGTGGAATCAGAAAGCTACACCCCAACCGGCAGTCAGGCTCCTGAGATTGTCTCCGTACGCCGCCTGTCGACGGCTTTGTCGTACTGCGACCAAACTCGCTCCACATCAGCAGGCGAGACGTGCATCGGCGCGCCACCGATAATTCCGGTGACGTTGCGGAATGGACGACCCATCTGCATTCCGCCCCTGCCGATAGTGAACTCGCGAATCGCCTTGTCGTGCGCCGAGCCGCGCATCTTGAGCACGGTCAGCCCGCGTTTCATCTCGCCGAACATCTCGACGTAACGCAGCAGGATGATCGAGTCGGTCAACGTCGAGATGTTGGACTCGGTGATGGAATCGCCGCCCATCAAGGAGCCGGTGGTTGCGGTGAACATGCCTGTGATCTCTTTGTGCTTGATGAACGATGTCAGGCCTATCACGAACTCGCGAAACGCTTTCAGCGTCCCCACGTTCTCCAACGCCGATAGGCTGTCGAGCGCCACGCGCCGGGGCCCGAACTCATTGATGATGCGCTGAATCGTCACCAGCCAGTCCTCGAGTCCGGACAGGTCGGGATAGTCGCAAATCACCTTCAGCATCCCGTCCCCCTCCATCTTCTCGAAATCGAATCCCCAGCCGGTCGCGTTTCTCACCAGCTGGTCCCGGCTCTCCTCGAACGCCAGCAACAAGCACTTCTCGCCGTGC
>QHUA01000168.1 GCA_003221805.1 Gemmatimonadota bacterium
TTTGGCGCGCTGGCGTTCGGAATCGGCACGTCGGAAGTCGGCTACGTTCTCGCCACCCAGACATTGCTGCAACGCAAACCGCGCAACATGCGGGTGCGCATCGACGGTGTGCTGCCGCACGGCGTCGCTGCGAAGGACATCATCCTCGCCATCATCGCCAAGATCGGCATCGGCGGCGCGACCGGGCACGTGCTCGAGTACACGGGCTCGGCCATTCGCGCGCTTGGCATGGAGAAACGGATGACCATCTGCAACATGTCGATCGAGGCGGGCGCGCGCGCTGGCCTGATCGCGCCCGACGACACGACAGCCGAATACATTGCCGGTCGCCCCTTCGCGCCTACCGGAACACACTGGGACGCGGCGGTCGAGCGTTGGAAGCAACTGGCGAGCGATGACGGTGCATCCTACGACCGTACCGTGGATCTTCGGGCAGACAGCCTGGCTCCAATGATTACCTTCGGCACCAACCCGTCGATGGCAATTCCCATCGATGGACGCGTGCCCGATCCCGACGCCGCGCAGACTGGTGCGGAGCGGGCCGATCTCGACAAGGCGCTCCGCTACATGGCGCTCGAGCCGGGACAGCCGCTGCTTGGCCGCGCTGTCGATGTCGTTTTCGTCGGCAGCTGTACCAACTCGCGCATCTCCGACCTGCGCGAGGCGGCGGCGGTGATGCGCGGACGGCAGGTTGCGCCGGGAGTGCGGATGCTGGTCGTTCCAGGCTCGCGCAACGTCAAGAGTCAGGCAGAAGCCGAGGGGCTCGATCGTATTTTTATGGAAGCCGGCGCTGAATGGCGAGAAGCTGGTTGCTCGATGTGCATCGCGATGAACGGCGACCAGCTCGCGCCCGGCGAGAGCGCCGTGAGCACCAGCAATCGCAACTTCGAGGGACGTCAGGGCAAGGGTGGCCGGACATTTCTCGCCAGTCCCCTCACCGCGGCGGCGACGGCAGTGACCGGCGCCATCGCCGACGTGCGAAGCCTGTCGTGACGGCGACAACGATGGAGCCATTCACGACGCTCGCGTCTTCCTGCGTCGTGCTGCCTGCCGAAAACGTAGACACCGATCAGATCATTCCGGCGCGCTTTCTCAAGACGATCGAGCGCCGCGGACTGGGCGCGCATCTCTTCGCTGACTGGCGAGTCGATGAGCGCGGACAACCGCGTATTGACTTTCCCCTTAATTCTCCGGTCGCGGTTGATGCATCGATCCTCGTCGCCGGCCACAACTTTGGCTGCGGCTCTTCTCGCGAGCACGCGCCATGGGCACTGCTCGACTTCGGCTTCCGCGCCATCATCAGCACCGGCTTCGCCGATATCTTCCGGAACAACGCGCTCAAGAACGGCCTACTCCCAGTCACCCTTGCTCCCACTGCGTATGCAAGCCTCGTCGACCAGCTGGCGAAATCTCCGCGCGCACGGGTGACCATCGATCTCGCCCCGCAGAGGGCGACGCTGCCCGACGGATCATCGCACACGTTCCCGGTGGATCCTTTCGCCAGACACTGTCTGCTGAAGCCGCCTACGAATCCGCGCATCCGGCGCGCGTCAGCACGCGCTGACGGTCGGACTTCTTCGCCCCTTGTGCGCTCACTGACGGTCGCCGTCCTTCCCGGCGACGGCATCGGACCGGAGGTAGTTGCCGAAGGCGCGCGCATTCTTCGCGCGGTCGCGGAACGCTATGGCCACACGATCGAGCTGCGCGAGGGTTTGATCGGCGGAATCGCACTCGATGCGCGCGGCAGTCCGCTCCCGCCGGAAACGGTCGATCTTTGCCGAAATGCTGACGCCGTTCTGCTCGGTGCGGTCGGTGGGCCGCGCTGGGACGATCCCGCCGCGCGCCAGCGTCCCGAGCAGGGACTACTTGGCCTGCGGCGCGAGCTAGGGGTGTACGCCAATCTTCGTCCCGTAACCGTTATTCCATCACTCGTTGCGTCGTCGCCGCTCCGCGCCGAGCGGATCGAGGGCGTGGACTTGATCGTTGTGCGCGAGCTGACGGGCGGCATCTACTTCGGCGACAAGCGGCGGGAGCGGGTAGATGGCGGCGAGCGCGCGGTGGACGAGTGCGCTTATACGACTTTTGAGGTCGAGCGTGTCACACGTGTCGCGGCGCGACTGGCGCGCTCACGCCGTCGCAAGTTGACGTCGGTCGACAAGGCGAACGTGCTGGAGACATCGCGGCTGTGGCGATCGACTGTCACCCGTGTGCTGCGCGACGAATTTCCGGATGTGGCGCTCGATCATGTGCTGGTGGACGCGTGTGCGATGATGCTGTTGCGCGATCCGCGGAGCTTCGACGTCATTGTCACTGAGAACATGTTCGGGGACATTCTCACCGACGAGGCGTCGATGCTGGCGGGATCGCTTGGGGTTTTGCCCTCGGCTTCCTTGGGCGACGACGACTCGGCGGGAGGTGCGGCGGTGCGACGCGGACTGTACGAGCCAATCCACGGGTCGGCCCCGGACATTGCCGGGCTCGGGATCGCGAATCCGATTGGCACCATCCTCAGCGTGGCGATGATGCTCAGGCTTTCTTTTGGTCTTGAGGAGGAAGCGCGAGCGGTGGAGCGTGCTGTCGGTGAGACGATCGAAAACGGGTGCGTAACGGTCGATATTGCGGCGCGCGGGGCGCGGTCGTACTCCACGGCCGAGGTCGGCGGCGCGATTGAACGTGCGGTGGGGAGCGCGTAAAAAACCTACTGCCCGTAACCAGTAACCCGTAACCCGTAACCCGCTACCCGCTTCCCGTTTCCCGCTTCCCGCTTCCCGCTTCCCGCTAGGAGCCGCCCCGCAGCTTTTTCAGCAGGCCGTGGAGCATCTTGCGGACATCGATGATGCGGGCGAGAAGGCTCGTGAAATCGTGCTCGGTCATCAACTTGAGATCGCGAGCCAGTTGAACGTGTCCCTCGAGTTCAGTTACTGAAGCAATGGCGTAACCGAGATAACGCGCAAACTCGCGCGGGCTGGTGTGCGCGCTACCCTCAACGATGTTCGTTGGCACCGACATCGCGGCGCGTAAGAGTTGGTCGCGCACCGTGGCGCTACGCGTCCCGTGCATGCGCGTAGTAACTCGCTCAGCATCGATTGCGATCTGCTGCGCCGCCTGCCAGACGCGGAGCTTCCTGAAATCAGCCACGCCCAATCGTTCATCGCAGCGCTTGCGCGCCCATCATCGTTTGACCGCGCCAAGCAGCGGAAAATTGGGGTAGCGGGTAACGGGCAGCGGGTAACGGGCAGCGGGTAACGGGCAGCGGGTAACGGGTTACCGGTTACGGGTTACGGGCAGCGGGAAGCGCGTTCCGCTCTAGCTAATACCATCTGCTTTCCGCTACCCGCATTCCGTCTCCAGCGTCAGTACACGAAGATGACGTTGGCCGCGACCGTGGTCTGCTTGTCGCTGAGCGTTCCGCGCTTGGCAAGGATCGGTTGATTCGCTGAATCGAATCGCACCTCGCCCCGCACCAGCACGTGACCGGTGAACTTGTACGTGGGTGTGAGCGTGCCCTCCGACAGCGTCGCCCTGGTGTCAGTCCCGAGACGGACGCCACCATCGTCGTGGAACGTCTCGCCACGCAATCCGACTGAGAACTTGTCCGTCAGCGCGAGCACCGCGTAGCCGGCGATCCCCTTCCACTTCGCGTCCGACCCCGGATTAACTCGGCTCGTGCCATCCTCGATCCCGTAGTCGCCGTTCACGCCGAGGGTCAGCCAGTTGGTCGCCTTGAGGACCGCCACGACGTCGAACACGTTGCGCTTGGTGTGATTGTCGTTGGCCAGTTCCGGCCCACCTATCCAATTGAACAACACGTTGAGTGGACCGACAGGTGTCAGGGTGAGCTGCGCACCGAGCGACTTCGAGTGGTTATTGTCGCGCAACAGGTCCCATCCGTTCACCACCTCGAACATGCCGGCGACTTTGCTCGAGAAGGCGTAGCTCGCCTTGACGCCGGTGTGGGTGAATGGAATGGCGTAGCCGAAGAGAATCGACCGACTGTAATTGTCGTTGTAGCCGTCGTATCCCTCGATCACCTCGTAGCCCAAGTGCGTGACGAATTTTCCGACATCGACGCGCAGTCCGGAGCCAATGGGCGCGATGTAGCTCGCGAACGCTTGCTTCAGGTCGAACTGGGCGGCGGTCTGGTCCTGGGTCTTCGTGATCTGCGGTATCGAGTTGCCCGCGTCGAAGTCCACGCGAAATCCGGCGTCGTTCGGCTTCGATGCCGCGATCTGCACCACCAGCTCGGCGACGTCGAGGTTGAAGGAGTTGTCGTTGAAGTCGAAGACCCGGTAGCTGTTCGTGCCCGTCGTGGGACGATTGGAGTTGTACTCGTAGGCGGTGGAGACGAAGGCGTTGACAGCGAGGTCGTCGAACCACTTGGGCAATGCCGCAGCAGCTTTGGCAGCGGACGCAGCGCTGTCCGCGGCCGCCTTGTTGGAGTCCGTGCGCGGAACCGCCGGCGCGAGTGAATCGGATCGCTGCAGCTTCACGGTTTGGGCGCCGGCGGTCGCGGCAATTGATAGAGCGAGAATCGCCAGGGCGAGCATCATCGCAACCAGGTGGATCAGGAGCGATGGGCCGGCTCTGGACGGTGGAGCAGATACGCGAGCGACTGCGGATGTTCGATGCATCATCTCGACCTCCTCCTTATGCGTCGTAGTAAAGAAAGAATTCGTACGGATGCGGCCGCAGATTTACGGCCGGCAAATCCTTGGTCCGCTTCATGTCCACCCACGTCTCGATCACGTCGGCGGTGAATACATCTCCCTCGAGCAGGAAAGCGTGGTCCTTCTCCAGCGCGGTGAGGACTTCGCCGAGTGAGCCCGGTGTGTTCTTGATGCCCTGCTTGGCGCGTCCCTTGAGCTCGTACAGATCCGCGTCAATCGGCGCGGGCGGCTCGGTCTTCTTCCGGATTCCGTCCAGTCCCGCCATCAACAGCGCGGAAAAAGCGAGGTAGGGATTGCACGAAGGATCGGGCGCACGGAATTCGATCCGCTTCGACTTCGGGCTCGACGAGTACATCGGGATGCGGCAGATCGCCGATCGGTTGCGCTGGGAGTAAATGAGATTGATCGGCGCCTCGAAGCCAGGCACCAGCCGGCGGTAGCTGTTGGAGCGTGTGCGATGAGCCCGCCGATGTACCAGCGCGCGCTGTCAGAAAGCAGCGCGTAGCCTTTCTCATCGAAGAACAGGTTCTTGTCGCCCGTCCACAGCGACTGATGCACGTGCATCCCGGAGCCGTTATCGCCGAACAACGGCTTGGGCATGAACGTCGCCGTCAGGCCTAGGTTGTGGCAGACGTTCTTGACGATGTACTTGTAGGTCACGAGCCGGTCTGCCGTCTGCACCAGCGTACCGAAGCGGTAATCGATCTCGGCCTGGCCAGCCGTGCCCACTTCGTGGTGCTGCACTTCGACAGGGACGCCGGCCTCGATTAGTGCCAGCATGATCTTCGACCGCACGTCCTGTAGCCGGTCGGTCGGCGGCACCGGGAAGTAACCCTCCTTGTGCCGCGGCCGGTGTCCCAGGTTCGCGGTGTGATTCGATCCGGAGTTCCAGATTCCTTCGTCCGAATCGATGTGGTAGTAGCCCTCGTGCGCATTCTGGTCGAAGCGCACTGAATTGAAGATGAAGAACTCGGCTTCCGGGCCCCAGTACGACGTCGTCGCGATGCCGCTCATCTTCAGATACTCTTCCGCCTTGAAGGCAATGAAGCGCGGATCGCGCGAATACGGCTCACGCGTGACGGGATCGTAGATGTCACAGATCACCGAAAGCGTTGGCACCTCGAGCACCGGGTCGACGAAAACCGTCGCCGGATCGGGGATGAGGAGCATGTCGCTCTCGTTGATTGCCTGAAATCCCCGGATCGAGGAGCCATCGAAGCCGAGTCCTTCCTTGAAGACGTCCTCGTCAAATGTCGACGCGGGAAGGGAGAAATGCTGCCACGTTCCCGGAAGGTCGGTGAACTTGACGTCGACGGCCTTCACGCCCTTCTCCTTGATCAGCGACAGTACGCTCTTCACGGCGTCGGCTCGAATATTCGATCCGATGCCCCGCTTCGGTTTCGTCGGTCTCTGTGTGGTCGCCATATACGGTGTCTCCTCGTGTTCGTTATGAGTCGTTTCGTGATGCTGACGCCGATCTAGGCCGCTGCATCGTCCTTTGCGACGGTGAGAATCACGCTCTCGGAGCCGCTGATCATGTACTCGGGGTAGGCCGATGAACCGTGTTCGTGCAGGTCCAGTCCCTCGAGCTCTCCCTCGGGCGCGACCCGCAGCGTTCCGGTTGCCTTGACGGCGTACATCAATGTCATCGCTGCGGCGAAGGTGGCCGCTGTGACGGCGGCGCTGCCGATGAATTGCGCCTTGAGGGTGCCGAGCCCGCCGCCGTAGAAGAGTCCAGTCACTACGGTGCTGACATCCTGGCCGGTCGGCGTTGGGGCGCCGTACTTGCCGGCCGCGAAAAGTCCGAGCGACAGCGTGCCCCAGATGCCGCCCACCATGTGAACCGGGACCGCACCGATTGGATCGTCGATGCGGAGGTATTCGAGCGCATCAATCCCCCAGACCACGACGAGTCCTCCTCCGATGCCGATGAAGAACGCGCCGACCGGGTCGACCCAGTAGCAGGGGCAGGTGATCGCCACCAAGCCAGCGAGGAATCCGTTGGTCGTGAGCGCCAGGTCCCACTTCTTCGTGCGCACGTACGAGTAGAACAGCGCGGTGAGTCCGGCCGAGCACGCAGCGAGCGTCGTGTTGAACGACACCCGGCCAATGCCTCCGCTGTCGAGGGCGGACAGTGTGCTGCCGGGGTTGAACCCGTACCAGCCGAACCACAGGATCAGACCACCCGCCGCTCCGATGATGAGATCGTGCGCTGGCATCGGACCACCACCGTCCCGCTTGAACACTCGGCCCAGGCGCGGACCAAGCGCGATTGCCCCAGCCAGGGATATCACCCCACCGATCGTGTGCACGACCGTGGATCCCGCGAAATCATGGAATGCGATTGGCCCCATGGTCGCGAGCCATCCGTCCGGCCCCCACGCCCAGTGCCCGATGATGGGGTAGATGAACCCCGTCACGCCGACACTATAGAGGAGATCGCCGACGAAGCCGCAACGGCCGATCATCGCGCCAGATGTGATGGTGGAGCACGTGTCAGCGAAAGCGAACTGGAAAACCCAGAACGCGAGCAGAGCTACTCCGGTGGTACCGTAAGTCGCGGCGAGCCCCTGCAGCGCAAATCCGTGCAGCCCGATGAAACCGTTTCCCGGCTCGAACATGAAGGCGAAGCCCCAGAGCCAGAACGTGATGCCGCAAATGCAGGTGTCGGCGATTCCTTCTACCAGAATGTTGACCGACTCGCGCGAGCGCGCGAACCCGGCCTCGAGCAACACGAAGCCCACCTGCATTCCGAATACGAGGAAGGCGGCCACCAGCGTCCACGCGGTGTTGATCGCGTTGATCGCCGCCATGGGATCGAGAGCGGGAGCTGCCGGCGCCGCCTGGGCTCCGAGCATTGAAGGCAGGAACCATCGCGTAATGAGCGTCAACACAATGCCGAGCCCGATGGCCTTTCCGAGGAAGAGCAGCCCGACGTGGCGCCGAATCAGGGGGTCCTGCCAGTTCGTGCGCAACCGTGCGCCGACAGTTTGCAACTTGCTCATAACGGCTACTCCTCCACGCAAATGGGATCGACTCCGAACTCGGGGCGAGCTCGGGACTGGGTTTTTCCAATCACTGTCAGGCTTTTCCGGCCAGCTGCAGTGAGTGCTTCTGGACTTCGTCGACGGTCACCGGCGTCAGCGCGGCGTTGTCCCGTTCTCCGGTCCGGATGCGGACGACGCGATCGAGCGGCTGGACGAAGATCTTCCCGTCACCCACCGCGCCGGTGCGGGCGGCGCCGACAATCGCAGTGATGGTCGCCTCGACGAACGGCTCCGAGCACGCCATCTCGATTTTGACCTTTTCGTGAAATTGCAGGAGCAGGCTCGTCCCTCGCCGCACTGTCACTGTGTCGCGCTCCCCACCGTGACCGCTGGCGCGCGTGATGGTGATCCCCGTGACGCCGGCGCGGAACAGCGCTTCCTTGACGGCGGGCAGTCGGTCGGGGCGGATAACACAGGTAATGAGCTTCATGGCTCGAGCTCCCTCGGGTAAATGGCTGCGAGCGCCGCGCTCCTCGTGAATCCGTTCACAGTTCTCCTCCAGTGCGACAGGTGAGAGTTCGTCCCGCGAAAAACAAAAAGCCCCCGCATTCATCGATCGAAACGCGAGGGCATTGGAAATCGAGCTTTGGTTCTATCTCATGCGGCTCTACCCGAAACGTTCGATCGCGTCCCACAGGTTCTGTGGGAGCGGGCGATTATTCCGGGGATTATTAGTAGAGACGCGACGACCAGAAACCGACATGAATCCTGTTGCTGATTGACCGTGAGGTTACGGAC
>QHUA01000169.1 GCA_003221805.1 Gemmatimonadota bacterium
GACCAGCGCGGCGCCTAGCCGCCTGATGGAGACGCGAGGTGCGAGCTTGATGGCGTCAAGCGTGGTGAAGGCGAGAAATAGCGCGTACGCCCCACACGCGAGGAGTAAATACTGGAGTAGCTGCGGGTGGGGGCTCAATACGGAAAGACCGACAATCAGCGAGAAGGCGCCCCAGCTCCAGCTCTTCCCTTCCCGAATGCCGCGGTAGAGCATCCAGAGCGCGAGCGGAAATAGAGCGCTGACGAACAGTTTTCCGTCGTGGCCGGGCGAAACGTAGGAGGCGATTTGTCCGCTCATCATGTAGGCGACGCCGCCCACGAGCGAGCCGAAGAACCCGTAGCCGATTGCGCGCAGGAAGCCAAACGTGAACAGTCCGGCGAGGAAGACGTGGATGATGAATCCCCAGGTCATCGCCGCGTCCGTGGGCATGATCATCCGCAGCAGGAACGTTGGATAGAAAATGTCGCCGTGCATCGCCGCGACGTACGGGAGCCCGCCGAAGAGATAAGGATTCCAGAGTGGAAAATGTCCTGTGGCCTTCAGCGTCGATGCCGCGAACTCCCTGAACGCGTAGCCAGCGATGTATTGATCGCTATGCGAATTGACGAGGAACTGACCGGCCAGGGCGGGATACGCGAGCGACAATGTGCAGAGAGCGTAGACGAGCGCGGCCCAGCCAAACGCGAAGCGCGGCGCTGAAAGCGCCGCGCTATCGGGAGCGGCAACAGGTATCTGTCGCGGTGAGGACTTCTCTCGGCGGTGAGCCATGATCGATCAGTTTGGTAGAGAATTTCGAGTCGGGCCCGCGGCAATATACAGCCCACTTGGCACCAGCTCGACGATTGTCAGCCACAGACGTGCTGCGATTGCTACGAGTGCCGCGTCAGCTTCGTTGGCCAGCCCCAGCTGCGTCATGAAGGCGGCAAGCGTGAACTCCCTCACTCCCAGACCGGCGGGCGCGATGGGCGAAATGAACCCGAGGATGTAAGCGGCGGTGTAAACTGCGATGTACGAGGAGAGTTCGCCAGGCGCGGAGCCGAGCAACCCGCGCACGAAAAGCTGGAACGCGACTCCGTAAAAGAGCCAGGAAAGTGTTCCCGCTGCCGCCGCCGTCCATATGCTTGTCGCCGGGACGAATGGAGGCGCGATGTCTCGTCCAATCAGGCCGCCAATCCAGCTTGCGAGCGGTGGAAGGAAGCGCGGCGCCGCGAGAAGCACTACCACCAGCAGCAGGACCGATGCACCGACGAGAAAGGGCTGACCGAGCAGTTTGGCGCCGGTAACCATGACGATCGCGGTCCCCGTAGCGAGGCTGACGGCCTGCATGATCACCGACGAGCCGGCAGCTGCGATCGGCGACAGTCCGCGTCTCTTCGCCATCACGCCCATCGCTGTCAGCGACCAGATATTTCCGGGAACGTATTTGCCCAGGTTGGAAAGGAACCAGATCCGGGCGGCGTCGCTGAACGGGAGGTGCGAATCCCACGCAACCAGGACTCGACGCCAGCCCTCGATGAGAAGCGCGTAGGTAATCAGCACCAACGCGGTTGCTGCGACGATCCACTCCCACTGAAAATGAATGTGGGGCAGCCGCGTCTCGAGCTTGGCCCACTGGGTTGCCAGCGATCTCACCGCGAAGAACAGAACCACCGCGGCAAAGATCCACTGCGCGACCTTGAAGAGGTTACGACGCGTTAGCGCCAAGAACTTGTCTGTATATCTCTGCGTAGCGACGCGCCGCGGACTCGGGCGCGAAGGCAGAGAGTGCGAATAGGCGTCCTGCCCTGCCCAGCTGAGTGCCGCGGCCATCGCGGGCGAGCAATTCGTCGAGAGTAGTGGCCAACGCGGCCCGGTCGCCGGCTTTCACCAGCAGGCCCGTCTTCTCGTGTTGGATCACATCGCGCAGACCACCAGAGTCGAAAGCCACTACCGGTGTCTCGCAAAGAAGCGCCTCCACTGCCGCGAGGCCGAGCCCCTCTTCCACTGACGGGACGACGATTGCAGCGGCGCTCTGATAGAGCGGAGGAAGTGCAGATTGAGGAACCTGGCCGTGCCAGCGGATGCGCGGTTCGATTCCAAGCTGTCGCCCAAGATTCTCGAGCGCAGCGCGGTTCGGCCCGTCGCCAACGACGTCCAATTTGACCGGCCGCTTCATGGCTGCCATGGCGTAAAGAAGATGTTCGAGCCCCTTCTGATCATTGAGGCGGCCGACGAAGAGCAACCGCGCACCGTCGCGTGAGTTCCCGGGCTCGAACAAATCGGTGGCTACAGGCATCGGAGCGACTGTAGGATGGACACCGGGGACCAGTGCCTCGGTTTCCTCCTTCAGCCAGCGAGATACTGTGGTGACTGCGGCAGAGCGTTTGAGGACGTGACTGAACAGCGGCTTTGCCACGCCGACAGTGCGCGCCAATCGCACATCGGTCCCGTGCAGCGTGGTCACCAACGGGATATGAGCGAGGCCACCCACCCAGGTGCCGACGACGCCGTTGGGAAACCACCAATGCGCGTGAACTACCTGCGGCTCGAAAGCACGCCTCGCCCTGACCGCGTGTACGAAGTCAGAGCCGAGGAAACCGACGAGCGCCAGCTTCGCTGTCCACGACGAAGCGACGTCCCCAGCCATGTTGCCGGTGTAGGCGAGACGCTCATAACGGCGCGGCGCGTAACGGAACCGTTCAACGCGAATTCCCTCGATCTCGTCCGCTTCGGGAACACCTTCGGTGGCGGGCGCGACGACCTGCACCTTGACGTCTTCGTTGCGCAGAGCCACCGCCAGGCGAAGAATGAATGAGCCGGCGGCGTCTCCTTCCGATCGCGGGAACGAGTGCGTGAGGAAGAGTACGTGCATTTGATCAGGGATTGGTCGTGTCGCGTTCCCGCGAGAGATCTTCGATTCGTGCGCGGAGCTGACTCATCTCGGCGCGTTGTGCGGCAATAAGCTCTCCAAGGAGACCCGTCGCGAAGAAAACACTGCCGACCGTGACGCAGGTCTCGACGAGATTCACCAGCGGCCGGAACCCAACGCCGCCGATGACGCGATAGAGGATGGCGACGATGCCGACGATGACGCCGATGATGAAAAGCGCAGCCCCGAGTAATCCGAATAGCAGCAGGGGCTTTCGGGCGAATCGAAGCTCGAACCAGACGGCCAGCATGTCCAGCGCGCCGACCGGAATGCGCCCGATTCCGAACTTGGACTCGCCTGCGTTGCGAGGATAGAGGGGCACCGGAACCTCCGAGACTGTGAACCCATTGGCTGCCCCCATGACTATCAGGTAGCGATGCCAGTCAGGTCTGTTGGGCAGCGTGTCCATCACTTCACGTCGATAAGCCTTCACGGAGTTCAGATCGCGGACGGTGACCTTGAACAGTGAGCGACTCAGCCGGTTGTAGATTCCGGAGACGAACGCCTTCTCGTACTTCCCCTCCTTGTAGCCGGCAACCATGTCCGACTTTCCCTCGAGGATCGGCGCGACGAGACGCGGGATGTCCTCCGGTTTGTACTGGAGGTCGGCTGGGTAGAAGACGAGCACCGAGCCACGCGAGTGTATGTAGCCGGTGCGGAGAGCGTCCGCGATTCCGCGTCTCACGCCGTGACGAACCGGATGCAGGAAGTGGTACTCCTCGGCAAGGCGCTGCAGAACCTCCCACGAATCGTCGACCGATCCATCATCGACGACGACGACCTCGTAACGGTATGGCTGCCCAGCAA
>QHUA01000170.1 GCA_003221805.1 Gemmatimonadota bacterium
GCGCCTGCAGATGGCGCTCGCATTCCGCGAACGAGAGGTCGAGGCCGAGCTGAGTCGGCTTGACGCTGACGTGCGCCGGAAGATTCCTGGCGCGGATCTGATCGAAAAACCACAGGTAATGGTCCCGCACTGCGATGGCTGCATCGATGCTCATGATTGCTTCGCCGAGCTGAGTGAAGAGGAGGCCGCGACCGGTGGCGGCGATGGCGGCACCAGCTTCGAGTGCGTCTTCGGCGTGCTCGCCGGGCATGAACTTGCGCGTCGCCCGCTTCACGAACGCGCTGTGAAGGGCGAAATCGTTGAGCCTTTGACTTCGTGCTGCTGCGAGGAAGATCGAGCGCCCGAAAGTCACAGAGCAGCTCTTACTTGGTGGCTCTGTCTTTCGCGGCGCCCAGGGTCGACTTGATCGAACCCAATGCCTGACCTTTGACGAGCCAGGACCACGCGAAGAAGATGAGAGCCAGCGACTCGGGCCAGAAAATCGATCGGCCCGACCGTCGCGCGACGACCGCCGAAGCCATGCTGGCCAGGATTCCGATGCCGCACAGCAGGTAGATCCCATTGCGCCACTTTTTGTCGGCGGGTGGTTGCTCACCTGGTGCGGTCTTGCGGAAAAGCCAGAGCGAGAAGACCGCGAACATCGAGAAGAGTGTGATCGCGGCAACCGTGTGCGTCACGTTGATCCAGTCAGCCCACCAGGGCAGCGCCGCGATGCCGCGCGGCGGCGTGGTCGGGAAGAGTGCGACGAGCGCGGCGGCAACGCCGGCAATGATTGCCGCGCCCCGGTCGTACTTGTGAGAGTCGTTGTCGTAGCCGCGATAGGTAAGCAGGAACAGCGAAAGCGCGGCGAGGAGGCCGGCGAAAAGCGGAACGGCGCCCGTCCAGTAGTACGCGCTGATCGAGTCGCCGATCCACTGATCTGATGGCGCGTTCGGACGCAGCCGGACGCACTGCACCAGCAGGATTGGGAGCGCGAGACCGAGGTAGCCGATCACCTGGCGGTGTCTGTGGCCCGAGATGTCGTCGGGGCGCTCGCCCGGCGCCGGCGGCGCGAATCGCGAGGCAGTGCGGGGAGGCTGAGTAAGCAGTGGCGACGCCTCAGGCCGAGAGAGCTGCAGCTAAGAAGACGTTGAAGCTAAAGCCTACACTTGGGCAGGCGGTCGTTAGACAGCGCTTGAAGAACCTGCACGGGCATTCACCCGAAATGCCCAGATGGCCAGGCTTCCCACGATCAGAGCAGCGATCGCGGAGAACCAAAGCGGGATTTCTAAGCCAGCGATCGTCACCCGCCAACGAAGAACGAGCCGAAGAATTTGCGCGCACGCGAGCAGGAGCAGGAAAAGTCCAGAGACCAGGACGTATCGATGCATCAATCCTCCCGTTTTCGGTTCAGCGAGGAAAAATATATAGCGATGATCTCAGATCGGCCTGGCGTAGGTGAGCCGGCGCCAGATCCACTCGACTGGCCCAAAGCGATAGCGCGAGAGCCACCATGCGCTGAGTGGAATTTGCAGCCCGATGATCGCGATGGCGATCGCCATCGCCGTCGACGCGCCGACTCGCCACCACAGCCCGAACCCGAATCCATAAGAGAGCGTGATGCAGATGATCGAGTGCATCAGATAATTCGTCAGCGCCATGCGGCCGACTGGCGCGAACACGGTGATGAAGCGCCGGCCGTCGATCACGAGAAGTACAACCGTGGATGCGTAACCAAGCGCGAGCATCGGAACGCCAACGGCCTGCATCACCACACCGAGCAACCCTCCGACAGAAGGCGGCAGGTACGGCCAGTGTTCAATCGCCCAGGCCGCGATGATGTTCGCCGGCAGACCGACACCCCAGCCAAGCAGCCTCCACCGCACGAGCATGTCGCGGTGCGCGGACGGAGACAGTGCGATGCCGGTGCGCACAGTCCAGAGTCCGAGCACGAACATGCCGAGCACTTTCGGGAATCGCACCGTAGCGAACAAGTCTGCCCACCGGCCGCCGAGGAAGACCAGATTACCAATGAAGGCGTCCTTGATGCCGCCGGTGCCTATCGCTTCGAAGTACTTGAGAATGGCTGCCGGTGCGCCCGCGCCCGGCGTCGATTGAGTCGAGCCGGATCCGACCATCATCCAAACCGCGAGCGCAACGATGTAGAGCGCAGTCGGGATTGCCAACAGGATGACGACCCATCGCAGCAGCGCGCGATTCGTTTTCCTCGAGAACCACGGCATGGTGAAACCGAGCAGCGCATACAGCATCAGGATGTCGCCGGCCCAGATCAGGAAGGCGTGAACGGCGCCGATTCCCAGCAGAATTCTCAGACGGCGCCTGAATCGTTGTAGCGCCGCAGTGCCACCGCGCTCGAGCTGCACGCCGAAGCCGATGCCGAACAGCAACGAGAATGTCGAGTAGAACTTGCCGTCGACGAAGACGTGCTCGAGAAATTCCGCGACGTGGTCCGCCGCCACCGTCGGCAGAGCGGCGGCGCGAGCGGGCGGGATGACGAACAAGCCAAAGAACACCAGCACGTTGGCGAGGAGAATTCCACCGACCGCCACGCCGCGCAGAACATCCAGAGCCTCGATGCGCTCGCGCACGGACAACGGCGCGGCTTCAGTCATTCCGCCGCGGTGCGTGCTCGGTAACGATGCTCCGGGTTTTCCTCGCCGACGTCACCCCGCAGGAGGGGTATCAACTCGAGATCGTCCCAGCATGCTGCCGAGGACTGCGCCGGCGCCAATGAGGAGCGTGCTCATGATTGGACCAATGGGACTGGTCAACGTGTTCACCACGACCACGCACGCCGCCAGAAAACCAAGAACCGCGCCCATGGCCGTCGGCCAAAACTGCGATCGGGCGATCCAGCGGCGCCAAACAGCGATTCGTGCGACGAGCATCGCTGCGAGCAATCCGCCGAGAATTCCGCCCACCCAAAGACCGACGTTGCCGAACGAATGTCCGGCCATCGATCCGACGGCGCCACCAGCACCACCGAGGATGCAGGCGACAAAGAACAGAGCAACGCGATTCATCGAATCCTCCCGACGACAATCAGATGGGCACTACTGCCAATCACAGATGGCTCTGACTCTTCGGGATCGAAGCCAGGGAGCCTGCTCGACCATCGATCAGAACTCTTCGAGAATCTTCTTCGCTTTTTTGGGATTGTCGCTGACGATGGCGAGCTCGACCAGATCGTCGGCGACGCCTGTTATGTACACAGCCTCGAGGTTGATCCCAGACTCGCCCAGTCGGTTGGTGACGTCCGCCAGTAGCCCTGCCTTGTTCTCGAGCAAAACGAGATGGACTTCGCTCTCGGTGAATCGAATGCTGGCTGCCTCCAACGCGCTGCGTGCCACGACTATATCATCGGGGAGAATGCGCACCAACGCCGTGCCCCCCACAGACAGTCCGGCGAGGGCTTTGATGTTGACACCGCGGCGCCCCAGCGCCTGCGCCACTCGGGCGAGGTCGCCCGGGTGATTCGTGAGTTGGATCGAGCAGTCTCTCATTGACGCCTCCAAGCGAACATGACTGTGTCGTCGCACCTAACATTGCGTCGCACAGCCGCGAGTCGCCACTGGGCACTGTCCGGTTCACTGTGCCAGGTAACAACGGAGCGTCATGCGCCTCACGTCTGGATACGCGCGCCCTAGGCGACGCCACCTTCCAGATCACTCTTCCGCCGCCGGCTCAAAATACCCGCCGACACCAGCGCAAAGAGCAGCGTGACGGGCAGCGGTTCCACAAACGTGATGGCCGGATCTCCGCGTCGCTCTTGCCCTCCGCGCGAGCCTTGTCGAGCATGTGTGCCTCGTACTTCGCCATGAAGTCGGGCGCCAGTTTGAAGTAGATCAGCTCCCACGTCGCTACATAGCAGACTGACGCCACCACCGCGATCAGTGCGCCGACCGCCAACGCTCGGCCGAAGCGCACGGTGCCGCCGGCGACATTGTCCCGATAGGCGCGCACGCCGAAGTAGATGAGCAGGGAAGCGGCGACCATCGTCGTGTAGCCGATGATCGCCCCCTTGTCGAACCCGATCGCGTCCTGGAACGGAAGGGTGGCGAGCATCATCGCCGACATGATCGCGCCTGAGATCAGGCCGAAGGTGAGTACGATTTTTCTCATCGATCGAATCCTCTGGACGTTGAAAGTGCGGGTGAGCGGCGTCAATCTGCGCACTCCGCCCGCGTCCCGCGTCACCAAAATGGGTGATTTTGTGGCGAGCTCGAGACAATCACCCTTTCAGGGGATGAGCCCGGCTTCCTTCGCGCGCTGTACTGCCTGTGTTCGCCGCCGCGCCGAGAGCTTGTCGAAGAGTCGGGCGGTGTGCGTCTTCACCGTGTTCTCGCTGACGAACAGTCGTTCGGCCATCTCGCGATTGCTCAATCCGGCCGCGATCGCTTCGAGGATCTCGAGCTCTCGCGGCGTGATGCCAAGCTGCGCCAGTCGCGTCTGATTTCGCTCGAACGGTCCCACGACAGGCACCACCACTTCGCGCACGACTACTGTCTCGCGCGTTCGGGTAAGCTTGAGACCGAGCCAGATACCGAGTGCCGCGAAAATCAGCGCGACGATGCCGCCGTAGATCTCGAGTGAATGCTCGATGACTAGAAAGCGGTATTCGACGATCTTGAGCAGGGCGATGAGCGCGCCGGCAAGGATGCCGTAGGCGAGGACTGTCTTCTTCACGCGGCCAAGCTACTGCCGGCGAGGAATGTGCTCAATGTAGCCCTACTTTGCGATCAGTCTTCCACGCTCCATTGCGGGTTCCACGCAATTTCCCATAAGTGCCCGTCCGGGTCCTGGAAGTAGCCCGAATATCCACCCCAAACGGTATTTTGTGCGCGCTTTACGACGACTGCGCCGGCTTTCTTTGCCTCCTCCATTAGAGTATCGACTTCTGACTCGGATGAGACGTTGTGCGCCAGTGTGAACTCGGTTGCGCTCTTCGCGCCCAGCGCCAGTCCTGAGTCAGCCGCGATGCTTTTGCGTGGCCAGAGGGCAAGGCGCAAACCCGACTTGAGCTCGAAGAAAACTACGGCCCCGTTCTCGAATTCCTCACCGACGATTCCATCGGTGGCGAGCCCGAGACCGTCTCTATAGAAGCGCAGCGACTTTTCCAGATCATCTACGCCGATGCTGACGAGCGTGATACGCGGCTTCACTTAGGGCCAGGCGCTCAAGATGATTGGAATCACCAGCAACTTCACCAGCCAGTCACCGGCGTGAATCGCGGCCACTTTCGTGGGCACATTCTCCCAGATGACGGAACCAGTGAGGAGGACCACCGGGAACCCGGCCCACAGGAGAAGCCCGAAATGAGCCGCCCCCATCCAACCGCTAACGCCGTGGCCGGAAAGGAAGATGGCGATGACGTAGGCGAGGATGAAGCACCGTATGAACTCGATGACGAGTTTTCGCGCTGGCACGTGCGCGCATCCACGGCTTGAAGAAGAGCAGCGGACTGTACCAGAGCCAGCCGAGCACGAACACGACGACCGTTGCTACGAGGACTGCGAGGTAGTTCACGTGCACCATCGCTCACTCTCCGTTCTGAAGGGTCATCCCGCACACAACATCTTATCTGTCACATCGGGCGTAACGCTCGCGCCTCGGTAATGGACCAGGAGTCCGGCATCTGCAGGCCCGAGGTACGAAAATACTTCGGAAAATGCCAGCGCGGGTCGAAGGCGATTTGCACCTCGCCGTTGTTGTCCAGTCCTCGTTGCAGATTGTCGTAGAGCCCGTCGATACTGACCGTGTTCCAGTCGGTGAGAGAAACGGATCTACCGCTAGTGTCCCACGCTCGCACGAGCTTGCCGCTTCGAACCTCCATCAATAGCCAACCCCGAGTTCCGGGACAGAAGCAACCCACTCGGAGAAGAAATCGATAGTCGCTCGGCTTTCGAGCTTGCCAGAGAGCGCGTTCCTTTCTGACCGTCGCATGGAGGGATACGCGCTGACCGGGTATTTGCGGCTTGAAGATTTCGCCTTCGGCGTTGAAAGCGCTGGCGCTGGCGGTGTCCTTGAAGAACGCGATGACGCTCTTGTCAATGACGGGAGCTACGACGACGGTCGTGTCTTTGATGACCTGCGCAACGTCGCCACTACTCTGGACCCGGGCGTGCTTGTGGCAGGCGGCGGCGAAAAGACCGGCCACCAACAAGCCCGACGGAGCAATGATGCGCGCGCGAATCATATCTCGATTCCCACGAGCTTCGCTTGTAGCCGGTTAATCCCCTGAGCGACAAGCGCTCGGTAACCGGCGATCGCGGCATCGTAGTCATCACGTCGCGCGTTCCACGCCTCCTCGAACAGCCTGCGCGCTTCTGCGGGGCCTCCATCGCAAGTCATACCCGCGGCACATAGCGCAACCACTGGGTTATTCGGATCGATAGGCATTTGCTAGTGCAGTACAGCTGCATAAAGTGCTACTCAGCCCCAACCTTTGTTAGGCTCCGTGCGCGCCTCCTCTGTCCACCGCGTCGACGCCGGTGCAGATTGGCGTGCTGTCCGCTGGTCGTCACCAATCGCCCTCGACCGCCTATGCAACGACTCGTCAAGCTCGCGCTTCTGCTCGCTTCGCTTTGCGTCCCGATCACCGCGCGCGCCCAGGAGCCACGCGTCCTCGTCTTCTCCAAAACCGCCGGATTCCGACACAGCTCCATCGGAGTCGGGATCGGCGCTGTGAAGAAGCTCGGACAGGAGAATGGGTTCTCCGTCGACGCGACCGAAGATGCCGGCGCCTTCACATCGAAGAACCTCGCGCTCTACCGCGCCGTCGTCTTCTTGAACACAACGGGCGACGTGCTGGACAACGCACAGCAGGACGACTTCGAGCGCTACATCCAGGCGGGCGGCGGATACGTCGGCATCCACTCCGCCACGGACACTGAATACGACTGGCCGTGGTACGGCAGACTCGCCGGCGCGTATTTCAACGGCCATCCGAACAACCCCAACGTTCGCAAAGCCACGTTCCGTGTGCTCGACAAGAGCCACCCATCCACCCAAGGATTCCCCGATCGCTGGGACCGCGAGGACGAATTCTACAACTTCAAATCGATCGATCCGACGATCCACGTTCTCGTCGACATCGATGAAAAGAGTTACGAGGGCGGGACGAACGGCGACCACCATCCCATGAGCTGGTATCACGACTTCGATGGCGGACGCGCCTGGTACACGAACATGGGTCACACCGAGGCGACCTTCTCCGAGCCGCTCTTCCTCCGGCACCTGCTCGGCGGATTGCGCTACGCCATGGGCGCGCGAAATGTCGATTTCAGCCGCGCGCGGCCGGAGGAGAACCGCTTCACTAAAGTCATTCTCGCCGAGAAGCTGGACGAGCCCGTCGAGCTCGCCGTCCTTCCCGGCGAGCGTGTGCTCTTCATCGAGCGACACGGTTACGTCAACCTGTATTCGCCAACGACCGGTCGCGTACGACGGATCGCGACGATCCCCGTCAGCACCAAATACGCGGACAGCAGTCAGGCCGAGGACGGCCTGCTC
Organism: Gemmatimonadota bacterium; assembly: GCA_003221805.1. Classification (GTDB taxonomy): domain Bacteria; phylum Gemmatimonadota; class Gemmatimonadetes; order Gemmatimonadales; family Gemmatimonadaceae; genus UBA4720. Next base: position 7,510 of record QHUA01000170.1, read on the forward strand.
GGACTCGCCGCCGATCCGGGCTTCGCCAAGAACGGTTGGGTCTACATGTATTACTCGCCCGCCGGCCCCGAGGCGAAGAACGTGCTCGCTCGCTTCCAGATGAAGGGAGATTCCCTCGACCTCTCGTCGAACAAGATTCTCCTCGAGATACCCACTCAGCGCTTGAAGTGCTGTCACACCGGTGGCTCGATTGCGTTCGACAGCAAAGGCAATCTCTACATGTCTACCGGCGACAACTCGAATCCGTTCGCTTCCGGTTACGCACCCGTCGACGAACGACCAGGCCGGATGCCATGGGACGCGCAGAAATCGTCGGCGAACACCAACGACCTGCGCGGGAAGATCATCCGCATCCATCCCGAGCCCGACGGTACCTACACCATACCCGAGGGAAATCTCTTTTTTAATTGAACGGCGAAGACGCCACCGGAGATCTACACGATGGGACATCGTAATCCCTAT
>QHUA01000184.1 GCA_003221805.1 Gemmatimonadota bacterium
CGTCGGGCGCGGATGCGAATTCGTCCGGTGCTCTCGATCTTGTCGACGCCGTGTTTCACCGCGTTCTCCACCAGCGGCTGCAGAATCAGACTCGGCACCAGTGCGTCGCGCGCGTCGTCAGCGATCTGAAGCTCCACTTCGAGCTTGCCCTCGAATCGTATCTGCATGATCTCGAGGTACCGTTCGAGAAATGAGATTTCCTGCGTCAGCGCGACCTCGTGCTCGGTTCCTCCTTCGAGCGTGTAACGGAGCAGCTCGCTCAGGCGCGCGATCATCCGTCTCACTCCGCGCGGATCGCGTTCGACCAGCGACGAAACCGCATTCAGAGTATTGAAAAGAAAATGCGGATTGAGCTGCGCGTTCAGCGCCGTCAACCTCGCCTCAGCCAGCTGGGTCTGGAGCTGCGCTGTCTCGGCCTGCAGTTGCGCCGTCTCGCGCTCACGCGCCCTGAATCGCAGGAAGTAGTCGCGCGCGAATCCGCCAGCCAATACTCCCCAATAGAGAATGAAGTGATTGAGGATCATCGGGCCGCGCAACACACTGAACACGCCTGGTGAATTCGGCCCTGACATTCGCCGCGCCGGGCCGAGTATCGACGCTGGCGGCCGCGCGTCGAAGGTTTTGACGAGAGTGGAGTTGATCAGATCGACCGAAAAGGCGATCGCAACACCGATGGCGATCAACAACATCACCTTGATCCAGGTGCTCGACTGCTCGATGCTGAACCTTCCGGCGAGCCAGAACACGAGCGGCGTCAACGCCGCCCACAGGTACATCTGCTGAAAGGCGAGTCCAATGGGCACCGCGTGCGGCACCGCGCTGAACACGGCTTCGCGCTGGTCGGCGATGCGATTCGCCGCCGTCAGTACCGCCATCAATGTCCAGAACGCGAAAACGCCCAGGAGCTCGGGTCGGCTCAGCGGCTTGGTACCGCCAGGATAGTCGGATGAATTGCTCACGCTTCATCATACCCACACAGCCGATGCCTGCAATGTTCACAGGTGCATTTCGCGACACCGGCGTGCAGCTGGTGACAAAACGCCCGGGACGGCGCAACGGGGAGTGTCTGTCATACGAACAACTGACAGAACCTCAACCCGATACCAACATGTCAACCGCACTGAAACTCCCCGCAGAAGTCATCACCCCGCAGGTCGCGCCGATCAGACTTTCAGGCAACGAGCTCCGCTTGCGCGCCCAGTTCGAGGCAGCATTCAACGACACTCAGCGTCCAGGCTGGGACCTGCACCTCGCCGTCTGGGATGTGACCGACGATTTGAAGCATGCCGGTCAACCCGCGGAGTCCGTGGTCAAGCGAGTGAAGTACATCGCCGCCCTGCCGGTCGCATTTCACTATCGCTTCGGCTACGGACCGGCGCATCTCCGTCTCAAGGATACCACTGAGCGCTCCATCTCACTGGCGATCGCGCGCTACTTCGCAGATGAACGGGGATGACCGCGCGCCGTTAGACCCTATGCAGGGAGGCGATGGTGTCCTCGCAGCGATGACCATCGAGCGAATCGGATGGCACCGGCTGACTCGATCCTGGAGAATCGATCCGCGAGTCGAAGTGACCCAGCGCGAGATCTCAGAGCGAAGAGGACACCATCGCCGACCCCAACATATGAACCGTCTACTTCACCAGCTCCGCGGTCGCCACAGCACCGTTCATCTGCGGCAGAACGTTGGTGATCTTGACGACGCGACGGTCCGCTTTGTTGACCCAGATCGTCGTCGTCTCGCCGATGCCTTCCGCCGGCGTGATGACCACTTTCCAAGCGTCGAACGTGCCCGCCGGGACGGTGACCTTCTCGCTCCCCTCGACCTTCAACAACCGCGGCTTCACTTGCTGCGCCATGATGTCGAAGTTGCGGAACGTCGTCGTGTAACCTTCCGCGAGCGGCAGCGCCGCGACTGCATCGTTGGCACCCGCACCGTCGGCAAAGAGCACCCCGCCCAGATCAGCGGAGATCGGACGACTCTGGCCGTTCATCGACATCGTACCCGTCGCCTTGTTGTCGGCGAACTGCACCTCGATCGTCGCGGGTCCCTGATGGATGATCCGCCTCTGCAGCAACAGCGTTCCCTTCGATACCATCGACGAATCGGACATCGTGCCCATCGGCATCTGCGCCGTTTCCGTCACGACCCAAACGCCGTTGCCGTCGGAGACGGTATGCGTCACGTCCATCGGAATCGTCTGACCGCCCGCCGAGAGACTCGCCTTGTACGTCGACGTTCCCGGCGTTAGCTCGGCGGCTGGCTTCGGCGAGCTCGGTGAAACCTCCACCTTCTTCGCCACAACAACCGTCTTCGGATCGACCATTATCTCGGCGAGCCGAGTCGAAATTGCGGGCGATACGCTCTCCTGAGAACGCCCACCCAGATGCTTCGCGAGGAACTTCTCGGCTTCGGTGAAGAGGGCGAGGTTGTTGATCGGCCGCGCGAAACCGTGTCCTTCATCCGGCGCCAGCATGTACTCCACCGGGAATCCGCGATCACGCAGCGCGACGACGATCTGCTCGCTCTCGGCCTTGTTCACGCGCGGGTCGTTGGCACCCTGGACTACGAGCAGCGGCGTCTTGATCCGGTTCGCCGAATTGAGCGGTGATTGTCTGACCAGCTGCGCTTTGCCCGCCTCGGTGTTCGGATTTCCCATCCGCTCGTTGAAGATCGTGCGAATCGACTCCCAGTACGGCGGGATCGAGTTGAGTAGCGTAAGGAGATTCGACGGTCCGACGATCGATACAGCGGCGGCGTAGACATCGGGCGTGAATGCGACACCGGCGAGGGTCGCGTAGCCGCCGTACGATCCGCCCATGATGCCGACGCGCTTCGGATCGGCGATCCCCTGGTCGACGAGATACTTGACGCCCCAGGTGATGTCGTCCTGCATCTTCTGCCCCCACTCATTATTGCCCGCGTTCAGGAATTTCTTCCCGTAACCGGTGGAGGCTCTAAAGTTCGGCTGGAGCACGGCATAACCGCGGTTGGCGAGGAACTGCGCAATCGAGCTGTAGCCCCAGCTGTCCCGACCCCACGGTCCGCCGTGCGGGAATGCAATGAGCGGAAGATTCTTGGGCGCGACACCGACGGGCAGCGTGAGATACGCCGGAATGACCAGGCCGTCGGACGACTTGTAGCTGATCGGTTTCTCTTCCGCGAGCGCTGCGCGCGGGAGCTTGTCGAAGACGCTGTATTGGTAGGTCAGCTTCTTCGTGTCGCGGTCGAATAGATAACGCGCGCCTGGCTCCCGGTCGCTGTTCGCGACGATCATCCATAGCCTCTCGTCCTTGGTGGTGGAAGCCACGTTGAGCTCTTTGTCCGGCAGCTTGCTCTTGATGATCTTGTAGTCGTTCTCCCAGTCGGGATTCTTCCAGTAGATGCGAACGCGATCGTCGACGTAAGCGGTAGCGACCAGCTCGTTGGTGACGTC
>QHUA01000185.1 GCA_003221805.1 Gemmatimonadota bacterium
CGGAAGCACGGCGTAGGCGACAGCCGTCAACAGGAGAGCCAGTGCCAGGTGTGAGTGGGGCAGGGTCCACACTTGGCGCATCAAGTCGCGGTAGTGGTACGACTTTAGCTCGCGCTCCAGCAGTAGGAGCGCAATCGACACCGCGATGACCATCGCTGCTGGTCCAATCGCGCGTGAGATTTTCGACTTCATTTTTATGATTTAGTGGCGATGCCACGTGATGCGTGTATATAATCCAAGCTCGTCTTAAGATTCGTCGGCAACGCTGTCACACCGATTACAGCCCTGGCGTACGTAAGGCTCCAGGTGTCGAGGAGATTTCATGATTCGTTATGCGACTCGAATTGCTCTGATCGCATTGCTGGCTTGCCTGGTCAATCCAGTCCCCGCCCGCGCGCAGGCGCCGTGGCGGCAGGTCTATAAGGACGCCGACGTCACCGTCATTTTCGACACGGCCAGCCTGGCGCTTCAATCGCCGGGTACGTGGACGACGGTCACCAGCTGGGATTACGCCCGGCCCCGCATCACCGAGCAGAAGAAGCAGTACAGCCGGCTCGTAGAGCGAGCCTACGTCCGCTGCTCACCGGTGAGAGTGAAGCGCGTCCGCAGCACCGTCTACGCGGCCAACAACGTGCTGGTGAGGGACGAGGGCGAGGTAGATCCGCGCGACCAGGCACACATGGTCTGGGATCGACCGAAGCAAGGGACTTCCGGCAAAAACGCATTCGAATCGGTCTGCGGAATCATCGCTAAACGGGCAACCGGAAAATCAGCTCCAGCCGCCGCGGCACCGACAAAAACTGCTCCCAAGAAAGCCGCCCCCAAAGCCACAGCGAAGAAGACAGCGACGCGCTGAAGTCGCTAGGCGACGCCCGGCGTAACTCCCGTCCAGCTAAGGAGTTAACAGAGGAGCTTGGCGCGTGCGATTCCGTGCCAGGAACGTGATTTTCGGATGCCCGAAAACTCGCTCTGATGGCAAGCTGGTTGCTCTATGTAAAAGTGCGTTTTTCATCGGGGAGCAGCCAATGATGCGATTACTCGAATCCAAGAAAACCAACAAAAAGGGACGGTCCGTAGGCGGGACCATCTCCAGTGTCATATTGCATGTGCTCGTGATCTTCCTGGCCGTCTTCGCCACCGCTCGGGCCGGAACGCGTAAGCCTGACCGGGTGAAGGCCGAGAAGCTCAACTTCGTGGAGATCAAGAAAGAGCCTCCTCCGCCCCCCAAGAAGGAGCCGCCTCCGCCGCCAAAGAAGGTCGAGGCCCCGAAGCCGAAGACACCGCAGCTCAAGGTAGTGATGCCGAAGGTCGAGACCCCGGCTCCGCCGCAGGGCTTCAAGGTCCTTCCGCCACCGGTCAGCATTCCGACGAAGATTCCGACGATTGACCTGTCGAAGGCGCTGACGAACGAGAACGACTTCAGCGGCAAGGGCGTCGCTGGCGGATCTGCCAACGGCGTGAAGGGTGGCACCGGCAACGAAGGCGATACCGGCAAGAACGCGGGCGCCAAAGAGGACCACGGCCCGTACATGGAGTTCCAGGTCGAGAAGCCGGTTGCCAAAATCGGCGGCGAGGCCCCGGAATATCCACAGTCACTGAAGGACCAGGGCATCGAAGGCCAGGTCCTGGCGCAGTTCGTGGTGAACGAGAGCGGGCGCTACGAACCCGGCACGCTCAAGATTATGAACTCGAGTAACCCAGCTTTCACCGCCGCCGTGAAAGATGCGCTCCCCCGTATGAGATTCTCGGCGGCGCAGATCGGGGGCAAAAAGGTTCAGCAGCTCGTGCAGATGCCTTTCCAGTTCCATCTTACCCATTAACGAGCGACCCGATCGAGTAAAGCCGCGGGGGGATTCCCTCCGCGGCTTTGCGTTGTCCGGCCCGGAATCGGCAATGGGAGGACGGTGTATGATCGACAGACCGGATAGATTGAACCGCTCATGAATCGAATTCTCCTCGCCGGAGCGATGGCTCTCACCGTGCTTGCTCCGGCGGTGCAGGCACAAAATCGAACTCCGCGCCCGAGTCGTCCGAAGCCTCAGAAGCCGGTCGAGATTCCCCCTGCGGTGGTTGTGCTGCAAGTCGACACGACACCTGGCGACTCCACGCGCACGATCATCCAGCGTGACTTCGACTTCGGAGACCGCATCCAGCCGCTCTTCCTCGACAGTGCGACGCTGGCCGAGATCTGGCAGCCCGGTGCTCGACGGATCAACTTCGCGCCGCTGGCTCAGACTCGCGCCACCTTGGTCGTAAGGGCGCGGCCGACGAGCGCTGGATTGCACGTCGAACTGTTCGACGTGGCGCGCGGAGTACTGCGGCAAGAGGATTACTTCAGGGTCCCGAAGCTGCTGCCCGCCAACAGACTGACCATGGCGCGCGACTCGCTCAACGAGCTACTCGGGAGGAAAGCTGCCGCCCTCGCCGAGGCACTGGCAGCGGACTCCGCCACTCGCGATAGTCTCGAGCGGGCGGCAGCCAAAACGGTTCCCATGAAAACCACCCGCGATCGCGCCAACGCACGTCGCGCGCAGACGGCGCGAGATTCCATTTCGCGCGAGCTCGACCGCCACGCCGTAATTTTGCGTGCGAACGCGGTCCAGGACACGATTCATTTCGATTCGGTGTTCGCGCGGATTGCGGCAAAGGATTCGGTGGTGCGGGATTCCGTTGGTCGCGAGCGAAGGCTCGGCATCCATGTCGTCAGCGACGAAATCGAACGCTGGATAACAGGCATTCGCGGAATCTCGGCGACGAGGATCGCCTTCATCGACGGCACCAAGCTCAAGATCATCGACATCGATGGGGCGAACGAGCGCACTCTCCCGACGGCGGGTGCGGCGCTCTCGCCGGCCTGGAGCCCGTTGGGCAAAACGATTGCTTACGCCGACGCGGATGACCGCGGAACCAGAATCGCGACATTCGACCTGCGAACGATGCGCCCGCGACTCCTTTCGGCATCGACTCGCGGACTCAACATCACGCCGGTCTATACGAGGGACGGGAAGAATATCGTCTGGGCGAGTGGCGGAGATTCGCCCGCGGAGCTTGTGCTGGCGAGTGCGAGCGGTGAAGACAGCGTCGCCGTCCCCTACGTCGGACGCCGGGGTGCGGAGACCACTTCGCCCAGTTTCAGTCCGGACGGGAAGCAGATCGTGTTCATGTCACCGGTGCCGCTGACGCCGCAGCTGTACACGATGAACGTGGACGGCACGGGTCTGCGACTGCTTACTCCGGTGGTTCCCGGAAAGCGCAGCTATCGAACCGGGCCCGAGTGGTCGCCGAAGGGCGACGAAATAGCTTACCAGCAGCAGAGCGGCGACTTCCAGGTTTGGACGATTCGCGTCAAGGATCGTGTGATGACGCAGCTGACGAATGAAGGCGAAAACGAGGATCCCGCATGGGCGCCCGATGGCCGTCACCTGTCCCTAACGCGACGGCTCGGCGCAATCGGTGATCCGCGCAGCATCTGGATTCTCGACAAGCAAACCAGGCGGTTGCGCCAGCTCACTACGTCAGGTGATGCCCGTTTGTCGGATTGGTCGCCGCCGCTAAGACCTAATTACTAACCGTTGTTGAACTGCAAACTGAACGGGTGCGATCAACCTGCTACCGGTCCGTTAACACGAACCCCGCGAGCGGTGCTCCCCCCGCTGCCCGATCGGCGATTACTACAGTACGACCAGTTCCGCCGTGATACTCCAGCTCAGACGCCGACTTCACGGCGATCGACAGGAATCTTCCGAACTCCTTGCCGCTCTCTTGGCCAGTTCCCTCCACGATGTTTGTGGGAATCGACATCGCGGCGCGGAGCATCTGATTTCGTAGAGAGGCGTGGTCCGATCCACGAATCCGAGTTGCGACGCGGTAGACATTGAGGGTAAGGCCATGCGCCTTACGCCAGACGTTCAGCTTCTTGAAATCGCTCACGCGCAAGGATGAGGAGCAACAACCCCCCCGCCAACATCCTTTTCTTTCGTCCTAGACCGGTTGGGCGCTAGAAACGTCCCGACGTCGTGAACTGGCCGCCGCAAACTTTACTTCTCACTGCTCGCAC
>QHUA01000186.1 GCA_003221805.1 Gemmatimonadota bacterium
GCATAAGCTTGCCGGAACGGGAATCGGCGCGGTAGATCGCGGTGGCGATCAGGCCGATTCGCGTGTCATCTCCGGACATCGAAAACTGCCCGGGCCTTCAGTTTCCCGTCCCACGGCGTACTCTATATATCAGGCCGATTGGAAACTGAACCTCGGCCAAGACCATGAGTACACGAGCCTTCGACCTTAGCAATCTGCCAGGCATCGGCCAGTACGTGCGTCGCTACGCGCGGACTGGCCTTCGTGCCGACATTGCCGCTATCGCAATCACCGCGCTGGCGTGCTACGCGGCCGTTGCCTGGCCGACGATCGCCTACCTGCTCCTGCTCACAGCCGTCGCTACCAACATCTGGCGGCTCGGCGCGTTGCGGGCCCTGGTGATTTCGCTGGGGGTCATCGCGCTTCTGTTCGCCTTCTTCATCCCGACGTCGGACAAGACGCTCTTCGCGCGAGTATTCAAGGACGTTCCGCACGTGGTGTTTTTCTTCCTCATCGTAGGGCTCGTCAGTGCGGCGACCGAAGTGCTGCGACGCGCCCGCGCGGAAGCGGAAATTCATGTCCTCGAGCTGAACAGCCTCAACGCAAACCTCGCGCAGCAAATGGAGGAAGTGCGCGCTCTCTCTGAGAATCTCAGCTCGGCAAATGAGGCGCTCGAGGACGCGCTGGTGGACGCCGAGAGAACCGCGGCCCGAGCCAACGCGCTGCAGGAAGTTACGGCGGCGATGTCGGTGGCGAACACCACCGCCGATATCGCGACGGCTCTGCTGACGCGTGGACTGCACACCGTCCAGGCGACGCGCGGCCACCTCGTTTTAATCGAAGACGGACACGTAACGCAGGTGATCGGCGCCGTCGGGCGACCCGACGACAAGGAGCTGATGCAGCTCTATTCGAGCGGTGACGACAGCTTGCCGATTCTGCAGGCAACTCGTGAGCGGAAGTCGGTGTGGCTGCGCTCTGCCGAGGAGTACGATGCCTGCTTTGTCGGCCTCGGCGCGGCGGTGACGGATGCCGCCGACGTCGGCGCCCATCTCGCCTTGCCGCTGATTCACGCCGACAAAGTGGTGGGTGGAGTGGCGTTCGATTTCGCTTTCTGTCCGGCCACGCACGCCACCGACGAGCTTTTTACCAGCCTGCTTGCTCAGGCGACCGCGGACGCACTACAGCGGGCGCGAAGCTACGATGAGGAACGCGCCGCCAGGCAAACCGCCGAGTTTATGTCGCACGCGCGCGAGCAGGTGCTGGGCGTGGTGGCACACGACTTACGAAATCCGCTCAACCTGCTGGGCATGACGACGCAGCTGCTGGCTGAACCCGATCTCGCTCCCGAGCGCCGGCAGGCTACCATCGCTATCAGCACTCGCGCTGTGCAGCGAATGAATCGGCTCATCGGCGACCTGCTCGATATCGTTCGCCTGGAGACCGGACACCTGTCGCTCAAGCTTGGCCGCTCTGATGTCAATCATTTGCTGACGGAGACGACCGATGCGTTCGAAGCCCGTGCGTCGGCACAGGGCATCTCTCTGGTCTCCACGCTTGCGCCCGCCGGCACAGTGGTTCAGGCCGACGAGGAGCGCGTGCTGCAGCTCATGGACAACCTCGTCGGAAACGCGCTCAAATTCACGCCCAGTGGAGGTCGCGTGAGCATTGGCGGCTACGTCGGCGACGGCGAGTTGCGCGTAGCAGTTACCGATACGGGACCTGGTATCGCTGAGGAGCAGCGCTCGCGATTGTTCGATCGATTCTGGCAGGCACGAGGCACCGACCGTCGCGGTCTGGGATTGGGTCTCGCCATCGCCAAGGGAATCGCCGAGGCCCACGGTGGGCGTCTCTGGGTGGATTCGACCGTCGGCGAAGGAAGCACCTTCAGTTTGCAATACCCCTCGCGAGCTGAGTGCGTATTCTAAGATTGAAATGAGCTCCGTTGAACAGTCAGGCGAACGTGAGTCGCCTTCGGGAGTCGAAGGGATCGCCCGTTTGGACGTCGTCCTTCGCCAGAATGAGCTAGAGTGGCGCCACATCACTGATGCGATTGCGGTGAATGTCGTCGTTCAGAGCACGACCGGTACGTG
>QHUA01000048.1 GCA_003221805.1 Gemmatimonadota bacterium
TGTCACCTATATCGGTCACGCAACGCTACTAATTGAGCTGGGTCAGCGCCGTATACTTACCGATCCCAACTTCGATCCAGCTCTTGGGAAATTCCTGCGCCGCGTAAGCTCACCAGGTATCGCTCTTGGCGAACTGCCCAAGCTCGATGCCATCCTGCTGACGCATGCACATGCTGATCATCTCTCATTTGATTCCCTGGATGCGCTGCCTTCTGACATTCCGCTTTTCGCGCCTCCGGCGGTTGCAAAGTGGTTGTCGAGACAGGGCTACTCACATGCGGTTCCAGTCGGTCCTGGAAACGATGCGAAACTTGATGGGGTGAGTATCAAAGCGGCCACGGCAACACACAAAGGAAACCGGTATGGGGTCGATCGCTGGCGGAGTGCAGCGAATATGTACCTTATAGATACTAATAAAGTGTCATGCTTTTTCGCCGGTGATACCGCACTTACTTCGGATACTACGCACCTCGTCGAGCGGCAGCTAATCGAGAAGGGCCGCAACCTGGATCTGGCACTTCTCCCGATTGGCCATGCCCCGTGGTGGAAGCCTGGATTTCGAAAGGGTCATCTGACCAGCAGTGATGCGCTCACGCTGTTCGAGAAATTGAAGGCGCGGTATTTCATTCCCTACCACTGGGGTACCTTCAATCACGTCACATCAACTGCGTTTGACGCTATCGACCGTCTCCGGGCGACCCTTCAGGATCATCCGCTTCACCCGTCGGTGAAGATTCTTGAGCCGGGGACGACCTTCGTTCTTCCTACCGCGAGCACGTGAATTCCGAAGTCCTTCAACTGCAGGACACCGTCGTTGCGGTAGCAAGTCCTGCCGGACGTGGTGCAATTGCACTTGTGAGGCTGAGTGGTCCCGACGCCTTTGCTATTGCCGCAAAACACTTACAGGTGATGCCGAAAGAGCCACGTGTTGCCCATCTGTGTGAGGTCCATAGCGAAGGAGAAAAACTTGATGAAGCGTTGGTAACGCTCTTTCCAGCTCCGAATTCGTTTACTGGCGAAGACACGGTTGAGTTCTCGACGCATGGTGGCTACTTCGTGCCCAGCTCCATCGTAGTGGCTCTAACTGCGTCGGGCGCCAGGCAGGCGCTTCCCGGAGAGTTTACTCGCCGAGCTGTTCTCAACGGTAAGCTCGACATCATCCAAGCCGAAGCTATCGGTGACTTGATCGACGCGAGCTCTCGCATCATGCAGCGGACGGCTATTGGTCAGCTCGATGGGGGGCTTTCTCGTCGGTTGCTCGCTTTGAGGAATGATCTGATCGAGCTCGAAGCCCTGATTGCTTACGATGTTGACTTTCCTGAAGAGGACGATGGTCCGATTCCCCGCACACGAATCGAAGAAGCTGTGGCGTCTGTTCTCAAGTCGCTCGATCTGCTCCTTTCGACAGTATCTGTTGGTGAGCTCGTGCGTGAAGGTGCGGTCGTTGTGATTGCCGGGCCGCCGAACGCTGGCAAGTCATCGCTCTTCAATGCTCTCCTTGGCAGATCGCGGGCAATAGTTACGGAGATTCCCGGAACCACACGTGACGCACTCGAGGCGGTGATCGATAGTGGTAAGTGGCCGCTTCGCCTTGTCGATACGGCGGGGCTTCGTGAAACGGAAGATCGAATAGAAAAACTCGGCATTGAGGTAAGTGAGAGGTATCTCGCTGGCGCTCATGTAGTGTTAGCGTGTGCAGAAGACGCTAGCAGTGTGGAACGCACAAGGAGTCTGGTTGGCCAGCGCACCGACGCTCCGATCATATCCGTCCGAACGAAGTCGGATTTAGTACATACCCGAGAAGAATCAGGGAACGGCGAGCGTTCAGTGATTGCGGTCAGTGCTGAAACTGGCTCGGGTCTTCAGGATCTGATGGTCGCAATCGATACAGCGATCGATGAGCGCCAGGGCACAATCAATCCTGACCTTCCAATTCTGACGAGGGCGCGCCATCGGAAAGCACTCGAGGCTGCACGTGCTGAGGTCGAGCAGTTCAAACAGGCATGGTGCACTGAGAAACTCCCTGTAACGGTGGCAGCCGTGCATCTGCGGACGGCGGTAACCGAACTGGAGGAGCTAATCGGGACGTTCGAGATCGAAGACGTGCTCGATCGGGTGTTCAGCTCTTTCTGTGTGGGGAAGTAACTCTAACTCTAGGCTGACGCCGCAGCCGAGCTGGCAATCGAGGTGATCTCGCCGGCACTGGCGCGTATCGCCCAGGGGAGACCGCGGGTGTTGACTGCCGGCTCGACCATTTTGGTGCCGAGGAAATATCCGCTCCGCTCGGGAAAGATGTGGCGGTCTACCTTACGGGCATCATCGCTCATTCCGCCCGAGAGGTATCTCAGCCTGAGTCCAAGTCCGGCGCGGTCAAGGTCGTTATTCAAGGCGCGAGTCATGACGGGTTCGAGTTCCCGAACACTCGCGTATTCGCGACGTGTGTATCCGTAGTATTCCCAGGCGGCATGACCAGGGCTGATTGCCCTCGATGCGATTGTGGCGAGGCCTTCATTGATCATCAGCTCTCGTAATGTGGCGCGTCTCCCCGTTTCCCAGTAGGAGTAGTAGCCACCCGCATCGTCTATCAACTGTTTCAACTCGCTGCGGCTGGTTGGTGAAGTGTAACGAACCGTGTGGGCGATTTCGTGTGCCAGCCAGAGGGGGATAAGTTCGGGATCGAGGCCCAATCCCTGGGTCTCCGGATTGGTGACGCTGGTGAAGTGCTCCAGGCAGACGAAGGCAACGCCCTTACCATCCACGACGAGCTCTCCGGCGTTAGCCGCCCCGACGCCAACCATTAGAACGACGTCGACGTCGGTGTCACTCTCGAAAAGCGTCCGGCACTGCTCTTCAGTGTTTCTGGCTAGAGAGACCACGTCGATTCTCTCCAGCATGGTTCGGAGGTCTACTCGACTCGCAAGTGCGGCTGACCGAACGACTTCCAGAAAATGAGGCCCGGCTGGATCGAGGACGTAGTTATGCCAGTACGCCTCTAGGAAGCGGCGGTGGGTTTCGAAGTAGCGGAGATAGGCGGCGACACGGTCTGTACTGTTGTGAACTGCGAAGAAGTCAGGCAGTAGGTTGATGAGCATCAACGACCAGGTCGCGGGGTGGTGAGCCAGTCGCGTTTTTGCGATGCGAGAAGATACAATCGACCCATTTTCCCTACAAGGCCGATCTCCTCCACCAGGGTTTCCGAGTCTTGGCACAAATATTCCTTCTCCATTTCTGACGAGGGGTTCCAAGATCGGATAGGAGGAGCAGCTATGACAACGTTGCGTCAGATTGAGCTCCGTTGTCCCGTGTGTGACAATGAGTTCAAGTCCCAGAGCGTAGTCTCGACGAATGCCTTCGGCGGGAAGCGTACTGATTTCCACGAGCGGGCTGCCGGGACCCAACCGCTTGCCTATCTGATCCACATGTGCAGTGAGTGCGGCTACTCTGGAGGAGAAGCCGACTTCACAGCGGGAGCAGATGTCAGTCCGGTTCTAAAGCAGCAGGTCTTCAAGGAGCTTGCTCCGCTCCGCCCGTCGCTCGTTTGCGGCTCGGAAAAGTACGAAGCAGCCGCCAAAGTCGCGCAGTGGCAAGGCACGGATCCCCGGCACGTCGCTGATCTTCTCCTGCGTGCAGCCTGGTGCTGCGTGGATGAAGGTGACGTCGAAGCCGAGCGTTACTTCCGTCGGCATGCTGCATGGATGTTCGAGGAAGCTCTCAATGCCTACGATGGCGTACCGAGAGAAGAGCGCGCGATCCTGACCTATCTCGTTGGAGAGCTCTGGAGACGGATCGGTGACACCACGAAGGCGGCGGTCTGGTTCGAGGCCGTGGCCAATGAGGTCACGGATCTGCAGAACCAGCAATGGGTCATCGACGCAGCCGAGCAGCAGCGGCTGAATCCGCGGGAGTGGTTCGGCTAAGGCCCTACCTCGTTCCGAATAGCCGGTCGCCGGCGTCGCCCAGGCCTGGCAGGATGTAACCCTGGCTGTTCAGTTCTCGATCAAGAGCCGCGCAGTAAATCTGGACATCTGGATGTTTCTCACTCAGATGGCGGACTCCTTCGGGCGCAGCTACCAGACAGAGAAAGCGAATTCGGTTTGCTCCAGCTCTCTTCAGTGAGGCGACCGCGGCGGCGGCGCTACCTCCGGTCGCAAGCATCGGGTCGAGGAGGAAGAAATCTCGCTCGGCCGCGTCTCCGGGCACTTTGAAGTAATAATCGACTGGTTGCAGCGTCCCGTGATCCCGGTAAAGCCCGATGTGTCCGACGCGCGCAGAAGGTACGAGTCGTAGAATGCCTTCGACCATCCCAAGGCCAGCGCGCAGGATTGGAACGAGGGTGAGTTTCTTACCGCCGATGTGCCAGCCGGTAGTTTCTTCCAGCGGAGTACTGACCTGACGAGGCTCGAGTGGTAGCTCGCTGGTTGCCTCATACGCCATGAGCATCGCGATTTCATCGACGAGCTCCTTGAAATGCTTTGTCTCTGTCTTCTGATCTCGCAGGATCGTCAGCTTGTGCTGAACAAGCGGATGCCGGATAATAATCAGAGAGGGGAATTCCTTTACGCGCTCGATCATCCTGACCCCAGAATTCCAGCACCGTGGACGCTCACCGGCTCATAATCTCTAATCCCCGATGAAAGAATACCAGGCTGTGGTGGTCAAGCTCACACGTCACACGCGAGAGGATGAAGATACCCTTACCGATCTTCTGAATGAACGGAGCCGCGGTGGCTGGGAGCCAGCGCTGATGTCACAGGACGAGCAACGCCTAACGATTCTCTTTCAGCGTGATGCGGTAGCAGAAGGATAGCTGTTTGGAAATAACATTCGTTGGGGCTGCACGTGAAGTCACGGGATCCTGCCATCTGCTTCACGTGAATGGGTACACAGTCGCTCTCGACTGTGGGATGTTTCAGGGGAAACGGCAGGACTCAGCGGAGAAAAATCGAAAGCTTCCGCTGCCAATTGCAGATCTCGACGCAGTCGTCCTGTCTCACGCGCACATTGATCACTCCGGACGCCTGCCGTTTCTCATTGCCGAAGGCTATTCGCGGACCATATGGTCGACATCCGCAACGCGAGATCTCTGCGCCATCATGCTTGCTGACTCGGCGCACATTCAGGAAAAAGACGTCGAATTCCTGGCCAAGCACAAGAAAGGTTTTGTCGAGCCACTCTATGGAATGCGGCACGCAGTGCGGACGATGGATCTGATGGTAGGCGTGCCGTATAACAGGGCCTTCGACGTCGTGCCTGGGCTTCGCGCGACCTACATTGATGCCGGCCACATCCTCGGCTCTGCATCGGTCCTGCTGGATTGCACCGAATCGGGTAAGACGAAACGGTTGGTCTTCTCTGGTGATATTGGCCGGAGCGGTCTGGCGATAGTGCGTGATCCAACTCCGCCAGAAGCTGCCGATGCGCTGATCATGGAATCGACTTATGGGAACCGTGATCACGAGTCAGTCGAAGGAGCCCGAGCCCAACTTGCGAAGGTCGTTCGCGAAACAGCAGCACGTGGTGGGCGGATTCTCATCCCGGCTTTCGCGGTTGGCAGAACCCAGGAAATGATCTATGCACTCCACGGTCTCGCTCGCGAGGGAGCTATTCCGCCGATCCCCATTTATGTCGACAGCCCACTGGCGATTGACGCGACCACAGTCTTCGAGATGCACCCGGAGAGCTTCGATCGCTCAGAGGAGATGGTGCAAAAGGCAAAAGAGCTATTCCAATTTGAGCTGCTTCATTACACCAGAGAAGTAGAGGAATCGAAAGCCCTGTCACGTGCCCACGGGCCCATGGTGATCATTGCTGCGTCGGGAATGATGGAGAACGGCCGCATCCTTCATCACCTCGCGCAGGGCGCGAGCGATCAACGGAACACGATCCTGGTGGTGGGCTTTCAGGCGGAGCACACACTGGGGCGGCGCGTCGTTGAGAAACAACCTGTCCTTCAGATATTTGGTGAGGATGTTCCGCTGCATGCTCAAGTAGAGGTCATCGATGGATACAGCGCACATGCAGACCGAACGGAAATGACCAACTGGCTAGGGCACGTCAGGGATAAATCACCGAGACTCGGTCCGATATGGCTGGTGCACGGCGAGTCAGTAGTTCAGGACGAGTTCAAGTCTGCGCTCACCGCAAAGGGGTATTCAGTGGAGTGTCCGGAACCACACACGAGGCACGTCTTCTAGCGTAGCTTCTACGAATGAAGCGCGTGGCGAGAGCAGCAGCAGCAAAAGCAGCAGCGCAAGCAAGGCGGGCCGCAGCGCAGGCCCGACGCATAGCGGCGATCATCAGACGGTTTCTGACGATCCTAGTCGTGGTCGTTTTCGTCCTCTGGATTGTGTCCGTTTCAGCGGTTGTGATGTGGAGTGGGCGTGATGAGGCGAGGCCGGCGCAAGCGATCGTCGTGCTTGGCGCGGCGCAATATGCGGGGAAACCCTCTCCCGTTTTGCGCGCGCGACTGGATCACGCATTGGATCTATGGAATCGACACCTTGCGTCGCTGCTGATACTTACCGGTGGAACCGGGGCCGGTGATACGACGAGCGAAGCAGACGTTGGGAGAAGCTACGCTAGGAGGCACGGAGTTCCCGACAGCGCGATTCTGGTTGAGAATGCGGGTCGCACTACCAGCGAGTCAATGCGCGCGGTTGCCGGGATGCTGGAGGTGAGAGGTCTACAGAGCGCGCTCCTGGTCAGCGACCCGTTTCACATGCTGCGCCTGCGAATTCTTGCGCGGCGCTTCGGTTTTACACCATACACGTCGCCGACTCGAACAAGCCCTATCTCGCCGAACCGGGAAGAACGCTGGAAGTATATCTTTAGCGAGTCGCTCAAAGCGCCGCTCGCCTTCTTTTTCGAGAGGAAGATGTGAATCGCAAGAACTCTACTCTCCGTTTAGTCTCGATTGGCTACTTAATGGCTTCGGTGGCAGGGACGACCATCGGGGCTCAATCGATCCCTCGCATCCAGTTCGAGAAGTACAAGTTGCCGAACGGGCTCGAGGTAATCCTGCACGAAGATCACTCGACGCCGATCGTCGCTGTTGACACTTGGTATCATGTCGGATCCGGCGACGAACAGCTTGGGCGCACCGGGTTTGCGCACCTCTTCGAGCACATCATGTTCATGGGATCCCAGCACGTCCCAGTTGGTGCGTTCGATCAGTTGCTTGAGGCCGCTGGGGCCAACAATAATGGGTCGACCACCGAGGACAGGACAAACTATTACGAGACGCTGCCCTCGAATGCCCTGCCGCTTGCCCTCTGGCTCGATTCCGACAGAATGGGATTCCTGTTGCCAACGATGGATCTGGCGAAGGTTAATCTTCAGCGCGACGTCGTAAAGAACGAGCGGCGTCAGCGAGTGGACAACGTGCCATACGGTCGTGCGGATGAAACGATACTCGCCGCACTGTACCCGAGGTCACATCCTTATTCGTGGCCGGTAATCGGCTCGATGGCAGACCTCAGCGCTGCGTCGCTGACTGACGTCCAGAACTTCTTCAAGACGTATTACGCCCCCAACAACGCAACGCTTACCATCGCCGGTGATTTTGATCCGGCAACCGTGAAGAAGCTTGTCGCGCAGTACTTTGGCAGCATCCCACGCGGCCCCGAGGTGAAACGCAGGGTTACTGTTCCGGCTGTTTCGATTCCGCGCGACACTTTCCTCGTTCTCGAGGACAAGGTGCAACTGCCACGCCTCTTCTACACGTGGCACTCGGTCAAGGGATTCTCCAGGGATGATGCAGCGCTGGATCTTCTGGCACAGATCGTCGCCAATGACAAGAACTCACGCCTCTACAAGAAGCTCGTTTACGAGCTGCAGACGGCGCAGAACGTCAATGCGTTCCAGGATGGATCGCGTCTGGATGGCAAGTTCCAGATCAGCGTAACGCCAAAGCCCGGGCAGAAAGTCGCCGACATTGATAAGGTCGTCGAGACTGAGATCGCTGATGTCATCAAACGTGGCGTTAGCCAGCGCGAGCTGCAACGGGCACAGAACGTATACAAGGCGAGCTTCCTCAATCGCCTGGCGAGCGTTCTTGGAAAGGCGGAAGTCCTCAACTCGTACAACTACTTCATCGGGAACCCGGACTACGTGCAACAAGATGCAGCTCGGTACGATCGAGTGACTGCGGCTGACGTACAGCGTGTGGCGAAAACCTATCTCGGCCGGCCCAAAATCGTTCTCACCGTTGTTCCTGAGGGCAAGAAAGAGATGATGCTAAGTGCAAGCGGAGGCGATCGATGAAAGGGCTCAGAGCTACGAGAGCGCTTGGACCACTGGCGCTTCTCGCCGTTCAATCGGTTGCTGTTGCTCAGGGAACGGTGGATCGCACCAAGCCACCGGAGCTCGGTCCACCGCCTCGCGTATCGCTTCCTCCAATCGTGACCAGGCAGCTCGCGAATGGGCTGAAGCTATTGATCGTCGAGCAGCACGAGCTTCCGCTGGCGGATTTTGTTTTGCTCGTAGGGAGTGGTGGAACCGCAGATCCATCCGGAAAGACGGGAATTGCGAACCTCGCAGCAACGATGCTCAGAGAGGGAACTACGACGCGAAAGAGTCTGGATATCGCGGACCAGACATCCTTCCTCGGCGTCGGCCTCTTCCCGCAGGCCAGCTGGGAATCGAGTACCCTGTCGTTGCATACGCCAACAGCGCAGCTGGATAGCGCGCTCGCCCTCTTTGTGGACGTTGCTCTTCATCCGTCATTCCCGGCTAACGAATTCGATCGCATCAAAAAAAATCGCCTGACCGAGCTCCTCCAGTTGCGCGATCAGGGACCGGCAATAGCCAATCTTGCATTCCCGGCGATCCTCTATGGCAGCGCCCATCCTTACGGTGCTCCACTGGTTGGTACTGAGGCCACGGTAACATCGCTTACGACGGCCGACTTGCAGTCGTACTACCAAGCGAACTTCAAACCGAACAACGCGACGCTGATCGTCGTGGGTGATGCGAACCCCACTCAAATCGAGCAGAAGATCAATGCATTATTCGGCAGCTGGCAGCGTGGTGATGTGGCGCAGCTCACGTATGGCGAGCCACCGAAGTCGAGTGCCACTACGATCTATCTGATCGACAAGCCCGGAGCGGCGCAGTCCTCTTTCCGGATCGGGGCCGTTGGAGTACCGCGTTCGACGAAAGACTACTTTGCGCTGACGGTGATGAACACCATCCTGGGTGGATCCTTCACCAGCCGTCTGAATCAAAACCTGCGTGAGGCGCGTGGATACACTTACGGTGCAGGATCGCGTTTCGACATGAGACGAGCTGCCGGTCCGTTCACGGCCTCCGCCGAAATCGTCTCGGCAAAATCAGATTCCGCGCTGTTGGAATTCATGAAGGAGCTGAATGGCATCAGACAAACTGTCCCGGCTGATGAACTGTCTCGTGCCAAGCGCTACCTGCAGCTTCAGCTACCCGGGAATTTTGAGACGACGCAGGAAATTGCGTCAGCCCTGGTGCCCGTGGCGCTCTACGGGCTGCCCCTGGACTACTACAACAACTATGTGGAGAGCGTCGAGGCCGTTACTCAGGCTGACGTCACCCGGGTTGCCCAGCAGTACATCAACCCCGGCTCACTGGCGATCATCATTGTCGGAGATCGGAAGACGATAGAGGAAGCGTTGAAGTCAACGAATATTGGCCCGATTTCCATCAGAGACATGAGAGGCCAACCGATTCAGTAGCGGGCTTGTCGAACGGGAGGGGCATGGCCACTGGTCATGCCCCTTTTTTCATTCCGCCTTTTTGATATCGGGTGACTGCAACGCGTTGCGCATCCACTGCCAGTACTCTTCGCCTCCGACCTCAGCGACGTCGTTATGTCCAGCTTGTTCCACGATGAGTAACTGGCCTTTGTTGCGTGCCGCTTCGTAGACATCGACGCCCATTTTCACAGGCACGATTCGGTCACGTTTTCCATGCGCTACTGAGACGGGGATATCGAGCTCCGCAACAGCTTGTACGGTGTCGAAGTGTATGCGGGAGATTGCGCGCCAGACGAGCACGACTGGAGGGGACACGATAAGCCGTGCCATTGCGCGGGCTGAGGTGAACGGCGACTGCAACAGCAGCGCCGAAGGTGGGTGGATCTCTGCCAGCTCCGTTGCCACCGCGCTACCGAGTGAGTGGCCGAAAAAGGCGACACGGTCTCGATCAACGCCGAAAACGACACGCACATGGTCGTACGCTGCACGGGCATCAAGCTTGGTGCTGGTGTAGGTCGGGGATCCGCCGAGGGACATGTAGCCGCGGTATTCAGCAAGGAAGACCGCGTATCCAGTACGATGCTCGACCGAGCGAGCCCAGTCGAGCTGCCAAACCGCAAGGTCAGCGTTTCCATGGAAACAGATCAAAACTCCGCGTGCCTGCCGTGGATCTCCAGCGATAAAGCCAATCAGCTTTTGTCCGTCTACGGCGTCATAGCTTACTTGCCCACTGACCGATGGTGCCTCGATCAGAGGAGGGGGCTGAAAGAGAATGCGCTCCTGCTTGTGCCAGAGAAAAAGCAGTGCACCGAGAACGAGCGCGATAATTACGAACGCAATCGCCACGTGTGTGCTACAGGGGGGTTCCAGCGGGTTTGCATGGCGGGCAATTTACGACAATGCGAATTCCGGTAGAAACCTTCCGCCTCGACAACGGCCTGTTTGTCACGCTGTCAGAGGACCACACCGCGCCAATCGCAGCAGTCAATCTCTGGTACCACGTTGGCTCAGCGAATGAGAAAGTCGGCAGAACGGGATTCGCCCACCTGTTCGAGCACATGCTCTTCCAGGGATCGGCGCATGTGGGCTCGAATGAACATTTCGAGCTGATTCAGCGTGCGGGCGGGACACTCAACGGCTCTACCTGGCTAGAGCGAACTAATTATTTCGAGACAGTTCCGTCCAACGAGCTTGCTCTGGCGCTCTGGCTCGAGGCGGACCGCATGGGCGAGCTGCTGCCGGCTATGACGCAGGAGAAGCTCGACACTCAGCGTGATGTGGTGAAGAACGAGCGCCGGTGGGCAGTGGATAACCAGCCGTACGGCACTATGCTGGAGAAGATGCAGGAACTGGTTTTCCCTCCATCACATCCGTTCCAGCATTCGCTGATTGGATCGATGGAGGATCTTTCTGCCGCTTCGCTCGATGACATTGCACAGTTTTTTGCGACCTATTACACACCGGACAACGCGGTGCTGTCGGTCGCTGGCGACTTCGATTCGAAAGAAGCGCTCGCCATGATACGCGAATATTTCGGCCCGGTTCCGAAAGGAAAAGGAAAGCCACCATTGCCTCCGATGAGCCTTCCGCCGGTCTTCGGAAGCCGTCTCCGCGAAGTGGTTCCTGACAACGTAAGCCTGCCGCGCCTGTTCATGGCATTCCGCTCGCCTGTGTTCGGTAGCGAGGAGTATTACGCAGCGAGTGTCGCCGCAGCTCTCCTGGGAATGAGAAAGGGCAGTCGATTACAGCGTGCTCTGGTGCGGGAACGTCAAATCGCTGCAGATGCAGGCGCGTTCACGTTCGACCTGGCCAAGGCGTCTGATCTACTCGTCGTCGACGTTACGGCAAGACCGGAGATAGCTGTCGGGCAACTGGAAGAAGAAGTCGAGCGCGAGATCGACGTGCTCTATCGCGATGGGGTCTCGGATGAAGAAGTTCAAAGAGCGATCGCCTTGATTGAAACTGATCTTGTTGCGTCACTTCAATCCGCCGGCGAGAGGGCGGACAGATTGTCCATGTTCGCGACGTACTTCGGCCAGCCGGAGCTGGTCAACGAACAGGCTGATCGCTACCGCCACGTTACTGTGCAGAGAGTCAACGAGTTGGTGTCAGAGCGATTCGGTGAGAATAACCGCGCCAGCCTGATCTACGTGCCTCGTGAAGGAGTTGCGTCGGAGAGCATGCTGGCTGTAGCGGCTGGCGCAAACTGATGGTCACCACTCTGCGCCCGAAGCCGGGGCTGGTTCGCAGCTATCGATTCCCGCGGTTTACCGATCGGATCCTGGCAAGCGGAATCCATCTCATCACAGCGCCCGTTGCCAAGCTGCCAGTCGTCACCGTGTTGGTGATCGTTGATGCCGGATCGGCGAATGACCCGGCCGGGAGGGAAGGTGCCGCCGCACTGACCGCAGGAATGCTTCTGGAAGGCACCGCCCACCTGAATGGAGCGGAGTTGGCTGAGATGTTCGAGCGTCTCGGAACCTCCGTCGAATCGGGAGCTGACTGGGACAGCGCCTTTGTAAAGATCACGATGCTTTCGGAAAGGCTCGACGAGGCAGTGACACTTCTCGGCCAGGTATTGAGCGAGCCCGGTTTTCCGGAGCGGGAAGTAGAAAGACTGAAAGCAGAGCGTCTGGCGGAAATTCTACAGCTGGAGACTGAACCGCGCGGTCTCGCCGACGAGAAATTCTCGGAGTTCCTGTACTCACCGGTGTCCCGTTACTCGAGACCGGATGAGGGAAGTGCCGAAAGCGTCAGCGCGCTGTCGAGAGCCGATGTCGAACAGTTCTATCGCGCCAGGTATCGCACCGGATCGACGACGGTGATCGTAGTGGGCGATGTGTCCGTCAACAATACGCGGACCCTGGTGGAAAAGGCGTTTCAGGACTGGGCATCCGGCTCTGCGAGCGGTCAACAGCTGATAGCGACTGCGCGGACGTCGCAAAAAAGCGTTCACATTGTCGATAAGCAGGATGCACCTCAGTCGGAATTACGTGTGGGGCATGTGGGATTACCTCGAAACAATCCGGATTTCTTCCCGACGCTGGTGATGAACGCCGTCTTGGGCGGCCTGTTCGGATCCCGGATCAACCTCAACCTTCGTGAAGCACGGGGTTACACGTACGGCGCTTCTTCCTACTATGATTGGCGCCGGGGACCAGGCCCGTTCGTCGTCTCGACCGCGGTGGAAAGCGAAGTAACGGCGCCCGCTCTACGCGAAATTTTTCTCGAAATAGAGCGAATCTGCAGCGACAGGATATCAGAAGAGGAATTATCGCTGGCGAGAGATTATCTCGACGGAGTTTTCCCAATTGGTGATCTATGGGCTGCCCGCCGATTACTACGATGCATATCGGGCACAAATCCGCAGTGTATCGATTGATGATGTCCTCGAAGCAGCGCGGGCTCATCTCCATCCAAACGAGCTGCAGACCGTCGTCGTAGGCGACGCGAAAGTGATTCGCGATTCCGTAGGCGCTCTGGAGATTGGCGAGCTGTGGGTGCACGAATCCTAAAAGGATCGTGAATAAGAAAGATCCTCCCGGCTGCGTGAACTCCGCGCGCGTCTATACCGGTAAAATCGTCTCGCTCGACGTAGACACGGTGCGTTTCCCTGATGGATCGACTGGTGAGCTGGAGATGATCAGGCATCCAGGAGCGAGTGCGGTCGTTCCATTCCTCAGCGATCCGCAGGGGGATGATCCCCAGGTTCTAATGATCCGGCAATACCGTTACGCCGCCGATGGATATCTCTACGAGATTCCGGCAGGCAGGCTCGATCCGGGTGAGAATCCGCTTGATTGTGCCGTCCGAGAGCTCAAGGAGGAAACCGGCTGTACTGCTGAGCAGTTGGACCATCTGCTGACGATGTATTCACGGACGAAAAAATCCACCTCTTCATGGCAACCGGATTGACTGTTGGGGAGACTAAACACGAGGCGGACGAATTTCTGGATTTGCATCCAATGCTACTTTCCAGGGCATTGGAGATGGTGCAAGCCGGAGAGATTCAGGACGGAAAGACCGCGCTCGGTCTCCTGTTCGCTGCGGGGTTTCGCGGAAGTCGTTAACCCTGCGAGCCAAATTGGCGTCTAATCAATGAAAGACGCTGACATGTCATGTAAATAGGACAGAATTGGCAGAATCTGGACAAGCTCTAGCTTGAGCCAAACTTGCTAAGTCCTTTATAAGTAGCCAGTTAGCGCTGCGTGGCGTGGGGCATAAGCCGTGCATTACTCGACATCGCAGAAAGTTCCGGCAATTGAGATGTGAATGGCTGAGAGGCTGTGAGAGTCTCTTATATAAGGAGAGAGGAATGGCTGACATCGTCCGTAAGCAAGTTGTATCGGTTGAGGGACCGACCGTCAGGGAGCGCCTGCAGGCGATGGATGACTCAGCCGTCGTCACAGCATTCCTTGGTGGAGAGGAGCGCGCCTTCTCGGAGCTCGTGACCCGCTATCAGACTCGTCTGCTGAACTTCGTCTACCGGACCATCGGCGACCGGGAAAAGGCAGAAGATCTGGTGCAGGAGGTTTTCATTCGAGTCTATCGCCATCTGCATCGGTTTGATCGCTCGAAGAAGTTCTCCACGTGGGTCTACACGATCGCGTCGAATCTGGCGAAGAACGAGTTGCGCAACCGCTCGCGTAATCCGTTGGTTCTCTTTCAGACCGTTCAGAAAAACTTCCAGGATGAGGATCGTCCGCTTCAGTTCGAAGATCCGACCTCCCGTCCGGATGACATGTATCGGAAGCGCCATCTGAGAGAGATCGTCGAGGAGAGCGTGGCCAAGCTCCCCGAGCATCACAGGAATGTGTTCATCCTGCGTGAGCTCGAGGGCAAGTCCTACGAGGAGATTGCGGAGATCACAGAGTGCAATCTCGGAACGGTCAAATCCCGCCTTAACAGGGCCAGGAACTCGTTCGCGGAAATCATTGCACCATACGTAGATTAGGCTCGTCGGTTCGGGAACCGGCACCCCACTGGCGGGTACCTGTTTCCGAACCCTCAGCCTATCTTCATGGATTGTCGCGAGTTTTGTGATCAGCACCTTGCCTTTGTAGACGACACGCTGGCCGGTATCGAGCTGGTCCGCATGCAGCGACATATCGCTGAATGCGAGAGCTGCGCGAGGCACGATGCGAAAATCCGCCGGGCGCTGCTCCTTTTCAGAAATCTTCCGTCAATCGAGCCATCAGCAGATTTCTCCCACCGGCTCGAAGCCCGCCTCAGAGAGTGCCATAACGAGCAGCTGGCGAGTACGCAAAGAAACCTCAGGTTCGGCGCTTTTGCAGCAACCCTCGCCAGCCTGGTCATGCTTGGCTACATCGCAACGACGCTTTACGATCACGCCAACGTCTCCAGTGATCTCGTAATGGCACCGGTTGTCGCGACCATTCCTGAGCCGGAGTTCACTCCAATAACGACTCCAGCGCCAGCAATCGTCGCTTCAGTCTCAGCGGGGCTAACTATCTGGCCCGCGGCCCTATTTGCCGAGCAGGTACCAGTGCGATTTGCTCACTCCAAGCTCGAGCTCGCGAACTACACGCGGTAGCGTCGGCGGCTCTCAGGAGCCGCCCTATATTTCTGAGGATGTCGGCGTCCTCCCTCAAAACTCTGCGTGATGTAATCAAGCGTCGCTCTTTCGACGCCGCTTACTACATCACTGGAGAGGACGAATACCAGAAGGACGAGGCGATTCGGCAGTTGGTTGAGGCGGCGATCGAGCCATCCTCCAGGGACTTCAATCTGGATATCAGACGCGCAGGAGAGCTCGATGGTGAGTCGCTTGCAGTGCTGCTTTCGACTCCTCCAATGATGGCTGACCGAAGGGTGGTCGTCTTACGCGATGTGGGTGCGCTCAAGAAGGACACGCGGAAGGTCCTCGACGAATACCTGAAAACCCCGGCTGTCGATCTTCTGCTGATCATAGCATCAAGCAGCGGGTCGAAGCCTGACAGCTCACTCGCCTCCTCCAGCACATCCCTCGAATTCGACGCGCTATCGGCCGAGAGAATTCCGAGATGGATTGCGCATCATGCGGATAGCGCTCTTGGTGTGAGAATTGGCGAAGCTGCCGCGGAGCTGCTTCAGGCAGCCGTTGGAAACGATCTGTATCAACTTTCAGGCGAGCTCGATAAGCTGGCGAGCTTTGTCGAAGGACGAGATCAGGAGATTGGTGAAGATGCTGTAGCAGCGGTTGTTGGAGTGCGGCGGGGGGAGACTCTATCCGACCTTCTGGACGCAGTCGCCGACCGTAACGCAGCTCGCGCACTGGACCTAATTCCGCACGTCATGGCACAGCCGAAAACAACGGGCGTTTCAGTCGTCATGGCATTGTCGACACAAATGCTCGCGATGTCGTGGGGGCGCGCCAAGCTTGATGAGGGTCTTCCAAGGGCGCGGTTATCCCAGGAGTACTTCAATCTGTTGAGGGAGACGGGAGCCTTTACTGGCAGGCCGTGGGGATCGGCCGCTGCTGCCTGGTCACGCGCGACAGAGCGTTGGTCACGCGAATCACTCGATCACGCGCTCGATTCCCTGCTCGAGGTCGATGTCGCTCTCAAGGAGAGCAGAGTCTCGTCAGAAGAACAATTGCTGGCTTCGCTTCTACTGAGCTTGTGTGCGGGCGAGGTGAGCGCGGCCGCATGAGTGAATAGGAGAGTAGTAAGATGTCTAGATGGAGAATCGCGTTCGGCGTGTTGCTCTGGACTGCTGCGCCGACGGTTATCGCCCAGGTCCCAGCCAAACCAACGGATCCGGTCTTTGCCAGGGCGCAGGCGCTGGTCAGTGACGGCAACGGAGCAGCGGGGAGGGCACTGATCGATTCTGTCATTGCCGCTACGCCGCCGATGGCTCCGCTCTATCCGCAAGCCCTTTTCTGGCGTGCCTCTCTGGCTGCCAGCGCAGCGGACGCCGAAAGTGATTACAAGCATATAGTCGTCGATTATCCGCTGGCCCCGCAGGCGGCGGATGCCTTGCTACGCCTGGCCCAGCTCGAGCTAGCCCGAGGAGATCGCGATGGCGCGCTCGCTCACCTGCAGCGCGTTCCCCGTGACTATCCGCGGAGTAAATCGCTGGCGCGAGCGAGTTATTGGATGGCGCGGGTGCTGTTTGAAAAGAATGATATCCCCAGCGCCTGTGCGGCAAACGCGAGTGCACTGGCACAGGCGGATACGCTGGAGGTCGAGCTCCGGAATCAGATCCAGTACCAGGGGCAGCGCTGTCCAGCATCTGTCGTAGCGAATGCGAGTGCGGCTACACCGGCAAATAATTCGGCATCGCCGGTACGGCCGCCGGCGCCGGGAAACGAATCGACCGCGGCGCGGGCGGCTAACACCGGTACTGCGACGCCAGTCAAACAGCTACCTGAGTCGACGGTGCAGGCAACGCGACCGAAACCGCCGGCAGAAGCCAACGATGCGAAACCGAGTATCGTGGATCCCGCGAAGGCGCCCAAGGCACCTACTGAAAAACCGCCGATCAAAACAGCTGCTGAAAAGCCCGTGACGAAAGCCACCGTAACTACCACGGCTACCACAGCTGCTGCGCCGAATGGCTACTCAGTCCAAGTTGCCGCCTACAATCAGAAGGCGGAGGCTGATAAACTCGTCTCAACGTTGAAGGCGCGTGGATACGCAGTGAGGGTCGACGGGTCTGTCGCGCCGTTTCGAGTCAGAATTGGACATTATCTGACCGAGAAGGACGCCGAGGATGCATTGAAGCGAATCAAGGCCAAACGCATGGATGGTTTCGTAGTAAGGGCACCCGCACGTTGAATCGCGCCGCATCAACTCCATTGATGCAGCAGTATCGGGAGATCAAGTCGCGTCATCAGGACGCGATCTTGTTCTTCCGGATGGGCGATTTCTACGAAATGTTCTACGAGGATGCCGAAGTAGCGTCCCGGACACTCGGCCTTACGCTCACCTCGAGGAACAACGGAGGCGCCAGCGAAGTCCCTCTTGCCGGTGTTCCGGTAAAAGCGGCTGGGGAATACCTGCGCCGGCTGGTCCAGCACGGCTACCGCGTTTCGATTTGCGAGCAAACCGAGGATCCAAAGTTCGCAAAGGGAATAGTCAAACGCGAAGTGGTGGAGACGATCACTCCAGGAGCGGCGTTCTCCGATGACCTGCTCGATGGAACCCGTAATAACTATCTCTGTGCGCTGGTGCAGGACGGCGATTCGGTCGGAATTGCGGCGACAGATCTATCAACAGGCGAGCTTAGGCTTACAACTGCCCATCTGCGCGATCTCGAATCCATTCTGTCGCGGTTTACGCCGCGCGAAGTGATTCAACCGCGTGGTCAAACCCTCGCACGCCTGATAAAGGGCCCGGTAGGTGAGGAAGGCCCGATGGTTACCGAGCGCGAGGCCTGGGAATTCGATGTCGATCTCGCTCGTGACCAGCTGACGAAACATTTCGAGATCAACTCGCTCGAAGCCTTTGGAATCGAGAGCGACGATACTGCGCCTGTCGGAGCGGCTGGTGCTCTGCTCCGTTATCTCAACGAGCTTCAGCCGTCAGGCATGCCGCATCTGGCGCGGCCGAAAATCGAGCGGCCCGGTGGTAGCATGCCGCTCGACGAGATGACTCGGCGGAATCTCGAGCTCGTCGAATCAATGCGTGGGGGCGAAACGTCCGGTACGCTGCTTGGCGTGCTCGATCGGACGCTAACGCCAATGGGATCGCGGCTCTTGCGTCAGTGGCTGTTAGCGCCGCTCGTCGATCGTCGCAAAATCGAAGCAAGACTGGCGGCTGTGGATGCCCTCGGAGACGCGCTCACCCGGGCAGCTTTGCGTGAAGCCCTCGATGGCGTTCGGGACATCGAGCGGTTGGCGGGAAAGGCTGCTGCTGGCCGCGCTTCCCCGCGTGAGCTTCGTTCGCTTGGCGATTCAGTGGCACGACTGCCGGCAGTGGAAGCAGCGCTCACGAGAGCACGCGCCGCGGCGCGGGCCGAGGATACTTCATTCGCCAGGCACGCTGACTCCTGGGACGGCTGCGCGGACATCTGCGACGAGATCCTGCACACGCTGGTGGAGCGGCCTCCAATCACCATCGGCGACGAGCCAAGCGTCCGCGAAGGAATCGATACAGCGTTGGATGAATGGCGAACGCTCCGCGACGGGGGGAAGGATGGAATCGCCAGGATTCAAGCTGATGAACGCGTAAGGACCGGCATAAGCTCGCTCAAGGTTGGTTACAACAAAGTCTTCGGCTACTTCATCGAAGTAACCAACAGCAACGCGCATCTGGTACCTGATGATTATCAACGACGACAGACGCTAGCCGGCGCAGAGCGGTACGTCACACCATCGCTCAAGGAATATGAAGAGCGAGTACTAACAGCTGCGGAGCGGGTAGAGGAGCGGGAGCGCGA
>QHUA01000002.1:0-563 GCA_003221805.1 Gemmatimonadota bacterium
ATGCCGGTGAAAGTCACTACCGCGACCGACAGGCTCGGCTGGGTACGGCCAGCCGAGAGATGGAAGTCAGTTGCTGTAAAACTGAACCGGCCTGAGGATTTTCGCGTCGACGAAAACTTCTACGTCAACGCCCGAGACATCCTCAAGCCGGTCGCAGATTCAACTACCGCGCGTAAAGCCCAGTAACTGTAGCCGTCGCCAGCTTGTTGGCGTTCAGATTGTAGCCGACCATCGCCGCGGTGGCGTCACCCGGCACGTCGAGTTTGTCGACCTTGAGCGCGAAGACCTTGAAGTGATAGTGGTGCGGCTTGTCTCCCGCCGGTGGGCACGGCCCGCCATATCCCTTCGATCCGAAATCGGTCCTTCCTTCCTGACTGCCGCGAG
Organism: Gemmatimonadota bacterium; assembly: GCA_003221805.1. Lineage (GTDB taxonomy): Bacteria > Gemmatimonadota > Gemmatimonadetes > Gemmatimonadales > Gemmatimonadaceae > UBA4720. The sequence continues at coordinate 385 of QHUA01000002.1, forward strand.
GCGCGTTGCGGCCATTGCCCGCGCCCGCCGCCAATCCCGTCACATCGGCGGGAATGTTGTACATCACCCAGTGCCACCATCCGCTTCCGGTCGGTGCATCCGGATCGTACGCGGTGACGGCGAATGACTTGGTCCCCGCGGGAGCGTTCGACCAGTTGAGCGCTGGCGAGGTGTTCTGG
>QHUA01000002.1:609-24291 GCA_003221805.1 Gemmatimonadota bacterium
TGGCTTTGGTGGTGTTCTTCGCTGCCTGCGCGCTCACGGCTGGCGCGCCTCCCAAGAGAAAAGCGGCCGCGATCAAAGCGCCGTAGCGCGGTGAGTTCAACATCGGATTCCTCCTATGGCAAAAACCGGATGATCATCTCCAGGTCATCAGAATAACGCCGGCCAGCAAGAACGCGACGAGGTTGTAACCGGAATCGATGACCCACAACGCCTTGGGCTTGGTCGAAAAAGTGGCGTTGGCGAAGCTGGTCGGAGCTACGAACGCGAACCAGGAGAAGAGCCCCAGCTTTGCCCCGCGCATCGCCCACTCTGCGCCGCTGAGCGGAGTCGCCGGCGGGAAGTGATTGGCGAGAACGGCGATGCCCCAGGCGATGATGAGGCCACAGACGAACGCAATGAAATACATCACCGGCATGTTTGCCTTCGCTGCTTCGGCGCGCATCTGCTCTTCGGTGCGACCCTGAAGAGCAACCCACCTCTTCGAAAAGAGAATGGGGGAGTACCACATACCACCCAGCAGGAAGATGACGAGCCCAGCGACGAACACACTAAGGTAGTTCAATTGGGGCATCTGGAGCCTCCGTCCTTGGTTAGAAGCTGACCAGAATCTAAGGCTGACTTGCCAAAGACGCAGCAGTGGAAATAAGGCTGACAGCCGCCTTACACGCTGAGCCATCGCCGTCGGCCGAAGGGTCGAACGCCGTTAATGAGATGCCGGAGATGCGAAAGGTGTGGGCGATCTCTGAAAGCGCGTAGTGCATGTCATCGAGAGTGAGCCCGCCCGAGACGGCGAATTCGTTGGCCGCTGCTACTCCCGAGTCGAGGACGTCCAGATCCATATGCACGTAGATCCGCTCGACGTGCTCGCTCATCGCGGTCAGGTTTTCGCGCAGCGACGATCGGAGCTGACGCGGCGCGACGACGGCGACGCGCGATTCGTCAAGCAGTCCGCCCTCGAGCGAATCGACGTCCCGCGTTCCGACCAGACAGACGCGCTCATCGGGGAGCGCTTTGAAATCCGGCACCGTCGCCGCCAGCTGCGTCCAGCAGCGACCGGTGAGGATCGCCACGGCCGTGCCGTCGAGAAATCCGCTGGTGGTGGTTTCCGGGGTATTGAAATCGGCGTGGGCGTCGAACCAGATGACGCCCGTCGAATCCGCTCCCAATCCGGCCAGAGTTCCAACTGCGGTATTGCAGTTCCCGGCGAGCACGATCGGCAGCCGATTCACATCCCGCGCTTCGCGCACCGCGCGCGCGAGCATTCGCATCAACTCGAAGCTGGTTTGGATCTCTGCGTGCCACCCATCAGCGGGCAACTCGGCGACTTTTACATGGACCCGATGACCATCGCCGCGCAGCCTCTCCTGCAATCCGGACCCGAGAAGAGTCTCAGGACCCGCGCCCATTCGCGCGCCGCGATGTCCTGAATCGTAGGGGACCGCGAGGAGTTGGATGTCCACCCTCTAAAGCTACCGCGAGTTTGAGGATCTCAATTGCAACTGAACGGGTGTGAGTGGTCGGAGGCACAGGGGCCAACTGCAAACTGAAAACTATGCTACTGCCACCTCGCACCCGTTCAGTTGCAGTTAATTAGTCGCGGTAAATGTCCCCGAACTGTCTCTTGAGCGCGACCAGCTTCGGCTTGTCGTTGATCACGATGTACAGCTGGTTCGGATGGTTCGCCAGATAATTCTGGTGGTAATCCTCCGCCGCATAAAACCCTCCCAGCTTCGCCACCTGGGTCACGATCGGGCGCGAGAAAGTTTTCGCCGCAGTCAGCTGCTTGATGTAGCTCTCCGCCACCTGCTGTTGCTGCGCAGTTCTGTAGAAGATCGCCGAACGGTACTGCGGGCCGTGATCGGGTCCCTGCCGATTGAGCTCAGTCGGGTCGTGCGCCACTGAGAAGAAAATCTGCAGCAGCTTGCCGTACGACACCTGAGACGGATCGTAAATGACCTCGACGGATTCGGCGTGTCCCGTCGTGCCGGTGCTCACCTGCTCGTACGAGGGATTCGCCAGCTGGCCGCCGGCGTAACCGGAGATGGCGCGCTTTACGCCCTTCACGTGATCGAACACCGCCTCCACACCCCAGAAACAGCCGCCCGCAAACACCGCCGTGTCTTCGGCAGGAGCAGCGGCGAGGTCAACGCCGGCAATAGGAGCGCTGACTGGTGCGATCTGTGAGCGAGTGGCGCCGCTGGTCAATCTGGCCCCGATCAGAACAAGTGCGATCGGGATGACCAACGCGGCGGCGTAATTCAAAACTGAGCGATTCATTGTGCGATTTCTCGAGGGCGGTGGGAATGCGTATTAAACCTCTGACATCGATGGTTTGTTCCGTAAACATTATGTGAAAATCGGTGGCAATCTCCGCTCGCTGGTCCGCCGAAATGGATACCGCTGCGCCAAGCGCTCGTCGAGCGCGGAATCAGGAGGATTCTTTCCTTTCAGGAAAATCCAGTCGATGTCGACGAACTCAGTGTCCTTCCACATCCCGATCCCCACTTGCTTCTCAAGGTCGAGCTCGTGCTTCGACGCCATCGACAGGCTCTGCAGCGCCTCATAGGCTCGCTCGTGGAATTCACGCATGATCGGCACAGTCAGAAAACCACATCCCGTGGTGGCTGATGCCATACGAAAAGGCAGCTCGAACCTGTTCGCTCGTACCGCTTCCAGTGAAAGCCGCATCTGCTGCTTGAGAGCTCGCAACTCGTACCTGCCGAGCAGGCCGAGCTCGGTGAGGATCTCGTAACGATCATCACCGTTGGCGCCGCCTTCGCCATCGTGCTCGTCGTCCGTTTCCTCTTCCTCCAGCGCGGCGATCTCGGCGCCGAGACTGTCGAGCACGAACGAGAACTCGCAGGCGGTCGGTCCACCGCGGGCGCGCGCGGCTCGCTCGAGACTGGAGCTCGGTGGTGAGGAAAAGTCTTCCAGCAGGTACTGACCTATCAGAGCTGCCTCGCTTACCGCCGTCGACGGCGAATCCCAGCTCAACAGGATGTCACGGCGGAATTTGAAGTAGTCGACCAGCTCGGCCGGCGTGACGAAGTGGTGGCAGATCTCGAAGTAGTCCGCGTCGCGAAGAATGTGGACGAAGCCGCCGTTCCGATATTGCTTGAAACGAGCGGCGCGAAACGCGCGCGTCTTTGGAGGGACGCGGTAGATGACGATGCCGACTAGTGACTCTGGATTCTGGGAAGCCACGTTGATGCGGTGGCCGAAATGATTCACGACTGAGAGGCCGACGTAGCTGGCGAGCAGCTCTCGCGTCGTCTGGATCCGCCTCACTCCTCTTCGCACCACCTGGCCGGCGACCCACTTTTCGACGTCGCCGGTCTTCGACGTCACCTTCTGCTCCCGCTCGCGCAGCTGATAAATGAAACCCAGGTTGTCCAGCAACAAAACACGGTCGGCGATATCGGGCTGCTTCTCGGATGTCGTCGGAAGCTGACTCGTCGCGAACGAGAAGGCTCGCGAGAATACATTCGCGTGCTGCTGGGCGATGAAGTCGTGAAGGAGGCTGGTCGGTTCTTTCGCGCTCTCTTTCACTCGCGTCCGTTCTAGAATCGTCTCGATCGTCGTTCCCAGGCCAATAGGAGCGCCGCCCCAATGAGACCGGTGATGATGCAGAAGAGGTAGAGCACGCGAACGCTCACCAGGCCGTACAGAGGGTTCGCATCGCTGAACGGCCGGAGTGGACGCATGTCAGGGTGCATGATGCCGTCGAGCACTGAATGAAAGATGCCGCCAAAGACACCGCTCCACACGGCGATTGGCATTCGATACTCTGCGCCGAGTGCTTCGGGTATGACATCTCGCGGCCGTGCCAGCCAGGCCCCGACCCGCGAGACGACGAGGCCGCAGACGAGACCAATCAGCCCGCCGAGGAAGAAAGTGTGCGCCTGGCGATGGACGGGATAATCACCACGCAGCAGGTGGTATCCTGACTCGATGTCGATGACTACCTGCGCGACGGAATACGCCGCGACCGAGAACTGGTGCGGTGCGACCGCCTTGATGAGGAGGCCGGGACCGAAGTGAAACGGAGTTGCCGGCATGGCGCTCCAGCCAATTTATCGGTCGGTAGACGGATGATGCGAGGTGCAATTGCGCCGCTGCGTGGTCGTCACCCCAAGCACACGGTAACTTTTCCGCGGTGACATCTCTTCACTCGGCGCGCTGGTGGGTGGCTGCGTGTGCCTGCCTCGCAGCGGCGGCGCGGCTCCATGCACAGACCGACGAGATCCAGGTCTACACCGGCGAGCTGGAGACGCCAGGGAAAGCCAATCTCACCATTCACGCCAACTATACGCCGGAAGGTCGCACTGTTGCTGATTTTCCGGGCGGAGTCGTCGCGCAAGGCTCCGTCAACGGCGCCTTCGAATGGGCGTACGGAGTGACCGATTGGTTCGAGGCGGGAACCTATCTGCCGGTCTACACGCTGACCCGGGATCACAAGGTCCAGATCGATGGCGTGAAGCTGCGGGCGCTGTTCGCGATCCCACACGGGGAGACGCGCCGCTTTTTCTACGGCGTGAATTTCGAGCTGAGCCACAACTCACTCCATTGGGAGGCCACGAGATACAGCGGCGAGATCCGACCGATCATCGGCACTCGCGGCCACGGCTGGGAGCTGATCGTCAATCCGATTCTGGATACCACATTCAACGGATTCTCCCATCTCGATTTCGCGCCCTGTGCGCGCGCTGCCTACAACCCATCACCGACGTTTGCCGTGGCAGTGGAGCACTACGCCGACTTTGGCGAGATCAACCACCTCGCCGCCGGCCAGGAGCAGGAGCACAATCTGTTCGCCGTTGTGGACTTCTCGCGCGGACTGTTCGACCTGGAGACGGGAATCGGATTTGGTCTTACCAAAGCCTCCGACAAGGTCGTGCTCAAAGCGATTGTATCGCACACGTTCTGATTAGACCATCACCGCTCCGCCCGCCACATCGAGCACGAGGCCGGTAATCCAATCGGCTTGCTCCGAAACGAGGAAAAGAGCTGCGTTCGCCACATCGTTGGGGACGCCGAGTCGGCGCAAGGGATGGGTTTCAATAAGCGATTTTTTCTGATCGTCAGGAATTCGCTCTTCGTTTCGCTCGGTGAGAATCGTCTCTGGCGCGAGACAATTAACGCGGATCCCGTAAGGGCCGGCTTGCGCCGCCACATCCTGGGTCATGATCTGGATCCCGGCCTTCGCGGCGGCGTAGGGGATTGGAGAACGCGGGTGAGGCCTGCGTGCGGCCGCGGACGATAGTGTGAGGATGCTGCCCCGCTTCCGCTCCTTCATGCCGGGAAGGACGCTCTTGATGGTAAGAAACGTCGCCGTCAGATTGCCGTCGATCGACGCGCGCCAATCCTCTTCAGTCGTTTCCTCCAGCGGTCCGGGTGGACTCAAGGTTCCGCCGGCATTGGCAACGAGAATGTCGATCGGGCCGAGTTGTTTCTCGACATCGAGTCTCAGGCTCTCGATTTCGGAGAAGCGGGTGACGTCGCCTTTGACCTTGATCGCCGTTCCGCCACTGGCTGCGATTCGCCCGAGTACTTCGGATAGGGCAGACTCATCGCGACCGTGGACAGCCACCTTTGCTCCTTCCTCTGCAAACCGTTGGGCGATCGCCGCACCGATTCCGCGCGAGCTTCCGGTGACGAGAGCGACTTTGCTGGCGAGAGAGCGCGTCCCGGGCACCTTCGACCTCTACAACGTCGGCTTCAACACCATCCCCGCAATCACGATCGCGAGGAGAGTCAGATAGACGAGCTGGGTGTTCCATAGCCGCCGCGCCGCGGTGACGAGCGCGGCGTCGTCTCCAGGGGTCGACGCGAGTTGCTGCAATTCCGCCGCGCGCTTCCGAATCAGGAACCCGCCGATGATGCCATGAACCAATACGCCGCCGTAACCAAACCACACCCAGAAGGTGCCGAAGCCGATGTGGCCGATTCCGACCAATGCCAGTCCACTGAAAAGAACTATTACGGCGGCCGCCCCGACGACTCTCTGTCCATAACTCACCGACTGGCGGAGAACCTCTGTCAGCACCGATCGGTTACGCTCGTTAGCCACCCGCCAGGTAACAAAAGCCAGCGCGGTGAGACCGCCAATCCAGATCACCACCGATAAGACGTGCAGAGACTTCATAATGCCGTACGCGTTCAACACTTCTGCCTCGACGGTTTGGAATTTGGGGGAAAAACAGAGCGCTACTTGATCGGCCAGGTCCCACCCACCGCCTTGTAGACCGCGACCAGTGCCGTCGCGGCAGCGGTTTGTCCGAGGGCCAGCTGATTTTCGGCGTCGAGGAGGGTGCGCTCGGCGTCCAACACCTGCAGGAAATCCGTCAACCCCGCTTCGAAGCGCTGCTGCGCGAGGTCAGCCGCCCGCGCACTCGATCGTACCGCGCTCTCCAGGATCCCCAGACGCGCGTGTGCCCGATCGTAGGTCACCAGCGATCCTTCACTTTCCTCCAGCGCCTGCAAAACGGTCGAGTTGTAACTCGCCTGCGCCTCTTCCTGACCGGACGCGGCTACCTCGACGCGCTGTCGCACGCGCCCGATATCCAGGAGCGGAAAACTCACGACTGGTCCGATCAGCAGTCTCGAATTGTCCTGCTTGAACAAGCTGTTCGATGTCGGAGCGAGATAACCGACGCTCGCTCCGAGTGTTACCCTCGGCAGATACTCCGCACGCGCCGCACCGACAAAGAGCGCCTGGGCCGCAAGCTGACGCTCGGCGCGCAGGACGTCCGGACGACGACGAACCAACTGGTCCGGAGAGCCGACGTATAGCGTGTCGGGCAAACGCGGCAGCGGACCGGAGTCGAGCAGAGCAACCGGCAACGCTTGGGGAGCACGTCCGAGCAGCGTCGCCAGGCGATTTCGATCGATGGCTATCTGCGATTCCAGTCCGGGCGTCGCGGCGAGAGTGAGATACAGCACCGACTTCGCGCGCTCTGTATCGAACGCCGTTCCGCGACCAGCGGCGAGCCTATCCTCCGTCAGCTTGACGATCTTCTGCTGTGTCGCGGCGTTTCGCAGCGAGACAGCGAGCTGCCGCTGCGCGCCGCGCAAATCGAAGTAGGTGCGCGCGACTTCCGTCGCCACGCTCACCTGTACGTCCTCCAATCCATGCTGCGATGCTTCCGCCAGTGCGCTCGCTCCTCTGACGTTTCGATTGACCCGGCCGAAGATGTCCAGTTCCCACGACGCGTCGAACCCGACATCCCAAAGATTTTGCGCGGGGAGTTGGCCAGGTGCGCCCGGCGTCTGCACGATCGACTGCTGGGTGCGGTAGGTACTGCCGGTTCCCCTGACAGTGGGCACAAGGTCGAGGGACGCCAGTCTCCGCGCCGCTCGCGCGGCCGTCAGCCGCGATTCTGCGATCCGCACATCCATGTTCGCGCGCTGTGCCTCGCGCACGAGCAGCGTAAGTGTGGTATCACCCAGCGAGCTCCAGAACGGGGCCGATGGCGATGCGTCGCTCACATGGATCGAGTTAGGTGCAGGATTATCAGTCGATGAGGCAGCCGCCGCCTGCAGGGCAGGCGCTACCGCGGTTCCTGCGGGAACAGTGTACGTCGCCGGGACTGGTACTTCCGACGCGCGATACGCCGGTGTGGAACAGGCGATCAGCACGGCGGCGACCGCCATCAGAGATTTATGCATGGGTGCTGCCCTCATCTCCCGCCACCAGCGATGGTCGCCATGGACGGAGAGGTTTGATATCGTCAGTAGTGTCGACCGGCTGGCCGGAGGCCGGAACCGGAGTCTGGGCGCGACCGTGCACGTATCCGCGCACCAGCACATAGAAGAGCGGTGTGAAGAGCAACCCCAGGAAGGTTACGCCGAGCATTCCCGAGAAAACGGCGATTCCCATCACGCGCCGCATCTCGGCGCCGGCGCCGCTGGCAACGATCAGCGGTATGACACCGGCGATGAACGCAAAGGACGTCATGAGAATTGGACGCAGCCTGATGCGAGCCGCCTCGAGGGCAGCGGCAAATCGATCGCGTCCCTGAAGCTCGAGATCGCGTGCGAATTCGACGATAAGAATCGCGTTCTTGCACGCGAGCCCCACCAGGACGAGCAACCCGATCTGGGTGAAGACGTTGTTGTCACCGCGAGTCAGCCACACGCCGGCGATCGCGGAGACCAGAGACATCGGCACGATCAGCATGATCACGAGCGGCAACGACCAGCTCTCGTACTGCGCGGCGAGAACGAGAAACACGAGCAGAATGCAAAGCGGGAAGACCAGAATGGCGGTATTGCCGGCCAGCTTCTGCTGATAGGTGAGCTCAGTCCACTCGTAGCCGATACCATTCGGCAATGTTTCGTTGGCGAGCCTTTCCATTATCTGCACTGCTGATCCGGCGCTCGTTCCCGGAGCTGCACTGCCGCTAATGTCTGCCGCGGGGTAGCCGTTGTAGTGTGTGACCTGGTCCGGTCCATACGACTGCTTCATAGTCAGCACCGAGCCGAGCGGGACCATGTCGCCGCGGATGTTTCGAACCTTGAGCTGGGCGATGTTGTCCGCGTTCGCTCGATAAGGTGCGTCGGCCTGCGCGATCACTTGGTAGGTGCGGCCGAACTTGTTGAAGTCGTTGACGTACTGGGAGCCGAGATAGATCTGGAGCGTCGAGAACACATTGTTCAGCGGGATCCCCAGCTGTTTCACCTTGTCGCGATCGACGTCGGCGAAGAGCTGCGGCACGTTGATCTGGAAGCTCGAGAACGCGCCCGCGAGTCCGGGCGTCTGGTAGACACGGCCAAGCATTGCCTGCGTGGTCGCGTAGAGCGTCGAATCGCCTAGCCCCGCCTTGTCCTCGATCATCATCTTGAAACCGCCGATCGAGCCCAGCCCATTCACTGCCGGTGGAGGGAAGACGGCGACGAAGCCTTCCTGGATGGCGGCGAACTTCTGATTGAGCGACATCAGGATGGCGTTGCTCTTCAAATCCTTCGACCTCCTCTCCTCGAACGGCTTGAGTCCGAAGAAAATGACGCCTGCGTTTGACTTGGGGCCGAAGCTGGTGATGGAAAGTCCCGGGAACTCAACAGCGTGCTCGACACCCGGCGTCTGGAGGGCGAGGTCCGCCATCCGTCTGATGACGGCCTCGGTACGATCGAGCGACGCCGCGTCGGGAAGCTGCGCGATCGCGACCAGGTAACGCTTGTCCTGGCTCGGCACAAATCCCTTTGGCACTCTCGAGAATCCGAGAACGCCTATTAGAACCAGTACCCCATACACGGCGAGCGCGAGGACGGAGCGATGTGTTACGCGCTGCACGACGTTGCCATAGCCCCTGGATGCGCGACCGAAGAGACGGTTAAAGGGATCGAACAGCCAGCCGAGCAGCCGGTGCATGATGCGTGTCGGCGCATCTTCCGGCGCCCCACGCGGCTTAAGGAGAACCGCAGCAAGCGCCGGCGACAGCGTCAACGAATTGAACGCCGAGATCAGCGTCGAGAAGGCGATGGTAAGCGCGAACTGCCGGTAGAACTGTCCGTCCAGGCCACTGATGAACGCCACTGGAACGAACACGGCAGACAACACCAGCGCGAGGCCGTACTTCGACATGTTGTGCTCGACGCTTTCGATCACGACGATTGCGTCGTCGACGACGATGCCGATCGCCAAAACCAGTCCGAACAGCGACAGCGTGTTGATCGAGAATCCTGTCGCGAGCATCACTGCAAAGGTGCCGACGATCGAGATTGGGACCGCGACGAGTGGGATGATCGATGCCCGCCACGTCTGCAGGAACAGAACGACCACGATCACGACCATCAGCGTGGCCAGCATCAGCGTGTAGACCACCTCACGTATCGAATCGCGGACGAACAATGTCGGATCGTACACTGACGACCACTCGACTCCCTGTGGGAACCGGGTCTTCAGGTCCGCCATCTTCGCGCGAATCGCGCTCGACAGCGCAAGGGCGTTCGAGCCGGGAGACTGGAATACCACGACGGCGACGGCCGGCTTGTTGTCGAGCAGGGCGCGCAGTCCGTACGTACCCGGGCCGAGCTCAATGCGCGCGACATCGCGGAGACGGGTGACGGCTCCGTCAGCGCTCGTCTTGACGATGATGTTGCCGAACTCCTTTTCGTCGGTGAGCCGCCCGCGCGCCACGACCGTCAGCTGATATGCTACCGGATCGTTCACCGGACATCCGCCGCCGACAATCCGTACGATGCGACACGGTTCGGATCGAGCCAGACACGCATTGCGTAGTCACCCGCGCCAAACACTATCACCTGGCCGGCACCGGGAATTCTCGACAGCTCGTTGCGGACATTCAGCAGCGCATAGTTCCGGAGGTACACCGGATCGTAGCGGCCGGCAGGCGAGAACAGGTGCACGACCATCGTGATGTCCGGGGAGCGCTTCTGCGTGACGACGCCGAGAGCGCGCACCTCTTCGGGCAACCGCGCCAGCGCCTGATTCACGCGGTTCTGCACCTGCACCTGCGCCAGGTCGACATCTGTGCCGATCTTGAAGGTGACGGTGAGATTGAACGTGCCATCGGCCGAGGCGGATGATGTCATGTAGAGCATGTGCTCGACGCCGTTGATGGCGTCCTCCAACGGCGTGCCCACCGTCTGCGCGAGTACCGTCGGATTCGCACCGGGATAAATCGCGCTAACCGTGATGGTCGGCGGCGTTACTTCGGGGTACTCGCTGATCGGCAGCTGGGTGACCGCGATCAATCCGCCGGCAAGAATGACCAGCGACAGCACGACCGCGAAGATCGGGCGGTCGATGAAAAAGCGTGAGAAACGCACGAGAGCTACTCCGGAAAAGTTGCGCTACCGAGCCGAGGGCGCCGGCGCGGCGCTCTCGACAACCATGGCAGCGTTTGTAGCGGCGACCTTCATCCCCGGGCGAACCCGCATCAGGCCGTTGATGACGACGCGTTCTCCCGGCTTGAGCCCGGATACCACGGTGCGGAGCCCGTCGACTACGCGACCGGTTACAACGGGGCGATACTCGACGCTGTTGTCGTCCTTCAGCACGAGCACGAACTTCCGATCCTGGTCAGTACCGATCGCCTGGTCCTGAACCAAAGTCGCGGGGCGAGGCTGATTGCCGAGGAGCCGCACGCGCGCGAACAATCCTGGTGTGAAGAGGCCGTTGGGGTTCGACAACAACGCGCGAGCGCTAATCGTTCCAGAGGCACCATCGACGCGGTTGTCGACGAAGTTGAGTCTTCCCTCGTGCGGAAATCCCGTCTCATTGGCGAGACCGATCAACACCTGCCGTCCCTTCGGACCGGTGGACTGCGCGCCCATGTATTTCAGATATGCCTGCTCGTCGGTGTCGAAATAGACGTAGATGGGGTCGAGCGAGACGATCGTGGTAAGTAGCGTTGCGGCGGGCGGTCCAGCCTGAACCAGATTGCCCGGCGTGATCTCGGCGCGACCAACGCGTCCGGAAATCGGCGCGCGCACGACGGTCCACTCCAGATTGAGGCGCGCAATCTTTACAGCGGCCTCCGCGGCACGTATGGCGGCGTCGCCTTCGGCCTGGCCACTGGTGCGCGCATCGAGCTCCTCGCGTGAGATCGCCTGGCTGCTCACCAGCTTCTTGGCGCGCTCGACTTCCATGCCGGCGAGCTGATTGCGAGTGCGAGCCTGTGCGAGCACGGCCTCCGCCCGCGCGACGTCGGCCTCGTATGGGCGCTGATCGATGACGAAGAGCACGTCACCCTGGTGAACCATGGCGCCTTCCGTGAACGCGACGCGCTGGACGAATCCGCCGACGCGCGGTCTCACCTCGACCGAGTTGACGGCCTGGAAGTGGCCTGTGAACTCGTCCCAGTCGGCCACGACGCGCTCGATTGCCGGCGCGACAGTCACCTGCGGCGCCTGCATTGGCGGAGGGGCCTTACTGCAGGCCGAGGCGGTAAGGACGAAAACGGCGGCAGCGGCCCAGCCGCGCGGGTAAACCCTAAGCGACGCCCAGCTGGCGCGAGAGAAAGTGGAACTCATGTTGCACGACTCCGTGGCGGTGGACTGCTACAACGATTGGCGGTGGCACTTCGTACTGACTTATAGTATGTTACCGATCGGTAACATCTCGTAAGTACCCCAATGTTACCGGTCGGTAACATTTTAGTCAAGGAGGGGTAGAACAAGTCATGCAAACAGATATTCACAACAACGGGACGAAAACGAAGGCGAAGCGCAGATCGATTGTGCCCGTTCGCGAGCGGATTCTGGTGGCGGCTGGGGACTTGTTCCACAAGCAGGGCATTCGCGGCGTCGGCGTCGAAGCCATCGCCGAAGCGGCAAAGACCAACAAGATGACGCTCTACCGCTACTTCGACTCGAAGGACGAGCTCATCGCCGAGTGGGTGCGCGGTATGATCTCCCACAAAGAAGCGGAGTGGAAGGATCTCAACGCCAAGCACGCCGGAGATCCCCAGGGCCTGCTTCAGGACTGGAGCCGGCGCACTGCCGCCAAGCTGAGGGCGATGGAAGAGCGCGGATCCGCGATTGGCAACGCCCTGGCGGAGCTGCCAGATCCCGACCATCCGGCGCGGCGTGTCATCCAGGAGTACAAGGTCCGCTCGCACAAGCGTGTCGTACGATTGTGCAAGGCCTCGGGTTTCCAGAACCCGGTTCTCGCCGCGAATCTTTTCACCATGCTGCTCGAAGGAGCGCACTCGTGCGTCCAGTGCGTCGGGATGCGGCAGATCGGCGAACACCTGGTCCAGCTCGTCGACTTGATGCTCGAGAACAGCCGGCAGCAGCACGTGCGCCCGCAGTATCCAACCGCGCTCTGATTCCGGATTCGACGATCTCACATTAGATCGTCGTTCGGCGAGCTCCCCAATCGACATCCTTGGTAAGGGCAACTGAATGGGGTGCGAGGTGCCGGTAGCTCGGCTCTAAGTCATTAGCTCACTACGCCTTGACTTACCTCCGTGGCGTGATAGCAACTGCTAGTGCCTCGAATGACGTCTAGAGACGTCCCGACGTCGTGAACCCGCAACTAGCACCTGTGCTACTGACACCTCGCAGCCGTTCAGTTGCAGTTATCGAGGAGGACGGTCTCCGATCCAATAGCGCGCCCCGGGGCCGAGGCGCGCGGCGCGATCGCCCGGATTAGACAAAGCGCAGCGATCGAGCGACAAACATCCGCATCCGATACACTGGGTCAGGCCTGCGCGCAGACGCTCGAGCTCGGCGATTCTCTCGTCGATTCTGCTTGTCCAGGTGTTGGAGAGACGCGACCAGTCTTTGCCAGTCGGCGCGCGATCGGGCGGTAGTTTGGCGAGCTCGGTCGCGATTTCGTCGAGCGTCAATCCGATCCGCTGCGCGAAGACAATGAAAGCGATTCGGCGGAGAACCGACCTCGGATAGCGCCGCTGCGCCGAGCCTTCGCGCTCCGATTTGATCAATCCCCGCTCTTCATAGAAGCGAAGCGCTGACGCGGCCACTCCGCTCCGTTTCGCGACCTCGCTGATCACCAGCAAATCCGACATGCCGCCAATCTACTGAAATCCGGCCTTGACTTCAAGTTTACTTGAACTTGTAGATTGCCGGAAATTCATTGGACAAGGAGCGGCAATGCAGGCCAACCAGCAGCAACGAACGGCGCTCATCACGGGCGCGTCACGGGGGCTCGGGCTCGCGCTCGCGCGCGGGCTGGCGTGGCGCGGCTGGAATCTCATTCTCACAGCGCGCGACGAGCAAAGATTGCGGATGGTGCGCGACGAGCTGTCGATCATCACCCACGTCGCTGCAGTCGGCGGTGACGTGACGACACCGAGCCACCGCCAGGCTCTCGCCATTCTCGCCCGTGGACACGCCGGACTCGATGCCGTCATCAACAACGCTGGAGCGCTCGGCCCGAGTCCGCAGCCCGAGCTCTTCGACTATCCACTCGAGACACTTAAGAAAGTCTTCGAGGCCAACGTCGTCGCTCCGCTCGGCGTGTTGCAGGCGGTGCGCGATGACCTGAAACCCGGCGCGCGGATCATCAACGTCACCAGCGACGCCGCCGTGAACGCGTACCCGGGGTGGGGAGGCTACGGATCGAGCAAGGCAGCGCTCGAGCAACTGTCGGCGGTGCTGGCGGCAGAAAATCCGTCGCTCAGAGTCTATTGGGTCGATCCGGGCGACATGCGCACCGACATGCATCAAGCGGCATTTCCCGGCGAGGACATCAGCGATCGTCCGCTGCCGGAAGTGAGGGTGCCGGCGTTCATCAAACTGCTGGAGGGAGATCTCCCGAGTGGCCGCTACGTCGCAGCGGCGCTTGCGCCGGCTGCGGTGGAAGGGGAGGCAGCGTGACAGTCGTCGCAGTAAGAGAATCCGCACCGACCATCCTTTCGCGTCCGATCGATTTTGAGCTTCCCGACGAGCTCATTGCCCACGAGCCGCCAGAAGCACGCGGACTTACCCGCGACGGCGTTCGGCTGATGGTATCGCGTATCAGTAGCAACGCCGTCGCCCACACCCGCTTCTCGCACTTTCCGGATTTCTTGAAACGCGGCGATGTCCTGGTGATCAACACCAGCAAGACGATCAACGCGGCTTTCGAGGCGACGCGCGAAGCGCACGACGGAAGTATCAGCGACGTGATGCTCCACCTCTCGACCAGGTTGTTCGGCAGGGGAGAGCCGTGGGTCGTCGAAATGCGACATCGGTCCGCAACCGGCACCAGGCCTTTGCTCGACGCCCAGCCAGACGAAATAATCCGCTTGCCTGGCGGCGGAACTGCGAGGCTAGTCGCGCCTTACACTGCTGGTCGCAAGGAATTCGGCAGTGGTGGAGTGAGACTGTGGATCGCGGAGCTCTGGCTCCCCGAAAGCGCGCTCGACTACGCACAGCATTACGGTTCACCAATTCGGTACAGTTATGTCCCACAATCGTGGCCGCTCGAGTACTACCAGACGGTGTTTGCCGACGAGCCCGGTAGCGCGGAGATGCCATCGGCCGGTCGTGCGGTTACGAGCGAGATGCTGCAGGAGCTCGGACGGAAAGGCGTTCGCATCGCACCGCTCGTGCTGCACACCGGCGTGTCGAGTCTCGAGACCGACGAATCGCCCTATCCGGAGCGCTACCACATCTCCTACCCAACCGCGCTGGCCGTGAATTCGGCGCGCCGGCTTGGCGGCCGCGTGATCGCAGTTGGAACGACAGTCGTCCGCGCGCTCGAGACAGCGGTCGGCGATGATGGCTATGTGCGCGCCAGCGGCGGTTGGACAGATCTGGTTATAACACCAGACCGTGGCATTCGCTCAGTGGACGGACTGTTGACAGGGCTCCATGGACCGAAGGCGTCTCACCTGGCGATGCTCGAGGCTCTGGCGGGTCGCGATCATGTCTCACGCGCTTACGAGGAGATGCTGAATCAAAGGTATTTGTGGCACGAGTTTGGGGACCTGCACCTGATCCTGCCTTGATTTTGTCGATATTACGGAGTCGATCATGACCAACAAACAACCAGCCAGCGAACAGATCATCAGCGAAGTCACATCGTGGCCCGGCGTTGAGGCGGGTCCGGGAAAGCGTGGCGAGTACGCGTTCAAGTTTCGCGGCCGTGAGATCGGCCACCTGCACGGCGACCGCGCCGCGCATTTCTCGTTTCCAAAGGATGTGTGGGCGGAGCTGAAGGAGCAGGGGAGAATCGGATATCATCCCGTGTTCCCAGACTCACCCGGACCGGCCGCGCGCGGCATTCAGAGTGATGCCGACATCCGCGACGTCATTGAGCTGTTGCGTCTCAATTACGATCGGCTGGTTTCTCGCTGGGGTTTGCCTGCGACGGTAGATTGACTGCGGGAAGCGGGAAGCGGGAAGCGGGAAGCGGGTAACAGGTTACGGGTTACGGGTTACGCGTTACGGGTTACGGGTTACGCGTAGCGCAGCCGCGCAGCCGATCCAATCACCTACAACAAATGCCAGCACACGAGACGCTTACTCTGTGGGAAAACTTCTATGTCATCGTCGGATCTTCGGCGGGGGCGCTGACGGGTCTTCAGTTCGTCGTGATGGCGCTCATTCCGGATTCTCCAACGCAAGCCGGCGAGCACGAGATCAATACCTTCGGTACTCCGACCATCGTTCATTTCTGCATCGTGCTCTTTATCTCGGCTGTTCTCAGCGTGCCATGGCCGGGTTGGAACGGGGCGGCGACAGTAGTTTGGGTCACGGGAGCGGTCGGAATTGTTTATACGATGATCATCATCCGTCGCTCGCGTCGAACGACTCTCTACAAGCCCGTGCTGGAAGACTGGATATGGCACACGGTACTGCCGCTCGTTGCGTACACCGTGATGGTCGTGTCCGCAGCCTTTCTGGCATTCTCCTCGATCGGACTCTTCGGAATCGCCTCTTCTGCGCTGCTCTTGCTGTTCGTCGGGATTCATAACGCATGGGACAGCGCCACTTATATCGCGCTCACAGTAAAACAGGGGCAACAACCTTCGGGGAACCCGAAGCCGGGCCCGAAACAGCAATGATGGCGGCGCGCTAAGTCAGCAAACAACCACAAATGACGGATGCACAGGAAATCGTCGTCCCAACTTCGGCGCCGCCAGTCTCCGCCGGTAACTGGGAGAATATCAAGGAAGCGCTGCGCGGAGCGCATCACGACTACACCGATGGTCCGATCGGTCGCGCGATCTTTCTGCTCGCCGTCCCGATGGTCCTGGAGACGGTGTTGGAGAGCGTTTTCGCCGTCGTCGATGTGTTCTTCGTCTCACGACTCGGCGCCGATGCGGTAGCCACCATCGGCCTGACCGAGTCGATGATGGTGTTGATCTACACGTTGGCGATGGGACTCGGGATCGGCGCCACCGCCACAGTGGCGCGTCGCATCGGAGAGAAGGATCCTGACGGCGCGTCACACGCTGCAGCGCAGGCTGTGCTGCTGGCGCTCCTCATTTCGCTACTGCTCGGCGCGACCGGAGTTTTCGCCGCGCCGGCGCTGCTGCGCGGCATGGGCGCATCGCCCGGCGTGCTGGCCAACGCGAATTTCACGCGGATCATGCTCGGCGGGAACGCTGTGGTGCTGATGCTCTTTCTGGTCAACGCCATCTTCCGCGGCGCCGGCGATGCCGTGATCGCGATGCGGGTGCTCTGGCTGGCGAATGCGATCAACATTTTCCTCGGGCCGATGCTCATCTTCGGCGTAGGTCCATTTCCGCGATTGGGTGTAGTCGGTGCTGCCGTCGCCACGAACATCGGTCGCGGCACCGGGGCGCTCTTCGCCCTGAGTCGTTTGATTCGGCCAGGCGCGCGCGTTCAGGTCAGACGTCACCACTTTCGTCTCGATCCGGCGGTGATGTGGCAGATGGTTCGCCTGTCCGGATCGGGGACGTTTCAGATTCTCGTTGGCAGCGCGAGCTGGCAGCACCGCGCTCGCGGGCTACACCATCTGCATGCGGGTGTTGGTTTTTGCGTTACTCCCCTCCTGGGGTCTCAGCAACGCCGCGGCGACGATGGTTGGGCAGGGGCTCGGCGCGCGCAAACCGGAACGCGCCGAGCGCGCAGTGTGGATTGCCGGCAAATACAATCTCTGGTTCCTCGGCGGAGTCGGCGTGATCTTCGTCGCCCTCGCCGGCCCGATCGTGTCGATCTTCAGCTCCGATCCCGCTGTGGCGCCGATCGCAACCACCGGCTTACGAATCGTCGCGCTGGGATTCCCGTTCTACGCGTACGGCATGGTTCTCACCAGCGCGTTCAACGGAGCAGGTGACACCTGGACTCCGACGTGGATCAATCTGCTGGTGTTCTGGTTGTGGGAGATTCCTCTCGCCTATCTGTTAGCGGTGACGTTCCACGGCGGACCGCGCGGAGTGTACATCTCCGTCATGCTCGCTTATTCCACCCTGGCACTTGTAAGCGCCTGGCTATTCAGAAAGGGTCGCTGGAAGACTCGTAGGGTCTGACCTCCGTCCGGAGGCAGGCTGTCAACTCTATCTGCGGGGAACGAGTCGCTGGGAGAGGTAGGACGCCCAGGTGGTTCCGCGACGCTGCCCGGAGTTCGAGAGGACGATGACGATCGTTCCGTCAGCCAGCACGCGCGCGATGCTGGTGTGGTGTCCGTCTCCGCTGCCCGAATGCATCACCTCGGCCACCCTTCCGTTGCGGACGTAGAGCCGCACGCCATAGCCGTAGTGAATCTCGAACGGGGGCTCGCTGCGCACGTGCATCAGCGGTGACTCGAGCTCTTGACTCTCGGTGCGGCCAAAGAGCCGCGCATCATGGATTCCCGTCAGCCACCGATAGATGTCGCGCACCGTGCTGCGCATCCCATCGGCGCCCTTGTGTCCCCAGTCGCCGCCTTGAAACGTCGTCGCCCGCATCCGTGCCGGCGTGAGCAACTCACGCTCGACGTAGTGTTCCCACGTTTCGCCCGACCCGACTTCGATGATCGCGGCGAGCAGTTGGTAATCGTCGTCCGCGTATCGATAGTGCGTGCCCGGCGGATAATCGAGGCGCTGCGAAAGAATCGCGGTGACGGCGCCGTCGCGTCGCATGATGCCGGTGCCGGCAGAATGGCCAGCCAGCCCGGAAGTGTGCGTCAAGAGATGGAACACGGTGATGTCGCGTTTCTGTTCCGGCGCGTGCGGGAAGAATCGGGAGAGGGGATCGCTGAAAGAAAGCTTGTGCTGAGAGCGCAACCTCAGAATCCCCGCAGCGGTAAAGCCTTTGGTCATCGAGCCGATGTTGAATTTGCTGTTCAGCGTCAGCGGCTTTCCGTTCAGGGGCGAATATGCTTTCTCAAGGAGGACCGAGTCGCCCCGTGCCACAAGCACGACACCGGAGAATCCGCTGTCACGCTGAGCACGTGCGATCGCGTCGAGTCGTCTGGCGGATTGCGCGTCGGCCCGACCAGCCGCCAGTGCCATTGCCAGAGCGAGAAGACAGCGGTTCATCGGGTCGCGCCGGCGTAGAGCGAGAAGTTCTCGGCATCGAACAGACAGGCAACGATCCGCTCGAAATCCGCCTCATACGCGCTCATCACGCCTAGCGCGATTTCGGATGCCAGTTTCTTCGGAAAACCGTAGACCCCGGTGGATATGGCGGGAAACGCAATCGAGCGAATTCCTCCGTGGTCGCGCGCGAGCTGAAATGACCCCTCGTAGGCCCGGCGCAGCAATTGCGGTTCGCCGCGATTGCCGCCGTACCAGATCGGGCCGACCGCGTGAATGACGAATCGCGCTTTCAGCCTGAAGCCCGGAGTGAGAACGGCTTCGCCGTGCGCGCACGGACCGAGCGGAATTGCCGCTGTCGCGAGACCCGGTCCCGCCGCCCGATGGATCGCGCCGTCCACGCCGCCGCCGCCAGCGAGCGAGGGATTCGCTGCATTTACAATTGCGTCAACGTCCAGGGCGGTAATGTCACTCTGGATGATTTCGATCACTACCTTGTCCCGGGGCCGACTACGGAATCAGTGCGATAGCGGTGAGGAACGCGGCGGTAATGACCGATTTGATGTATACAGCGCGCGCCTGCCGCCGCACCTGTTGGAGCTCCGTCGGCTGGGAGATGGCTTGCGGTCCCTGATCCATGTCGCGCAGACCGCGCGACGCCAGTCGCACTCAAGTCTTGTCGCGCGACTGGAAGAAGCCGAGCGCGCCCGCGTAGAAGATGAAGATCAAAGGAAGCCGCCAAACCAGCGGTGCATTGACCGCGATAAGGCCGATGGCGAGCAGTATCCCAGCGCTGAACGCCGCGATTCCCACCACGAGCCGCTTGCGCCGCTCACCAGCGCCAATGTTGGCGATCCGCTGTAGCGCTGAGATGTCCAAAGGGCTTCCCTCCCGACTGGGGCCCCTAACTGTGGGGATCGACGTAGCCGCGGTCAACCCTACGCGCGGAGCTCGAGTGCTATCAGGCCAATAGCTCTGTCTACGAGGCCTTTGTTGCCCGGTTCGTGGATCCAGCTGCTCGCTCCGGACGGATGCGGCAGCGGAATGACGCTCGAGCTTCCGCCAGCGTGCTCCACGATGTGTCTCGTCCCGATCAGCTCGTCGAGCGGCAGCTTTGGCAGGAATCGCTCGATTGCCAATCGACCGACAGGAATCAGAAGCTTCGGTCGAATGATGCGCAGCTCGCGCTCGAGCCAGTCGGCGCAACGCGATTGCTCCTCGCGCGTGGGCACGCGATCCCCGCGCCCACTGGGGTGTGCGCCCGGAAAACAGCGAGTGATCGCCGAGATGTAGATCTTCTCACGCGCTGTCTCTTCATCAAGGCCCGCGCGCTCCAGCCAGCGGAACAGCGTTCGTCCCGCCCGTCCGGAAAACGGCTTTCCGCCGCCTGCTTCGACTTTTCCCGGCGCCTGGCCAATCAGCATGACGCGGGGGTTTGTCGCTCGCGACACGATCGGGCGGATACCAGCGCCCAGGCGGCAGCGGTGACACCGGGCGAGGGCGGCTCGGTGTGCAGCTAGTGCCAGAGATCTTTGGGCAGCGTTCACGATTTTCTTCTACCCCGCCTGTTGCACCAGGTCTCGCATACGATGCTCATCGAGCTCCTCCCACGCAGATTCATCATCGGGAAGTCGCTTTCTCAGTTTGATCTTTCCGCCGCGCCCACCAGCCGCACCGACGATCGAGCTGATGCGCGCGTGGACTTCAGTAACACCCGTCAGCGCAACTACCTCGCGAACGTTGTTTTCGCGAATTCCTCCGCCAGCCACGATTGCGATCCGTCCACGAGCTTGTCTGACGAGAGCTGCGATTCCGGACGCCCCTTCGAGAGCGGTGTTGGCTCCTCCGGAGGTGAGGACTCTTGCCACGCCTGCGTCAATCAACTCCTCGAGAGACTCCGCACGGTTCGACGCGTAGTCGAAGGCGCGATGAAAGGTGACCGGCAAGGGCTGCGCTGCGCTGACCAGCATCCGAACCTTTTTTACATCAATCATTGCATTTGGTTGAAGTACTCCAGCGACGACTCCATGCGCGCCCAGTGATTTCACCAGCGCAATGTCGCGCACCATGATCTCCATTTCTCCATCCGAGTAGCCAAAGCTCCCCCCGCGCGGTCGTATCAGCACGAATACGGAAATGCGACATCGTTCCACGGCCGCCGCGATCAACCCTCCGCTTGGCGTAATCGATTCTGCCGGCGCCCGCACGCTCTGCCGAGAGCGCTGACTCGATGGTATCTACTGCGGCTTCAACGAGCGGCAATTCGAAGTCCTGAGTCGGAAGCGATGGAGATTTCCTGTGGAGTCAGCGAAAACCTAACCAGGAGAGAATTGACCGCAATTTGTGTTACCGCCGCCGGCCGGAGCCAGTCGAAATGGAGACGCGCCGACCCTCCGCGCGCGGTCGGTTTTCACGATCCCAGCCTTATGCCCACATCCGAACCTGTAGAAAACTGGACTTCATCCTGGCTTGACGCGGTGGCGTTTGTCCTCGGTCTGGCGGTAGCCTGGTGGGCTGGCTGGAACAGTGGGGATCTGATCTGGAGCCTCTGGCTGTCCAGTTTCGTGGTTGGTTATGCGACGATCGTCTGGATGATCGGACAGCCAGCCGTCGACCTCGCCTGGTCCGCCTGGCGCGAGCGAGCGATAGTCGGCGCAGACCGAAGATCACTCATCATTTTCTGGCTGCTGATTCTCGCCGGCGCATCATTCCTGCTGGCGTTTTTCACGGTTCACTTCGGCGGATTTCACTACGTCCATTCCCAGTTTCTGATCTCGTTTTTTCCCGTCGATCTGCCGGGCAGCGGTCGCATGAGCCACGCGGGTATGACCACCTACCTCGAGGTGGCGCGGCGATACTGGCCGTTTCTTCCCTCCGCGTTCCTCGCCCATCGCGCCGCCTTTCTCAAGAGGCCGCTTTCGCTGGGCCGCGATCTTTCGCCGTCGGTGGCGGGCGGAAAGAGCTTCTCCAGTCTTTTCGCCGTGCCCTACCGGAACGTCATCCGGATGCACATGCTGATTTTCTTTTTCTTCTTCGCGCACTTCGCGGGTTTGGAGAATTTCGCGGTCTACGCCGTGATTTACGCAGTGTATTTCTTCCCGTGGCGTTTGATCAGGAAGCCCGCGACCGAATCCGCGCCAATATCGATGTCGACGGGGACCTGAGCGAAGCGGTCGTCTAAATCAGGGAAGTGTGAACGCGACGTACGCGTCGCCTGACTTCGTCCCCAGTTTCCCACCGCCGGCAGCGATCACCACGTATTGCTTGCCGCGCACAGAATAAGTGCTCGGTGTCGCATAGCCGGCGGCTGGTAGCGATGTTTGCCAGAGCAGCTCGCCAGTCGATTTATCGAACGCGCGGAATTTCTCGTCCTGTGTGGCGGCGATGAACACCAAGCCGCCGGCGGTAACTATCGGTCCGCCGTACTGCTCCGCGCCGGTGTCGCGAATGCCTCTCGCTGCCAGTTCCGGGTGCTCGCCGAGCGGGATGCGCCAGCGGTAGTCGCCGTTATTGAGGTCGATCGCGCTGAGTGTGCCCCACGGTGGTTTGATCGCCGGATATCCGGCGGAGTCCCGCCACCGCTCGTATCCGACAAACTCGTAGGGTGACGCAGGAGCGGCTGCTGTCGCCCTCGCCCGAGAAGGACTTTCTCGCGGCGCCATCGTTGGCGCCGCGCGACCGAGCAGGTACGCGATGACAGCCTGCTTTTCATCCTCGCGCAGATTCGCAAACGAAGGCATGAAGCCACGACCGCGGTCGATGATCTGGTGCACCTGCTCCGGTGAAAGCCGGTTTCCGACGCCAACCAGCGACGGCGTTCGGAGCTTGCCGCGGCGATCCGCGCCGTGACAGCTGGCGCAGACGGCGGTGTAGACCTCCTCTCCCGAGCGCGGAGGGCCAGTCGATGGAGTGATCTTGGCTGCCTCGCGCATCGCCGCGATCCATGGGACGTCACTGGCGTTGACGTAAATGATTCCCGTCTCGCGATCGACTGCCGCACCGCCCCATTCACCGCCGCCGTCGAACCCCGGCAGAATTACCGTTCCTTCGCGACTAGGCGGCGCGAACAGCGCCTCGTGTCGCAGCGTGCGAAATCGCTGCACGTCGGCGGCGTGAGCGCTGGTCGTCAGGTCACCCAGGTCAAGTAGCGAAATAGACTGGCGCGCGAATGGCTTTGGTGCCAGAGGAATCGGCTGCGTCGCCCAGGCCTGCTCTCCACTGAGGTCGGAGGCGGGAACGGCCTGCTCTTCAACGGGGAAGAGCGGATTTCCGGATACGCGATCGAACAGAAACACGAATCCGCTCTTCGTAATCTGCGCCACGGCGTCGATCGGCCTCCCCGCGCGAGTGACTCTCAGCAGATTTGGCGCCGCCGGCAGATCGCGATCCCAGAGGTCGTGATGCACCGCCTGGAAATGCCAGATACGTCTGCCGGTTCGTGCGTCGAGAGCCAGCAGCGTGTTGGCGAAGAGATCCTCGCCCACCCGGGCGCCGCCGTAGAAATCCGGAGTCGCGGATCCGGTCGGGATGTACACGATGCCGCGCCCGACATCGACGCTCATGCCTGCCCACGAATTCGCACCGCCGGCAGTCTTCCAGGCATCCGCTGGCCACGTGTCATAACCCAGCTCGCCTGGGCGGGGAATGGTGTGAAACGTCCAGCGGATTTTGCCGGTACGGACGTTATAGGCGCGAACATCTCCCGGCGCGGATCCTTCCTCCTCGCCGACGCGCGTTCCCTGGATGAGAATGTCCTGGTAAATGACACCCGGGCTGGTCGCCA
>QHUA01000002.1:24299-71640 GCA_003221805.1 Gemmatimonadota bacterium
CCCGCCGCGAGATCCACCCAGCCTGAATCGCCGAAGCTCGGAATCGGCCGACCCGTACTGGCGTCCAGGGAGTACAGCCTCCGTCCGGCAGAAAAGAAAATCCTTCGCTCGCTGCCCTCCGACCAATAGACCACCCCGCGGTTGACATGCAAGTCGCGCTCACGATTCGCGAAGGGGTCGAAGCGCCAGATCCGCGTCCCGCTTTCGGCGCGGAGTGCGACAACTGCAAGCGCAGGAGTCGTGGTATAGAGCACGCCGTCGACGATTAGCGGCGTTGCCTGGATCTGGCTGTTGGCCGAGCTGTCACCGGTGTGGTAGATCCACGCCACGCGCAGCGACGACACGTTGGCGCGATTGATTTGGTCGAGCGAGGAATACCGACTATTCCCCGGATCCCCGCCAGTGACACGCCAATCGCTATTTCCTGTCAGCGTCGAAGCAGCTCGCCCGACGCACGCGATCGTCAAACCTGCCAGCACGACCCAACGCAGCAACTGAAGGTTGCCGCGTTTACTACCCGTCAACGCCGCCGTCCTGATAATCCAGATCGACCGGTCGCACCGCGCAGTGCTCGCCACAACCGAACTTGTAACGATTGCGCGCAAACCAACGATAGAACCTGTCGACGAGGGGGCGCACGAACGGGATCTTGAACGACCATGAGATCAGTCGACCCTTCGGCAGCGTCTTGGTCAGCTCCTCGAGTGCAGCGGCCGCTTGCCACGTTTTTCCATCGCTCGTGCGCACCAACTGGATCGACTCTACGTAGGCGCGTGCGGGGATCCACGGAAACCTCTCGCACACCCCGGGCTTCTGCGACGGAATTATCTCCAGCTCGTGATTGCGATCCCACTTTTTGAGCAGCTTCACCATGCGACCGCAAACCTTGCAGTCGCCATCGTAGATCACCGTGTATCGATGGCCGGGTCGTCCGATACTCGGCGCACCGGGCTCGCCGACGTTTTCACCAGCGACGGTGAAGCGAACGACCTGAACGCTCATAGCGCGGCCGGTGGTCGAGGCTGGCCGTCCGCCTGTGCCACGGCGGCGGACGATCGCCCGATTCCGCGAGTTGACTCCTCCACTGCGGGCGACTCTATCTCGACAGACTGGGACTCCGGCGCTTCGACAGTGACAGCCATCCCCTCAGCCAGTGTTCGATGCACGCCGCAGATGTTCGCCGCGCGAAGCGCCCGCGGCCACAGCTCCGCCGACAACGACGGCCACGCAAGCTTCACGTTCATCGTCGCCAGGCGATGCTCACCGGCAACGAATTGCCAGCGCACGTCGATGTGCAGATCGTCGACCGGCACGCTCTTGTTCGACGCCCAGCTTTGCAGCACCGCGAACGTGCACATGCCGACGGCGCTGCCGAGCATATGGAATGGCGTGTAGCTCTGATCGGGAGATTCGGCTTCGATCGTGAGCTGCCCCGCGACCGCGTCGATCCGGAGCGATTCTTCACCTGTCAACGTGATCTTCATCGACTCGCCGTCCGCTCTACCCGCCCCACTGCCGCCGGTTGCTGCTGCGTCAGACAATGCAGCGTCCCCAGTCCCCACACCAGATCGACCGCGTGGATCCCAACCACGGTGCGGCCGGGGAACGCTTCGGCGATCCCGTTCAGCGCGACGCGATCGTTCGGGTCGTTGAATGTCGGTACAAGAACGGCGCCATTGGCGATGTAGAAGTTTGCGTAGCTGGCCGGCAGCCTCTCGCCATTCATCGTCACCGGTCGAGGGAAGGGAATGGTGACGACCTTCAGCGGCCGGCTTTGCGCGGCCATCTGCAGGCGGCGCAGGTTGTCGGCGGATCGCACGTGATTCTCATCCGACGGATCCGGCTCATAAGCAAGAATAACCGTCTCACGAGACGCGAAGCGCGCCACGTCGTCGATGTGGCCGTGGGTGTCGTCGCCGACTGCCCCTTGGCCCAGCCATATAGTATCTGTGACGCCCAGGTACTCGGCGAAAGCCTCCTCGTAGCCCTGGGCGGACATGCCGGGGTTTCGGACCTGGACATCCGTAAGCAGCCACTCTTCGGTCACCAGCATCGTGCCATTGCCGTTGACCTCGATTCCTCCCCCTTCCAACACCAACCGCTCACCGTTGTCCTCGCGTTTTGCTTCCGTGCGCGGTAATCCGGTGATACGCGCGATCAGCTTTCCGATGTCGGCGTCCTTACTATAGTTGTCGTACTTGGCCCAGGCGTTGAAGCCCCAGTCGATCAGCTCGACCTTTCCGTCGGAGCGCAGCACGCCGGTGGGCGCCGAGTCCCGCAGCCACACCCGATCGTTCGGCGCAATGTTCAGGCGATACCTGTCAGGCTTGTCCAGCACACCGTGCGCTGCCAGCAACAGCCGCGCGCTCTGAGCGACTCCTTCGTTGTGGCAAAGGATCTCGACTCGCTCGCACTCGCTGAGCGCGCGGACGATCTCGGCGTAGACCCACGGAATCGGCGCCAGCTTGCCGGGCCAGTCGGGCTCGTGGTGCGGCCAGGCGATCCAGGTCGCCTCGTGCTTTTCCCATTCCGCCGGCATCCGCCGAGCCAGCGATATCTCCATAGTCAAAGCGCCGCCGCCCTTCTGAGCGTTCTGGATGCTTAAAGCGCCGCGTCCGTGCGGAGCGGCGCTTTTGCGCTTCGTCGACGTCGTGTCGCGTTTGGTCATCCGATGTAGCGATTCAGAATCGGGGCGTAAGCATCGATGCGACGATCGCGCAGGAACGGCCAGTTCCGCCGGGTGTTCTCGATCAGAGTCCGATCGCACTTCGCCACGAGCACCGCCGGCTCGGTTCCCGCCTCGGCGAGAATTCTTCCAAAGGGGTCGCTGATGAATGAGTGTCCGAAGAATTCGATGCCATCGGTTCCCGGCTCGTCTTCGTGTCCCACGCGATTGGGTGAGGCAACGTACACTCCGTTGGCGATGGCGTGCGCGCGCTGCGCCGTCCGCCATGCTTCGACCTGCGCCTCGCCGTGTTCGGCTTTCTCGGATGGATGCCAGCCGATCGCCGTCGGATAAAAGAGAATCTCCGCGCCGAGCAGGCTGGTGATTCGCGCGGCTTCGGGGTACCACTGATCCCAGCAGATCAGCACGCCAATGTCCGCGTAGCGCGTTTTCCAGACTCGAAATCCACTGGCGCCCTTATGATCGCCATCGTCGGCGATGTGCGAATCGCCGGGCGTGAAATAAAACTTCTCGTTGAACAGCGGATCGTCGGGGATGTGCATCTTGCGATAGGCACCCAGCAGAGTGCCATCGGCGTCGATGACGGCGGCGGAATTCCTATAGACGCCTGCCGCTTGCCGCTCGAAGATCGGTACGATTATTACCATCTCGAGCTCGCGCGCGAGCTTTTGCATCCGCTCGATCGTCGGTCCCGGGATCGATTCGGCGAGATCGAAACGCTCGTGCTTCTGCGACTTACAGAAGTAAGGCGCGTTGAACAGCTCCTGGAGGCAGACGATCTGCGCTCCCTTCTCCGCGGCCTCGCGGATGTGCGACTCCGCCGTCGCGACGTTCTTGTCGACGTCGTCGGTTACTGCTTCCTGAATTATTCCGACGGTGAATGACGCTGACCTGGCCATGAATGGAAGGTTAACGCTTTGACCCTGCACAGGAAGTGGCCGGTTGATTGCGTTAGCTTATTTCACTCCCACCAGTCGAGATA
This sequence comes from Gemmatimonadota bacterium, assembly GCA_003221805.1. Lineage (GTDB taxonomy): Bacteria > Gemmatimonadota > Gemmatimonadetes > Gemmatimonadales > Gemmatimonadaceae > UBA4720. Next base: position 27,968 of record QHUA01000002.1, read on the forward strand.
TGCAGTCAGACGAGACCGCAGCTCCGACGGAAATTCCGACCGAATCGGTTAAGAAAGCGATTGCCGCCGAGCGGCGAATGCGTCGCAGTGCGGGCATCAATACTGCTTTCCGCGCGATCAAGGCGGAGCACGCGTCGAACCGCTCGCACATGGAGGTCCTCGCCGATCGGATGATCGAATTTGCGAGCTCGACGCCGTTCCTCGTCGTTCACGCGATCATCTTCGTGGCGTGGATCCTGTGGAATATCCGCGGAATGCCGGTGCCGCAGTTCGATCCGTACCCCTACGGCATGCTGACGACGATCGTCTCGCTCGAGGCAATCTTCCTGTCGATCTTCGTGCTGATGACGCAGAGCCGCGAATCCCGGATAGGTGAGCTGCGTGAGGAGCTGACGCTGCAGGTCAATCTCCGCATTGAGGAGGAGATGACGAAGACGCTTCACCTGGTGGCCGGCCTATATGCGCGACTGGGATTGAAGATGGCCGATGATCCTGAGCTGCGGGCGATGCTAGAGCCGCTCGATCCGAAGAGGATGGAAAGAGAGCTGGTCGAGCAGATCAGCGCTTCGATGCCGCAGTTTCAGCTTAGGAAGCGCAAGGATATTGTCGCTCCGACTATTCCCCCAGCCGTCTGACGAGAGCTCGATGCAGCGCGGCTTCCAGCGTGCCGATGGAGCGGCAGGAGAGTGATGCACCGCCGGCGGCAACATCGTCGGCGCGGGCCGCGACGTGGGTCTGCACGGTCGAGCCCGTTCCGGTGGGCGATACCAGTGAGAAAATCGACATCGTGACCTTGTAATTGTCGGCGGCAGGCCCGGTGATCGTGTTGCCGCAGTCCAGATATCGGCTCAGCGGCGTATCACCGAGCTTGAATGATTTGATGAAATAGCGATTGCCGACTTGACCGAAGCCAGTCCCCGTCGCATCAAAGACCTGCACCTTGATGCCGAGCTCCTCGTAGGAGGCGCGCAGAATCGGCAGCACCACGTCAGGCTTTGATTTGACGGTGACCGCCGTGATTGGAATGTCTTCGTGCGAGAGAATGGTTCGGTCCGCATCGGCGACCACGATGCGATCTGTCTGAGGCGCCGGCGTCGTCTGGGTGGTCGCGCACCCACTCAGCGCGAACAACATATATGCAATGCGTCCAGTTCCCATTTGGCCTCCCCGACTTACTAGACTATGAACATCCCGATTGCCGCGCCGAACATCACCAGCGTCGTGATCGCCACCGTGACGCGTCCCAGAAGTGAGCTGGGCTGATTCAGCATCAGCCTGTGATCGCTGGCGACCAACAGAATGCCCAACAGCAGGAATGGTGCGAGAAGGCCGTTGAGAACTGCACTCCAGTAAAGCGCTTTCACCGCGTTGATGTTTGCAAAGTCCATCGCCATCCCGGCAAGAATGGCGAACGCCAGCACCAGGTAAAACCGCTTCGCGCGTCGAAACCGCTCGTCTATTCCCTGACGCCAGCCAAAGGTCTCCGCCAACGCATACGCGGCTGACCCGGCCAGAGTGGGAATAGCCAGAATTCCGGTACCAACGAGCCCAATCGTGTAAAGCAGCGAAGCAAACCTACCCGCCAGTGGCTTTAGCGCGAGGGCAACCTCTTTCGATGTCTCCGGCGAGGTGATTCCGTGGGCATGCAGCGTCAGCGCGGTAGTAAGAATGATGAAGAACATCACGGCGTTCGAGAAAAAAGTGCCGATGCCGATATCGATCTTCCGGTTCAGTATCTCCCCGGGCGTCGCTCCGCGCCGCTCGACCAGTGTGTGGCGACCCATCGCCTTTTCTTCCTCGACTTCCTGCGACGCCTGCCAGAAAAACAGGTAGGGACTGATGGTCGTGCCGAGGATCGCTACCAGCGTCGCCCACGCAGCGCCGCTGTGGGGCACAGCCGGGATCGCTGTGTCGTGTAGTACTGTGCTCCAATCCGGATGCAGGTAGAACGCCGTCACGACGTAAGCAAACAGAAAGAGCGCGAGCCACTTGAGCACGTTCGCCAGCACGATGTAACGAAGTCGGATCGTCGCCCAGGTGATGAAAGCGGCGAATGCGACTACCCAATAATGAGAGTTGATTCGCGTAAGGAGCTCCATGGCGTCTGCCATGCCGGCGAGATCAGCTCCGATGTTGATGGTGTTGGCGAGGAAGAGCGCCCCCGCTACCACTGCCAGAACGGGCCGGGGGAACTTCGTATGGAACGTCGATGCGAGCCCGCGACCCGTCACCATACCAATGCGAGCGCACATCGACTGGACGGCGGCCATCAACGGCCAGGTCAGGAGCGACGTCCAGAGTAGCGCGGTTCCAAGCTGCGCACCGGCTACTGAATAAGTCGCGATGCCCGACGGATCGTCGTCCGCCGCCCCGGTAACCACACCGGGACCTAGCGACTTCCAGAATTCGCGAAGCTTATTTGGAGTGGAACTGTTTGCGGCTGGATGTGCCAACGACCAGCGGCCTCCGTGTTCCTATGCCTACGGGCGCTATTTTCCCACGAGCTGACGGAGCACGTAGGGAAGGATTCCTCCGTGACGATAGTAACTCATTTCTTCCGGCGTATCGATCCGTGAAACCGCTTTGAAGGTTTTTTCCCCTCCGTCCGACGAGCGTGCACGGACAGTGAGCGTCGCTCGGGGCTTCATGTCGTCGTTCATCCCATCGATTGAAAAGTTCTCGTATCCCGTAAGTCCAACAGTTAAGCGTGTCTCGCCCGGCATGAACTCCAGAGGCAGTACGCCCATCCCGACCAGGTTCGAGCGATGAATCCGCTCGAATGATTCGGCGATGACGGCGCGAACGCCGAGGAGCAGCGTCCCCTTCGCCGCCCAGTCGCGAGACGAGCCCGTTCCATACTCCTTGCCCGCAATTATCACCAGCGGCGTCCCGATCTTCTGGTACTCCATTGCCCCTTCATAAATCGAAACTGGTTTGTCGCCGGGATGCCTGGTCGTCCAACCCCCTTCAGTTCCCGGGGCGAGCTCGTTCCGAAGTCGGATGTTGGCGAAGGTGCCGCGCATCATCACCTCGTGATTGCCGCGACGGGCACCGTACGAGTTGAAGTCGACGGTTTTGACGCCGTGCTCGATCAACCATTTGCCGGCCGGACTGGATGCCGGTATCGATCCGGCGGGGGAGATGTGATCAGTGGTGATCGAGTCGCCGAACATTCCCAGCGCCCGCGCGTCTCTCACCGCCCGAATTCCCGGCGGTGTCAGCGTCATCCCATCGAAGAAGGGAGGGTTCTTCACGTACGTGGAATCCGGATCCCAGGCGTAGAGATCGCCTTCCTTCTCCGGCAAGCTCCGCCAGTTCTCGTCTCCCTGGAAGACGTTCGAGTACTGCGCCTTGAACATCTCTGCCTTGACGGATCTCAGAATCTCATCTTCGACTTCTTTGGGGCTCGGCCAGATGTCGCGCAAGAAGACCGGTCCGCTGTTGCCAACTCCAATCGGCTCGGTGTTGAAGTCGATGTCCATGCGACCGGCGAGCGCGTACGCAACGACGAGCGGTGGAGAAGCGAGATAATTGAATCGCGTCAGCGGATTGATTCGCCCTTCGAAGTTCCGATTTCCCGACAGCACCGCGGCGACGACCAGCTTGTTCGATTCGACTGCTTCGGCGATCGGCTGGGGCAGGGGACCGGAATTGCCAATGCAGGTCGTGCAACCGAAACCAACGACGTTGAAGCGCAGCTGCTGCAGCGGTCCCATCACGCCGGCTTTCTTGAAATAGTCCGTAACGACCTTCGACCCAGGCGCGAGACTGGTCTTTACCCACGGTTTTGAGCTGAGCCCCCTGGCGACCGCGTTCCGGGCCAGCAATCCGGCGGCGAGCATCACGCTCGGATTCGATGTGTTGGTGCAGCTCGTAATCGCGGCGATGACCACCGAGCCGTGGCGAATCGAGAATTTTTCGCCGTTCATTTCGACTGGAACACTCGAGTTCTGCCCAATTTGCTCGTCGGGATCCGTCGCGATCACTGACGGTGACAACTGCGGCGACGCTGCGACTTGCATCGCCTGCTTCGCCGCAGCGACTGCCGCCACGGTCCCCGTGCGCTCGAGATCCGCCGCCAGTGCGTCCCTGAACATTCTCTTGGAGAGCTTGAGGGGCACTCTGTCCTGCGGACGCTTCGGGCCAGCGAGACTCGGCTCCACTGTGTGAAGATCTAGCTCCAGGGTGTCGCTGAACAGCGGATCGGGCGTTTCGTCGGTGCGGAAAATTCCCTGTGCCTTGCAGTAGGCGTCGACTAGCTGCACCTGCGCTTCGTCGCGGCCGGTGAACCTCAGATAGTTGATCGTCTCGGAGTCGATCGGGAAGAATCCCATCGTCGCGCCGTATTCGGGTGCCATGTTCCCGATCGTCGCGCGATCTGCCAGGGACAGACTCGACAAACCCGCGCCATAGAATTCGACAAACTTTCCGACGACTTTCTTCTTGCGCAGCATCTCGGTTACGGTCAACACGAGATCCGTTGCGGTGGATCCGGGCTGCAAGCGGCCATGCATCTTGAAGCCGACCACCTCGGGGATGAGCATCGACACCGGCTGCCCGAGCATCGCTGCTTCGGCCTCGATTCCACCAACGCCCCAGCCGAGTACGCCGAGTCCGTTGATCATGGTAGTGTGCGAGTCGGTGCCGACCAGTGAGTCCGGGTAGGCGTAGGTCTGCTTGCCGACGACTTCGGTGAACACTCCTTTCGCCAGATACTCGAGATTGATCTGGTGGACGATTCCGGTATCAGGCGGAACGACGCGGAAGTTGTGCAGCGCCTTCTGTCCCCAGCGCAGGAACGCGTAGCGCTCCTGATTGCGGCGGAACTCGAAGTCGGCGTTGATGAGAAGTGCGGCCTCCGATCCATATTCGTCGACCTGCACCGAGTGGTCGATGACGAGATCCACTGGCTGCAGCGGATTGATCAGCCGTGCGTCCCCGCCCAATCGGGCAAGAGCGTCGCGCATGGCGGCGAGATCAACTACGGCTGGAACTCCGGTGAAATCCTGGAGCAGCACGCGAGCGGTGCGGAACGCTATTTCTTTTTCGACGTTCCCCTTCACGTCCCAGCCGGCGAGCGTGCGGATATCGTCGGGCTTGACGAACTTGCCGTCTTCGTTTCTGATCAGGTTTTCGAGAAGGATCTTGAGGCTGAAGGGGAGTCGATTCGCATTCCCGCCGGCGAGTTGGGCGAGGGAATCCAGCCGAAAGATCGTGTACTGCCGACCAGCAACGTCCAGCGTTGATCGGCTACCGAAGGAATTCGGGTGTGCCATTTTGTTTTTTCCAAGCTTGGCCGCGGCATGCGCTGGCCAGTAGGAGCGGAGCCGCTGCCGAATCTGACTTCCAGGTTCGGCAGGCTAACTGAAATCTAACACAAAGCTTGGTTTTTGAACGGCAACTGAACGGGTGCGAGGTGATAGATGCAACTGAACGGGTGCGAGGTGTGAGCAGCGTAGTTCTCAGATACCAGTTCACGACGTCGTGACGTCACTGGCGCCATTCACAGCACAAGTAACTGCGTGTGCCGTCAAGCCAGTAGAGACGTCCCGACGTAGTGAAGCAACTAGGCTACTCACACCTCGCACCCGTTCAGTTGCACTTCCCAGTCTGGCACCCGTTCACTTGCACGGCCGTGTTCAGTGCAGTCGCTCAGCCAGTCTTCCGTGTAGTGGGCTCTCTCGTCGGATCCACCGTCGGCGGCGCGCTGGGCACCGACTCCGCGTCCAACCTCGTCGCCGCGATAGCGTAAGTCGGACAGTGATGAATAAAATCCCCGTCCGCGGGCGACCACTCGACTACTGGCTGCAGCGGATACGCTTTGTGCTGCGAGTCCATCGCCATCAAGTCCGGCGCCATCGCGGTGCAGAGCGTACAGCCGATGCACTTCGCGCGATCGACGGTGATCTGCATCGCCCGCCGTGGGAACACTCCGATGCCCCAGGCGATGCACTCCTCGTAGTGCTTGCACGCCTCCATCGCCGCGGTGTAGCCGGCTGCCAGCAATTCGTCGGTATTTGAAAAGCTGAACCAGCCAATGTGACTGACTTTCGGCCTGATCAGAATCATCGCCGGGCGAGTCCACGCGCCGAACGGGACCAGCTGGAGCGCGTGCATCATCGTGTTCGCCGCCCGCGTGTAAATCGATGCGAAGCCCGCCGTGGCGATGTCGTTCTCCGGCTCCATATCGCCCGATCCCGTATCGACGGCAATCACCGCGTCCATGCCGAGCGATGAGATCGTGACAGGCAGGTTGTCGATCACGCCGCCATCGACGCACAATCGCCCGTCGACGTTGCCCGGAGGGTAGAAGCCAGGCAGCGCACACGACGCGTAGACTGCATCGACGACGCTCGCGTGCCTCAAGCCGGGAAGCCCCCACACCATTTGCGTGCCGCGTTGAATGTCCACCGTGTTGACCAGCAGCGTCGTCTTGAGCTGATCGAACCGTTTTTCCGTAGCTACCGCCTTGACGACGTTTCTGAGCGGCTCCTCCAGATAAATGGCCGGCGAATGCTGGCGCTCGAGCAGCATGCCCATTCGATTGAGACGAAACAAGTCTCGCCGTTGAAGAGCACGCGCGCGATCGGCCATCTCCGCTACCGGCATGCCACGCGCGTACGCCGCGCCGATCAGGGCGCCGATACTCGTGCCAGAAACGACCGTCGGCACGATTCCCAGTTCCTTTAGCGCGCGAAAGACGCCGATGTGCGCGAAGCCCTTCAGCCCGCCGCCGCCGAGCACGACTGCGATCTTGTGCGCTTTGCGGCGCGGCTTACCGGGTGACACTCGGGAGACGTTGTGGGGGGTGCGTCGGGTCATGCTAACGTGATGTGGGGGAGGCTATAATGTACAGACGTCCATCACACACACTGAGTAAATCGATGAATCGTCCCATCCGCCTGCTCTCCTTTCTGTTTATCAGCTCGTTATCCGTTGGCGGCGCTTACGCGCAGACTGGAACCACTTCTGCCCGTATTACCCCAGAGGAGATCGATGCGCATCTGCGCTTCCTTTCTTCCGATCTCCTCGAGGGGCGTGCCCCGGCGACGCGCGGCGGCCGAATCGCCGAAGAATACGTCGCTTCCCAGCTCAAAACCTTTGGGGTAAAACCTGGGGTCGGCGACACTTCCTACTTCCAGCGCGTTCCGATCGACGTTGTAAAGGCCGACCCGAAGACCATCAAAGTCACCGCATCTGGCAAGGCGAACGCCAACCTGCGATTCACCGATGATGTCGTGGTGTGGCCGGGCTCAGCGACCGATGCCAGCAGCGCACACGGAGAGTTGGTGTTCGTGGGGTATGGCGCGACGGCCCCCGAGTACAAGTGGGACGATTTCAAGGGCACCGACGTTCGGGGCAAGATCCTACTTGTCCTGGTGAATGATCCGCCGGCTACCGCCGCCGAGCCGAATCTCTTCGGCGGCAAGGCGATGACCTACTACGGTCGCTGGACGTACAAATACGAGGAAGCAGAGCGCCGCGGCGCCGCCGGAATGCTGATCGTGCACACGACAGCGGCCGCGAGCTATCCGTGGCAGGTGGTCGTCGGCTCGAACTCGGTCGAGCATCGTTTACTGCCGCGCCCGTCCAACGCTCCCGCGCCGATTGGGGTGCGGGGATGGATCACCGACAGCGCTGCGACCGCCTTGCTCGCCCAGGCTGGATTGAGCATGGCGACGCTGCGAAAGCAAGCCGAGTCCCGCGATTTCCGTCCCGTTTCGACGGGCATCATCATCGATGCATCGATGCAGAACAGTCTCCAGCACATGTCGTCGAACAATGTGATCGGACTGGTGCGTGGAATAGACCCGAAGGTGCGCGACGAGTACGTCGTGTATAGCGCGCACTGGGATCACCTCGGCATTGGTCCCGTCGTCAACGGCGACTCGATCTACAACGGCGCTGCCGACAATGCATCAGGGGTGGCAAGCGTTCTTGCCATCGCGCACGCCGCCGCCGAGGGCGTGAAGCCGCGCCGCTCCCAACTTTTCCTCTTCGTGACCGCTGAGGAATCGGGATTGCTTGGCTCACAGTACTTTGGCGAGCACCCCACCGTTCCCGCTGCGAAGATCGTCGCCGCGCTCAATATGGACATCGTGCCGCTCAATGGACGCGTGCGTGATCTCAATGTGACGGGCGAGAACAAGAGCTCGCTCGGCCCGGAGCTGGCGCGACTCGTGCGCGCCGATGGAATCCGGCTGACGCCGGACGCGCATCCCGAAGCCGGTCACTTCTACCGCTCCGATCACTTCTCCTTCGCCAAAGTCGGTATTCCTTCCGTCTCCATCGGTGGCGGCGACGACTATCTGGGGCGGCCGAGCGGCTGGGGACTGCAACAGTCGGAAGACTACACGGCGCACCGTTACCACCAGCCCTCCGACGAGTATCGACCGGATTTCGATCTAACCGGCGCAGTCCAGCTCGCTGAGATCGTCTACCGCTTCGGCGCCAGCATCGCTAACGCGGAGTCGGTGCCCACCTGGAACGCGGACGCGGAGTTCAAGGTGCTGCGCGACGCTTCACGGAAAGGACTCTGAGCTCCGTCGGGAGCTCGCCATGGTGAAGAAACGCGTAGACACGCAGCGCGATCCGCTCCTCGCCTTTCGCGAGGAGTTTCCGATTCTGGCGAATACGAATTATCTCGTCTCGAACTCGCTCGGCCCGATGCCGCGCGCGGTTCCGGAGAAGCTCGCGGAATACGCACGCGACTGGGGTGACCTCGGCGTGAAGGCGTGGAATCGTGGCTGGTGGGAGCTGCCGGTCACGGTCGGCGACGAGATCGCGCCCCTCATCAACGCCGACAGCGGCGAAATCGTGATGATGCCCAACGTCACCATAGCCCAGACGGCGGTGCTGTCGTCGATCGATTTTCCGAAAGACCGCGACACTGTGGTGATGACGGAGCTGGATTTCCCGTCTGTTCGCTACGCCTACGCCGAGATGGCCCAGCGGCTGGGCGCTCGCGTCGTCAGTGTGCGGTCGGACGATGGGATAGGGATCGACATCGACAAGTTGTTGCAAGCCATCGACGAAAGGACACGGCTGGTTGCGGTCTCGCACGTCCTTTTTCGCAGCGCCTATCTGCAGGATGTCGATGCGATTTGCCGGCGAGCGCACGAGATGGGTGCGCTCGTCTCGCTGGATTCTTTTCACGCCGTCGGCATCGTGCCGGTTGACGTGAAACGGAGCAAGCCCGATTTTCTGACCGGTGGCGTACTCAAGTGGTTGTGCGGTGGACCGGGCGCCTGCTTCCTTTACGTGAGCCCGACGGTCCGCGATCAGCTCAAGCCGGCACTTACCGGCTGGCAGGCGCACTCGCGCCCTTTCGCCTTCGAATCAGAAATGGAGTACACCACCGGTGCCTTCCGCTGGTTGAACGGCACTCCGGTCATTCCCGCGCTCTACGTTGCCGCCGAAGGGCCCCGGATTCTGCGACGCGCCGGCATCCCGGCGATCAGGGACAAAAGTCTTCGCCTCACCTCGCGCCTGATCGAGCTCGCCGACGGGCGCGGCTATACCGTGAATGCGCCGCGCGATCCCCAAAAGCGCGGAGGAACGGTTGCTTTGGATGTTCCGCACGGCTACGAGGTCACGCAACATCTGCTGTCGCGGAACATACTGGTCGACTATCGCGTAGGCGCTGGTATCAGGATTGCGCCTCACTTCTTCACCAGGGAGGACGAATTGGAGGAGGTGATTTTCGAGATCGACACCGCACTCGAGAGCGGGAGTTGGCAGCGTTTTTCTGAGAAGATCGCTGTCGTTACCTGAGCCGTGCTGACCCTCGATGTTACTACCTTGAACAAAGCAATGTCTAAAGAGTACAATAGACTTATACTCGACTCCTCGGAGGGTGCGTAGCGATGCCAACACCTTTTTTGAGTTCTGAAGAGTACGACGAAAGAGCGCATCAGCTGTATAACGAAGGACAGTATGACGAAGCTCTGGACGTACTTCGAGAGGGACTCGGCCTCTATCCGAATTCGGTGGAGCTCCACATAGGAGTTGGCTACGCACACCACGCCCGCGAAGAATACGCCTGGGCCAGACGCAGCTTCGAGGAAGCGCTAGTCCTCGATCCCGATCACGAGGATGCGCTCGCCGGACTTGGCGAGACCCTTCTGAAATTCGGTCAGGAAGAGCAGGCGCTGCGAAGCTTCAGACATACTTTGGAATTAGGCTATCAGGACGATGTGGAGCTGATGCTCCAGATCGGACGCGCGCTGTTTCGCGAAGGGTTGATAGAGGAATCAAAGCAATTCTTCGAGATCGCCGCGCAACAGACACCCGACGCTGCCGAAGCCATCTCGTGCATCGGTTACGCCGAGCACAGGCTCGGCAACGATGAATCGGCGATTTCCACGCTACGGCGCGCGCTGCAGATGGATCCCGATCACACCGAAGCTCGCATCTACCTCGGCAACATTTTCTACGATCGCGGCGATTACGAGGCGGCGCTCTACCATCTCGATCGCTCGACGCCGGAAGATCACTGGGACGAGCTCGGGATCTGGAGACTGATCGAGCTCAAGAAAATGATCTATCGTCTGCGCGACAACGATCCCGAGCTGCGTCCGTGGGAGGACAGGCTGCGCGATCTGTCGGGCGAGCTGGACGACATCGACGAGATGCTGGCCGAGATCGAGGCCAAGGCGATGGATGCAGCGCAAAGCGAGGCGAAAGGGCAGCTCGAGCTGTTCGGGGCGCTCCTTTCCAGCTTCGCCGATGTAAAAACGCCCGAGTCACACCGCATCAAGACCGACGATGGCAACACATTTGAAGGGACGTGGGAGGAAATCGTCGACAAGATGCGCAATGCAAATTGCCTCAAGGAAAGTCCAAAACCGGAGCAGGATGCAGAGAGCTTCATTCGACGTAGCGCGGATGCTGGGCTTTTGCGCATCCTGAGATGAGCCCTCAGAACACACCGGGGGCGCTCGCCTCGCTCAATGGCGTGCGCCCCGTTCTGGCTCATTTCGAGACGCCCCGCTCGGCTGAGGATCTCGCCGCCGATATCATCGATCTCTGGACCGGCGCCGAAGGAGCGCTGCAGGCGCTCGTAGGAAATTCCTCACTCACCGGACAACAGCTCATTCGCGCGGCACGTCAGGCCGAAGTGATCACTCTCGACCAGGCGCACTCGTTGCTCGAGTTCCTCGCCGCCCGCGATCGAGCCAATCGAACCAGCTACAAGCCGACGCAAGCGGATGGCGACGCAGCGGTCGACGGTTTCAGAGCCCTCGAGTCCGCGCTCACCGGAGCCGCTCCGGTGAAGCGCCCGACGCCGTCGAGTCCATTGCAGGCGGCGTACACTCCACGCCAACAGCGTCCAGCGACTCCGCCGCCACCGCCACCAGTCTCTCCCTACGCACCACCGTCCGCTGGTGGTGGATATCGTCAACCGCCCGCATATGCCGGTCGGAAGATGGCTGGTCCGCCGACAATCGAGCTGCCCGGCGCGTTCATGTCGGAAGGCCCCGGCACCGGCAAGACTCCTCCTACATCCGGCGGAGTCGGTCGCGGTCAGGTCGAGCACGCGCTCGCCGCGGCTCAAAGCAGAAGTGTTTTCCAAAGAGTCTCCACTCCGGTCTGGATTGCCATTGGCGCTGTCATCGTACTGATCGTCGGCGGCTTTCTCCTTTTCGGCCGCGGATCCAGCAACGGTGACAACCTGACCACCGGCATCGACGCAATGCGGAATGGACAACTCGAGCGAGCTCGCGGTGAATTCGCCAAGGCGGTGAAGGCAGATCCAAACGCAGCTACTCCGCACGTATTTCTGGCGCGGCTCTCGCGCGATCAGGGCGATCTTGCGACAGCGCGCGCCGAGCTCGACACGGCTTTGCGATTGGACCCGAGCAATGCGATTGCGCTGCGCGAGATGGGCTTGGTCCTGTTCTCGAGCCGCCAGTACGATCTCGCCCGCAGATTCTTCATTCGGTCGGTTCAGGCAAACCCGCAGGACCGTGCCGCGCAGGGTTATCTGGGCTGCTCACTGATGCGAGTCAATCGCGTACAGGAAGGAACGAATTTCATCAACAAAGCGGGCAATGGCCCTTGGACGTCGTGCCTGGCGCCAGCGACCACAGCGCCGCCCGCGCCATTGTGATCGAATTCAAAAACGTCGGGAAGACTTACAGATCACTCCTCGGCAACTCCGTAAAAGCGGTCGAGGAGTTTTCGTTGGTGGTCGCCAAGGGCGAGATACTCGGCATCGCCGGTCCCAACGGCGCCGGCAAAACAACGCTCATCGCCATGATGCTTGGCTATCTGCGGCCGACGGCAGGGACCGTGGAGATCGACGGCTTGTCCGCCCGCCATTACGTCGAGCGCAACGGCATCGGTTACCTGTCGGAGCTCGTCGCCATTCCACCGAAATGGCGCGCGTACACTGCTCTCGTGCGCTACGCCACGCTGGCGGGGATTCCTGACGGCGAGATACATCAGCGCGTCGGCTACGTTATCGAGCTGCTCGGACTCTCCGAGCATCGCGACAAAAAAGTGAAAGCGCTGTCCAAGGGAAATCTGCAGCGGCTCGGTCTGGCGCAGGCTCTCTTGCGTGACGAGAAAATCCTGGTTCTCGACGAACCGACGCACGGGCTGGATCCCGTTTGGACGCAACGCTTCCGCGACATCGTCGACGGTTTGCGCCGGCCCGATCGAACGATTCTCATCGCATCGCACAACCTCGACGAGCTGCAGCGGCTCGCCGATCGCGTCGCGATTATCGACCGCGGACGACTGCAACGGCTGGTCAGCACCGGTTACGAGCACGCGACTCCGGCGATGACCCGTTTTCGGATTGCGGTCGCGCGCGGGCACGAGCTCGTTCGCGCGGCGCTCCCCCAGGCCGAAGAAGCCGGGCGCGACGAATTCAACGTGACTGTGCACAGCATTCAGGAGCTGAACTCGACGCTGGCCAATCTGATCGCCCAGGGAGTACTGGTTGCGAGCGTAGTGCCCGAGCACTCCGTGCTGGAGCAGCAGTTCAGAGAGGCGGTGGGAGAATCTTCATGATCAGTCTGGCGAAATACTCACTTTGGCAGTTTCGCGACTTCGTTCTCGAGCGGGGCATCGCGATAGTCCTCATCGGCTCGCTCTGGGGCTACGTCATGTTCGAGCCGTTACGTCGGGCAATGGGCCCGCAGTGGACGGGCGATCAGACGTCGCCGGTGTGGGGGGTCGCGCTGCAGGTTGCGTCGGCAGTGGTGTCGCTTTCCGTGCTCATCGCCGTCAACGGGATCGTCTCGGGGGACCGCAAAGCCGGCTATTACCGTTTTCTGTTCTCGAAGCCGATAAATCCAGTCATTTACTACGCGCAGCTTTTCGCGGTTTATATGGTAGGCGTGCTGGTAGCGATGCTGATCCTTTCGGGTTTGTTGCGCACGATTTTTCCAGCCTTCAGCGTCCGCAACTTTCTCCTCTACGCCGGCCTTATCTACGTGGCCATGGGTGGTATCGGATTCTTCCTCTCCGTTGCGACCCGATACGACTGGCTGACGCTGGCAGTGGTCTGGCTGGGCTCGCGGATTCTCCGCAGCGTGTACGGTTCGCGGAACGATTGGCGCAGCAAGGCAGTCGAGCTACTCCCACCCGTCCACAAGCTCGATGAGATGGCAAACTCCTTGATCGGAAGAGGGAGCGCTGACACCAGCGATGCAGTGTGGCTCGTCGGCTATGGGCTGGTCTTCTTCGTGCTCGGGTTGGTCATTTTGCGACGGGGATCGCTCGCAGATTAGAGACTATTCCGAACTACAACTGAACGGGTGCGAGGTGTGAGTGGCGTAGCCGACAGCTTGCAGTTCACGACGTCGGGACGTCACAAGTGGCATTCACAGGAACACGCCGTGGGCTCACGTCACGGAGACACGTCACGGCGTAGTGAACTGAAAACTCCCAACTAAACTACTCGCACCTCGCACCCGTCCAGTTGCAGTCAAACAACTTTGCGTAATGGACCAAAATAGCATTCACCGCACCCTCCTTCCGAACGGCCTGACCGTTCTCGTTCAGGAGGATCATTCTGCGCCCGTCGTCGCCATCGTCACGTACGTCAAGGCGGGCTACTTCGACGAGACCGACCCCGAAAGCGGACTCGCGCACGCGCTTGAGCACATGTTCTTCAAAGGAACCGGCAAGCGCGGCGTCGGCGACATCGCCAAGGAAACGAAGGCGAGCGGCGGATACCTGAACGCGCACACGATCTACGACAACACGACTTACTTTACGGTTCTTCCTGCCTCGGGCTTCGCGAAAGGGCTGGAAATCCAGGCCGACGCGTACGCGAATTCGGTGATCGATGCGCGCGAGCTGGCGCGCGAAATGGAAGTCATCATCCAGGAAGCCAAGCGCAAAGCCGACAACCCCTCCGCCATTGCTACCGAAACGCTCTACGAGCTGCTCTACGACGCTCACCGCATGCGCCGGTGGCGAATCGGCAGGGAGCCGGGGCTGCGAGCTTTCACGCGCGAGATGATGTACGGCTTCTACCGGAATTTTTATCGTCCTGGCAACACCATCCTCAGCATCTCCGGTGATGTCGATCTTGATGAAGCGATCCTTCAAGTAACGGAATTGTATGGCGGGCTCGAGTCCGCCCAGCCAACGCGTCATCCTGGTCCGCCGGAGCCGGACCGAACAGGATTTCGTTACCGCGAGCTATCCGGCGACATCGCTCAGAGTCAGCTCGTTTTCGGCTGGCGAACTCCGGGCACGCTGGATCCGGACACGGCTGCCCTGGACGTCGCAGGCGCACTCCTGGCGACGGGCCGCGCGTCGCGATTGTATCGGGCAGTGCGCGAGAAGAAGCTCGCGTCATCTGTAAGCGCCTACGATTTCACGCCGACCGAGATTGGGGTTTTTGTCGTGCACGCGGAGTCAGAGCCGGAAACAACGGCCGAAGCCGCGCGGGTGATCTGGGATCAGCTGCATCAGCTCCGCGTGGGCTTGATCGATGACGGCGAGGTCACTCGCGTCCGCCGCATCTTCGAGGCACGCTGGGCGCGACGCCTGGAAACGGCCGAGGGACGCGCGAATTATCTCGCCGAGTGGGAAGCGCTGGGAGGCTGGAGGCTCGGCGACGAGTACTTCCAGCGCTACATGTCGACGTCGGCGGACGACGTTCAGCGGGTAACGCGCGAGCATCTCGCTGAAGAGAAAGCGGCTGCGCTCGTTTATCGACCGGAGAGTGCACCGGTCGTTGCCCACGACGCCACGGACATGAAAAGAATCCTCGGCGAGGGCGGATCAGACCGCCTGCCGTCGATTCCCCCACATGCTGCCAAGCAGGCGTCTGAGAGAAAAACCGCGGAGTTCGAGAAGGAGGAGGCTGGAGTTTCGGTTTTCCATACCGCGGAAGGAGTTCCGGTTCTGGTGCGACAGAAAATCGGGGCGCCGATCGCCAACATCGGCGTTTACATCGTGGGCGGCGCGATCGAGGAAGACGCCGCGACAGCGGGACTGACGCTCCTCACCGCGCGGACGATGCTCAAGGGAACAACCACGCGCAGCGCCGTGCAGATCGCCGAGGATTCCGAGATGCTGGGTGGCACGATCTCGGCTAGCGCCGGCAGCGACAGCTTCGGCTGGTCGTTCTCGGTGCCGACGCCGCGACTCGCGGAAGCGCTGGAGCTCCTCGGGGATGTGGTGCAGCGACCAACTCTGCCCGACGATGCTTTCGAAACGGAGCGAACAGTCGCGCTTTCGCACGTGGCGATGCTGCGCGACGACATGTACCGATACCCAATGCGCCTCGCCAGCTCGGTCGCTTTCGCCAAGCATCCCTACGGCATTCCTCCGATGGGAACCGAAGAATCGCTGCGCGCGATCACTGTCGACCAGGCGAGAGAGTGGCACAAGTCGCGGATGCTGGAGTCGGCAATCGTGATCGGCGTCGTCGCGGATGTTGAAGTTCAGCAAATCGGGGATCTGGTCGCCAGCGAATTCGGCGCGCTCGAGCTGGAGAAGGCGCCGAAGGTCGGGAAGCCTCGCTGGCCGAAAAGCGTGAAGATTGCGGCGGAATCGCGGGATAAGGCGCAGACTGCCATCGCGCTTGCTTTTCCCGGACCGTCGCGCAGCGAAGATTCGCGGTTCGCGGCGAGCCTCATCGCCACCGTTGCCAGCGGTCTAGGCGGACGTTTCTTCGACGAGCTGCGCGACCGCCAGTCTTTGGCCTACACTGTTCAGGCGGCGGCGAGTGGAAAACGACTTGCTGGAATCTTCCTGTCGTACATCGCAACCTCACCGGAAAAAGAAGGCGTCGCTCGTCAGGGATTGCTGGCGGAGTTCGCGAAGCTGCGCGACCAGGTCGTTTCCGCCGAGGAGCTCTCCCGGGCCAAAGAATACGTCGTTGGTTCGCACGCCATCAGTCAGGAGAGCGGCGCCGCGCTACTGGGCGAGATGCTCGATGCGTGGATGTTCGGGGAAGGGCTTCACGAGCTGCTCGAGTACGACACTCGAGTCCGCGGAGTGACTGCCGAGCAAATGCGCGACATTGCCCGCAAGTATTTTGATCCAGAGAAGCGAGTGGAGGGGATAGTCCGGGGAGTAGGAAAGACCGTGTGAGAGACTGCGCAATGCACTTGGTCCGTAATGCGCAGTCCGAAGTCATTGGGCGCTAGCTCTCAGACCTTTCTCTGCAATCAGAATCGCGTCAGTGGCGGGGCGGAGCCGCCCTCCCGCGGCACGCAGTCCGCGCACAGAGTTGTAATCTCCTCCCTCGTAGACGACGAGACCCTTGATCGGAACCTCGGCGGTCGCCCACGCCAGCACACCCCAGATCGTGCGTCTCTGGTTCTCCTCCCCGTGCACCATCGGATAGCCGCCGGCGGCGAAGACCCAGTGCTCCTTCGGCTTCGGGAATTGCCGCATCCATCGCTGGGCGACCCGCATGTGCGTATCGAGGGAACGCGCGCCGTCGAATCCCGCCAGCATCGAAAACCCGACCGCATCGATCGGGGATCCTGGGCGCGCCGCCCAGGCGTACAGGGTGCTGTCTCGTGTGCCGTAACTGCTCATGGGCACGCTGACTCTGATGCGCGGGTAGATGTAGTGCGCCACGCGCGCAGCTCGCGTGAAGTAATCGATCCAGTATTGCGGCGACTGTTCGCCCAGAACGCGCGCTCCCTCCTCGAGTGGGTCGGTGGCGGGAATCAGATAATCCGGCTTCAGGCGTCGCGCGATACGATCGACGTCCTTTAGCCTCGCCATCGTGTAAGCCTCACGCGACTGCTTGAACTCGTTCTCGCCCTTCTTCGGGTAGCCGAGCGCGACGATAAGGATCGTGCTGTCAGAACGGGCCTGCTCGATCGACCGCGCCAGTGAATCCAGTGCTACCCCACGTGCGGCCTCCGGGTCGATCACTACGCTGATGGCGTCGACGTCGAGCGTGTCCGCGAGTGCGAGATCGTTGGTGATGGCGACAGGCGGAGGCCCGCTGCGCAAATCCGGAAAGATCTTCAGTCCGATCTTGAAATCGCCTTCCGGATGCTCCTGGAGTTTTTCAGTGTCGTGGACTGCGTAGCTCTTGATTCCGGCGAATGCTCCCGGCAGTTCGACGACTACCAGCGCCGTCATCGCGATGGCAGCGCCGGCGAGGGCGACGCGTGCGAGTCGCGTGAATCCCCAACGCGCCGGTAGTGATGGCGCGAAGATCGGAACCTGGATGTAGATCGGATTCCAAAGGGCTGCCGTGCCGAAGAAAGTTCCGAGCATGCTTGCCTGTGCGGCGTTCAGTGCCAGCTCGAATTCCGTCGGCGAATGACCCCGCGTGATAACGAACTTTGTAACCGCGACGACAGCGATGACGAAGTTGTATATGAGCAGAGGAAAGCCGAGCAGCGGCGTCACGAGTCTGCGGCCAAGCGCGTAGACCGTCTGAACGACGAACATCAGCGCCGTGAACGGCCACAGCCACGCCACGAGAAAGATCGCGCGACCGTAGAGAAGTGACTGCGCCGTGTAGGCGACGACGAGCGCGGGAACCAGCAGAAGTCCGGCGATGCCGGTAATCGCCTGAAAGCCGCGCGGTATTCGCCGCAGCTGCGCGATGCGACCCGCCACCAGGATGTCCCACGCGATCATCGCCAGCGAGAGCGCGAGGTAAATCGCGCTGAGCAGCCTGTGCGAGGTCATCGAGCGAAGCTAGACGTGCTCACACACGCTGGCAAGCTTGCAGCGCAGCTGTGTCGCGCTGGCAACGACACATACGCAGTCGTACTTTTCGCTCGCATGTCACGCCGTGCACTGTTCAATCTTCCCAACACGATTTCGCTGTCGCGCGTCGTGTTGGCGCTGGCATTCGTGCTGGTGTCCGAGCCCTGGGATAGGATCGCATTGATTGCTGTTGCCGGATTCACAGACTTCATGGACGGCTGGCTGGCGCGGCACGGGAAAGCAGAGAGCAGTGCCGGGGCACTGCTCGATCCGCTTGCCGATCGCATCTTCGTTTTGGTAGCGATATCGACCTACCTGATTGAAGGACAGCTGACTACCGGACAGTACTTCGTCTTTCTCACGCGTGACATTGCCACCGCGATCGGGTTTCTAGTCGCCAAAATTATTCCAACGCTGCGTCCGGCGGTCTTCAGGGCGAGGTTACTGGGCAAGATCGTCACCGTCGTCCAGCTGATCACGCTTGTCGTGATCGTGCTGCTGCCGGAGCTCACCGAGGTCCTGGTCATGACGATCGGCATCGTTTCCGCCGCTTCAATCGTCGACTACTCGATTGCGCTCTGGCGCGGCCGCGCGCGATCGAGCGTCGCCTGACGGCGAGAGATGGCAGCCTCGCATCGCACTTGGCTGGTCTCGCTAATCGTCGTCTTCGCGGTGCCGGCTGTTGCTGGCGGGCAGCTCCCCCAGCAATCGCTCCAGGTCGAAGGCAGGCTCGATGGCATCTTCGCCCGAACCGCCGGTGTCGAGGCCGGGCTCGGCATCACGATACCTGCTGGCATCTACGTCCGCTCCGGCTTACTAGCCGGACTCGGCGCGGGTCGACACGGAGTGGAAGGCCGAACCGACTTTGTATCACGATTCAGCCTCGACCCCTTCCGGCAGAGCCGCTGGGCGCCGTACGCCGGCGGCGGGATCTCCGGCCGTTATCGCTCTGAGCTCGACGGGGGGGCGCGCGCTTACCTGCTAATCTTCCTCGGTGTGGAAGGCCCGTTGCCGCTCGGCGAAATGGCGGGCTGGGTACCGGCGTTCGAGTTAGGCCTGGGTGGAGGAGCCCGCGTGGGGATCGTTCTCCGACAGGGAATCAATGCGCGGAGATAGGGTGTAGGGCTCAGCGGGCCGCTGATCTTAGCCGAGATCTAGCCAAAGCCGGGAAAACTGCGAACGTCCGACGCTGTAATCCGACGGAATAGCTCGACGCTCCCAGCTGACTAAGCTTGCAGCTCCCTGCTTTAGTTTTGTGGATGCCATTGAGCGGCCGGATCAATGGCCCGCCTTGAAAAAAGGGCGCCGAATCGGCGCCCTTTTCTTAAACCGCTTTCCTGGCTTTGGGAGGTTGAGCGAACCTCTCACCCAAAACCCTCAGCTGTTCGAGCTCTGACGGCGCCAACTCATAGTAGCGCTCTGCCAGGTATTGCATGGTGTTGTCGAACCAATCCGTCTGGTCCTCGGACGCCGAGCCAATTACGCCGCAGCGCATGATCTGCTGAAATAGCTCGTCCCGTGCCTGATCAAAAGGCGTTGCCGCCCGGACTGGCTCCTTTCTGAATCTCGTCTTCGTGGTGTTCATCAATTGGGCTGGAGTGAAAAACGTCTGTGAAATCGTGCTGTGAAATCTACTGTTCTTAGACACCATTTCACAGGAGAAAGGTTCATGCTGCAGCTCGTCTCTTGATGAAATCGAGCAGCAATTCCGAGAGATGCTCAGGGTTTTCCTCGGGGACGAGCCTGGCGACTCCGGCGAGTCTCACCAGTCGCGCATCAGGAATTGCATTGACAAGCCTGTCGGCTAGCTTCTGATCGACCCATTTGTCTTCGTCGCCCCAGATGATCAGCGTCGGAGCCTTTATCTCGGCGTACTCTTCCTCGTCCAGATCAGCTCGGTGGATCGCGCTCGCCAGCGTCAGAAGATGATTTGCTCCGTCCTTGCCGACGAACGGCGCCAGATAGCGGGCGATGAGCTTCATCGGCATGTGCTCCTGATCGGCGACGCTCCCCCGCAGCACGCCCTCCAGCAAAGGAGCCGCGCCCATCACTCCGCGCGTCAGGCTGAACGCAAATCGAGCCGTCCGTCGCTGCATCTGGGTGATGTCCTTTGCCGGCAGCTCCTCGTACGCCGGCGTGTTGATCAGCACCAGTTTGTCGACTCGATCGGGCCGATTGGCAGCGAGCTTCATCGCGACATCGCCGCCGATGTCGACTCCGACGACGACCGCGCGCGAAACGCGCAGCACCGTCATCGCTGCGTCGATATACTCTGCCTGCGCGGCAATGCCGAAGTCAGCGTCGAGAGGGCGGTCCGACTGACCGTGCCCGAGCAAATCCACCGAATAAGCAGTGTGGCCGGCGGACGTGATTGCGGGCGCGATTGCTCGCCAGAGGAAATTACATGTCCCGAATCCGTGCAGGAGAATGACGGCCGTTCCGCCGTGTCCGTATCTCTCGACATGTATCGCTCCTGGTCCTACCGGAGCTCTCAGGAGATCAGCTTGCATCTCGATACCCCTCTCTTAGCTTTCGCGTCACGACGTTCCACGCAGTCCGAACACGCAATCAACTACGAAAGATGCCTGCCAACAACGATCGACCGAGAGACAGGAACGTACCCCCTCGCAACGTGGTGAGGGAGTCCCGTTCGTCAAATCGGCCGAAGGCTTTCTTCTGGATCCTGGGACTCATCGCGCTGGTTGGCGTTGCCGCACTCGGTTATGTAGTCAGCAAGCCAAAGTCGCGTCCGGTTCAAAGCGTCCGCGACATTCCTGATACGACCAACGCCGGCCCACCCCAGGGTTACCTGATAGGCAAAGTCGATGCCCCGGTAAAGATCAGCGAGTACGCCGATTTTGAGTGCCCGTCGTGTGGTGGGTGGGCGACCGTCACGGAGCCGGATGTTCGTTCGCGCATCATCAACGCCGGACTCGCCAACCTGACCTACTACGACTTTCCGCTCAATATGCATCGGAACACGGTCGCGGCATCGAACGCTGCGGCGTGCGCGGACGAGCAGGGCAAATTCTGGCCCATGCACGATCGCATCTTCCAGGCGCAGGACGAGTGGAATGGCGAGGCAACCGAACAACCAAAACCATTCTTCAAGCGGTACGCGGGTGAAATCGGGCTGGACGTCGCCAAGTGGGAGGCCTGCTACGACGCGCGCAAATACCAAAAGCGCATCGAGGCGAATCTCGCCGACGGGCTCCGGCACGGAGTGAATTCGACCCCCACGTTCGTCATCGGGAACAAGTTGTATCCGGGCATGCGCACCTACGATGAGATGAAATCGCTGGTCGACTCTTTGGCCAGGACGGCGGCCCCGGCAGCAAACAGCGCTTCCACGACACCAGCGAAGAAGAAGTGACGAAGCGGATGATCGTGGCCACGCTCGCGCTGGCCGGGATCTTCATCAGCCTGTACCTCACTCTCTACAAGATCGGCGTCATCGGCGAGCTGAGCTGCAGCATTGGCTCGTGCGAAACGGTCAACACGAGCAAGTGGTCGCGATTCTTGGGACTCCCAGTCGCGGCGTGGGGCCTGTTGTTCTACCTAGACTTGTTCGCGATCGCGTTGATCGGAATGTTTCCGCGCTTTGAGAACGAGCGGGTCATTTCGATAGTGCTCGTCGCCGAGACCGTCGTTGGCGTCCTGTTCTCGGCGTGGCTGACCTACCTGGAGCTGGCGGTCCTACACGCGATATGCATTTGGTGCGTGACGTCGGCGGTCATAGTCACGGTGATTTTGGTGGTCTCGGTTTTCGATCTTAAGGACAACTACCTGCTGGGCGCTGCCAGCAACTAACGCTGGTCGCTAAGCGCTGCCTACGACGGGACAGATCGCGCGATCTTGAGGAAACTGTGGGTGTTGTTCATAACGCCAAAGAGATCTGTCTAGTCGTCTGCAGCGCTAAGTGCTAAGCAAGCGGCTGGCAGCGCCTAGCAGGTCGTTCAGTTCTTACGCCCGCTTGATGTCTCCGGCCCGCGACGCCTCATCCAGCCTCAAACGAGGCTTGTTCTCCGCAGCGACGTCCTCCCCCTCTCGCTGCATGCGGCGCCTGAAGGGCACAAGATCCCGCCCCAGATGCACCAAGGCCCGGGTCGCAACTGTGCTGGCCAGGGGTTCCGGTATCCCCATCACCCGAATGTAGGTGTCGATCGCGCGATCGAACGAGAGGTCCTCTGCCAAAGTGTCGACGAACATGAGAGCGTTGTCGACGTGACCACGAATGATCGTCTCCTCGGCCCGTGCCTGAGACAGCCGCAGCCGGCGCTCCGCGTTCGGATTGAGCTTGCGACCGAAGATCGATTCAGGAAACAGATTACGAAGGGCCATTTAATCCGTCCGTCAGTGGATTTCTTTGCATTTTAGGCACGGAGCGTACCACAGGATAGGGCTTGCGAAGCTCCGTCTACGGCTGCCGGAACTCGTTACGGAGATGTCAGCGTCAACACTATGGACAGGCTGTAGTTACCCGGCGTGTCGAGGGTCCAGTTGTAGAGCGTCTGGAAGTAGAGAGTTGCCGCGGTATTCGCTGTGGCGGTCCCGCTGATGAGATTGGCGTCGGTGCTTGTCAACGCCGCGAAACCTCCGCCCGACGCCAGGCTCCATTGGAGATCCGTGGCGGGTTTGTTCGCCCGCGCCGGAGCACCGGGCGATGTGTTGGTCGCCGTCCATAAAGCTGAAGCAGCCCGGATGTGGAGCGTCCACGCCGCGTTGGCGCTGACCGTGAGTGTCGGACCGGTCGTAGAATTGAATCCGGCGTCGAAATCCGAAGTCGTGGGCGCCGTTAGAGCGGTCGAGCCAACACCCATCTGGAGGCGCACGACGCGTCCAGCAGTCATCAAGACGCTTCCCGGGACGCCACAGTTGGCAGGCGCGCCGTTCGCGGTACACTGCGCGAGCGAGATCCTAGGCGCAACCACCGCGCACAGCATAGTTGCGATTGTGGCGATTAGACCGCGCCTCATTGGCTCACCCGCTCAACTCTAAATGTTCCCGACGTCATTGTTCCGTCCGTGGCCGATCCTACCCAGGTACCGGAAACCGTGTCAGCAACGATCTGACCGACGTGACGACGCGGATTCGTTTCCACATCGGCATCAAAATCGATGACGTCGCCACCGCTCTCAGACCCGCTGACAAGCCCGCCGAGCACTCTGCTTTGTCCGGTCTGCGAATTGACGGCCACCAGGTCGAGGCGCCCCTGAAAACTGGTGCCCGATTCGCGAGAGATACTGAGCGTTCCCGTGAGAGTTTCGCGCACCGGTCCCGTCTGGATTCCAGTGTAATTCCACGATCCATCGAGCTGCAGAGTAGACGGCTGCGGCTCGGTCGATTTCAGGCATCCCGAGACCAGGGCCGCGCCAACCAGCGTCAGCGAACCTGTCATCAAGCGCAGTCGCGTCGAGAAAACGCGCATCATGACCCGCTCGTGTTGGGAGTGGTGCTCGACGGCGTGTCATTCCTCTGCCCGCCACTCTTCGTTCCGCCGTTCCACATGCGAATCGGTCGCGGATCCAGAGTGATGGCGATCGACTTGGAGTCCTTCCCGGTGACGATGAGCTGCGGAACCGGCGCCCGCGGAACGAGTGGCTCGCTCAGCTCGGATAAATCGAACTCGAGAGTGTACGTTCCCACCGGAAGCGACTGGAATGTGGCAGTTGTCGGCCCGCTCATGATCGCGCCCCACTCACGGCCGGCGCTGTCGCGCGCGATGACGTGTGCCTTGCTCAGATCGACCTGGACTGCGGAGATGCCCGAGCGCGGCGCAACTACCAGCTCGACTTCCGCACTGGTGGAGAGTGAAACGCCGAGATCCCCGCGGCTCGGGCCATTTGCCGACCAACCGTCTGGCAGTGACGCTTCATCGATGCTGACCGGCTGTCTGGCATCGCCGCCCAGGCGGTACTTTCCGGTCTCGTCAGCGACGGCGGTCTCGCCACCGCGTCTGACAATCGCCCCGGCAACTCCCGGTTCGCCTTCATCGCGGCGCTGGTTTCCGTTCAGGTCTTCATAGACGTAGCCCGATGTGCCCGGCGTGCGCAGCATCGGCACCGTGATAGCGTGCTCGAAACGAATCCCAAGCACCCACGGCACCTTTCCGCTCACGGAGTGGAAGATCGAATTGCGCTCTGCATCCACCTTGAACGCCATCCCACTCAGGATCGGTACGGCCAGGCCGGCGCGCATAATCGACGACTTCTCGTCGCCGAAGCCATTTACGCGCTGTAGCTCGCCCTCGCCGCGAATTCCGCCGAGGAAGGGGAGAACGACCTGCTCGCCGTGAATGCCGAATACGCTCTGTTGATTCACGAATCCACCTCTGTCCCGCGTCTGCTCGATGCGCATCTGCAGCTCGAGAGCACCGCCGACGCCGGCCCAGCCGGCATTGCTCGTCCAGTAATTCCTCGGTGTGCGATCCGAGATGGTGTTTTGCCCGAATGGGGTGACGGTGCGCGTCACGTTTCCGAGGTAGGCGGCGCTATTCAGGTAATACTGGCGCAGGTAGGTGCTGACGCTGAAACCGAGCTGCTGCTCGCGACTGCCGAACGCATCGGCATTACCGGACGCCGCCGGGCGCGAAGTTGCCTCAAAGAGGTAGGACCTGCCCTCGAGTGCGACCGTCGTTGTGCCGTAAACTCTGTACTGCGGGCGGAAAGAGAATCCGTTCGACTTCAGCCCGCTGAATACCGACGTTGCGTCAGTGGTCCGCCACGCGCTGCCGCTGATTGAGGCGCGCGAGGACAGTTGCTCGGACGCGTTCGCTACCAGCTCATTGGTGGCGCGCGCGTATGCATCGCTGCCACCTGGCGCGTGTGTTACGCGAAGCTCCTCGTTGCTTTCACCCGCCGTTCTCACCAGAGAGCTAGACCAGCCGAGGCCGTCTCCGTCCTGGAATCGCCGCTCAGCGACCTCCGCCTTAAAGGTGCTGCCGAGAAATACGGGAACAGCAGCGCCGATTCCAAACGCGTCCAGTTTACGTGGCGCCGGCCCGGCATCGGCCAGATGCGAGATCGAGGTGAACAACTGCGCGACTCCGACCTGGTGTTCCGCGCGCAGTCCCGCCATCGGCTTCCGGTCGGTGGAGCCGACGGGCGGCATGGACAACGCGCCAAATGTCAGAACATTCCAGTCTGGATGCTGGAGGTGCAACAGCGCGCCCTGCCCGTAAGGATAGAGACCGGTGAGCTCGGAGAATGAAGTGCCGGTATTGCCGAGACTGAGCTGGCCGGACGGTGCTGACAGAACCATCGACGCCGACGACTGGTAGCTGCCCAGATGCGCGAAGGCATTGCTGGCTGCCCCGCCGAGTGCTGACCCTTGAGAGACGCGCGCGTCGATGCGCACGGAATCGTAGAGCGCGCCGGTGGCGGTGAAGGTGACGAGTTGATTCGGCCGTCGGTTCTCGTCTACAGCATGCGAGTAGGCGGACGTAATCAGCGGACCCGACTGGCGTCCGATGGAGCTGGAGTTGAAAACCTCGATCGTCATCGTCTCCGCCGCGAGCGTGTCTTTTCCAACCAGCAGAGCGACGTGAACGAAGGATGATCCGGTGCTGGAGAGCGCGGGAATCTTCAGTCTGAGGCGTCGTTTCACGGTCTCTCCCGGGGCGATCGCCAGCGCAGACGCGTGTATCTCACGCATCGACCAACCAGTCGGAAGCTCGAGCTCGGTGTTCACGTTCTCGACGGCGTTTCCCGAGTTCGCGATCTCAAACGGGAGGATGACGTCGCTGCCTGGCTGGGCGTTGAGCGGTCCGGTGCCCGGACGCAGCACCAGATTGCGAACGAGAGTGACATCGATCTCGATTGGCACGACCAGGGTCGATGCGTTGGGCGCAATGAAGTGCGCCTCGGCGGCGACTACTCGCCCAGCGAGTGCACTCGCCGGAATCCCGATTGTGATTCCCACTTTCTTCTGTCCGGCGCGGACGTTGATGGTCCGCGTGCGCGGTCCGAGGACGGCAAACTCTGCCTTGGGAACGATCACGACTTCGACGTCGGATGAATGCGCCAGAGCCTCGGGGATCGGAATCGAGACGACCTGGTACGTGCGTGGCGCACCGCTAGCTGTCACGGGTGGTAGCGCGACCTCGAGCGCACGAGGTGAGTCCGATTTTGCGGTGACGGCGAAGCTTCCAGAAGGCGAGAAGCTCGGCTGTGCGGTTGTCGGCGACGACTGCGCCCCCGCTGAGATGGCGAGGGCGCACAATACGACCACTGACATGGCGGCGACGGACGCGCAGCGGGAGATCGTCACGGCACCGTCTGCGAAAGAGTGATCTGATAATTCGCCGAGTAAGTCGCCGGCGCGTCGCTGGTCCAGTTGAGGACCATGCGGAAAAAGATCGTGTTGTTCCACGGATCGTTCAGCGCGTTTCGCACTACCACGCGCTGCTCGACCTGGGCGTCGGTGAGAGTGATGCTGTTCCAGGTCGCGAGATCGGAACGACGCCACTGGAGATCGCCAATCACCTTACCATTTCCGAGATCCGCGGAAGTCGAGCGGATTGAAATAGTGGTTGTGCGCGACGCCCCGGTTTGCGCGGCGACCGTGAAGGTGGCGCCGGTTGTCGAGTTGACAAACCCGGCGATGTAATCCGCCGCGGTCGGGGCCGGAAAGGTGATCGTCCCACCGCTAACTGTAAGATTGGTTTTCTGTGCTGCCAGCGGAGATGCGACGAATACCAGGACGAGCAAGATAGCCGCACTGGTGCTAACGCCTCGGAGCTTCCGCTGAAGCGCGCGCATCGATCGTTACTTGGCCTGGTAATCGATCTGGCCGGCAACGAGCTCGGCGCCGCCAAAATCGATCAGCGCGAGCACGACGTAATCGCCAGCAGCGAGATCACTGGGCACGTCGACGAGAACTTTGCGTATCGCTCCCGGAAGCGTCGGGAACTCCGCGATTGGCACCTGGGCAGCGAGCGAGTTGTCGAGACGCCGGAACTCGAGGCGTCCTTTGGCGACGAGATTCATGCTGCCCGTATTGTGAAAGCGAATCGCGATCTGGTGCTTGGCGGCCGGCTTCTGCCCCGATGTCGAAGATGCAGGCTTCGCAATTGGAGCGTCGACGACAGCCATGTCTTCAACCGCGCCGTCGCGGGAAAGGCCCGGCGGTGCGACGTAGACTTTCACGCCGGTGCGGAAGATGTACTGCAGTGAATTGCCTTTGGAGGTCGTGCGCTGCGGCACTTCTTCGACGAAGACGATGTCCCAGCACTCTCTCGTCAGCGCGGCGCCGGTCTGAACCGCGAGGCGAACGACGCGCGAGCCATGTGGCTCGATGCGCACGGAAAGTGGTGAGACGCTCAACATCGAGCCGCACGACATCCCGCTCGAACCCGCTGCGAGAAAGCGATTGTCGCCGTTCTCGGCGCGGTCCCAGTCGGAGCGAGAGATCGTCGCCTGGACCGGACTGTCGGTGGTATTCGTGAGGGAGAAGCTCGACGCCACGCGATTGGTACCGGCGGCAAGGATCGTCACTTCGAGCGGATCTACGAGCAGCTGCGCTGACGCTCGCTGCGAGACCACCAACCCCCCTACAGCGCAGAGGGCGAGCACGGCACACCGTACTCGCCCTCTGCGCTCTGCGCTCGCCCTTGCGGGCAAGCGAGAGCCAGAATGATACATCAGTTACGGAGCCGTGAGGGTGAACACGATCGGCAAGCTGTAGGTACCAGGTGCGTTGCTCGCGCTCGTGAAGTCGCTCAACCAACTGGTGCGGAAGAACGCCTGGGCCGCCGTGCCGTTGCTCGCGCCCGCGCCAGAAGCAAAGGTCGCGTCGGAGCCGGTGATCGCGGTGAAGGTTCCACCAGAAGCAGTCGACCAGGCAAGATCGCCGATCGGCTTCACACCGGAGTTGCTGCCTACGTACGTCCAGTTCGTGGCGTTCTGTGACTTGATCTTCAGCGTCCAGCTTCTGTTCGCCTTGATCGTGAAGCTCGGGCCTCCGTCGGCGATGACATTGCCGGCGTCGACGTCGTCAGCCGTCGGGTTCGTCAGGCTCGTGGTGGCCGAGCCCATACCGAGCTTGACCAGCGCGCCAACGGTAACCGAGGCAGTGTTAGTGGTGTTGCAGCTGCCAGCGTTGCCGCTGCACTGCGCGTTGGCCTGGCTCGCGCCGATGGCTGTTGCAAGCACCATCGCGGCCAACAGGGAACGGGTCGCATTCATGTTTGTTTTCTCTCCGAGAGTTTTGATGGTGCCGGTCACTAGCCAAAGCTGAAAACCGGTCCGTTCAAAGCGGTTGGGTAGTCCACCTATAAGACGAAAACGGACCCCTCCTGCAACGAGTTTTTCACCCGTTTTGTGGAGAGAAATCCGTTGACTTTTTCGCGCTGATTCGCGCGTAAAATCCTGTCGTTTTGCCGGCGAGTTAAGGCCTCCGGCAGGGCCTCAATCCAAAGGAATCCCTGACGCGTCAAGGAAAGATTTTAGACATTCCGGCCAGCGCCAAAATGCGTCGGAGTTTGTTCGGTTCTCAGGCCTAACGCTTTGCCCGTAAAGGAGATTAGGCTCGTGCTGCTCGGCTCGGTGGCCTGATAGAAAATCAGCCCTCCTTGTCTTCGTACTGAACCTTGAGATTGGCGACCACATTTGGATCTGCGAGCGTCGTCGTGTCACCAAGAGCGCGCCCTTCTGCGATGTCGCGCAACAGTCGCCGCATGATTTTTCCGGACCGCGTTTTTGGTAGATCAGCGGAGAACAAAATGTCGTCCGGACGCGCTAGCGCGCCGATCTTTTTGGCGACGAATTCGCGCAGCTCTTCACGCAACTCCGGACTCGGTGCGCGACCGTCTCGCAGCGTGACGAAACACGCCAGCGCCTGGCCTTTCAGCTCGTGGGTTTTGCCGACAACCGCTGCTTCGGCGACCGCCGGATGCTCGACGAGCGCTGACTCCACTTCCATTGTACCGATGCGATGGCCGGCGACGTTGAGCACATCGTCGACGCGGCCAAGGATCCAGAAATATCCATCGTCGTCGCGCTTGGCTCCGTCGCCGGGAAAGTAAAGATCGGGACGGCCCGGCCATTTCGAGAAATAGGTCTCGACGTAACGCGCGTCGTCGCCCCAGATCGTGCGCAGCATCGACGGCCATGGTTTGGTGATGGCGAGCAGACCTCCACCGACGTCGATTCGCTGGCCGGTCGAATCGAGCAAGTCCGCGGTGTAGCCCGGGAGAGCTTTCGTCGCGCTGCCAGGTTTGGTGGATGTGATTCCGGGCAGCGGTGAAATCACGATCGCGCCAGTCTCCGTCTGCCACCAGGTGTCCACGATCGGGCAACGGTCTCCACCGATGTGCTCGCGGTACCACATCCATGCTTCCGGATTTATCGGCTCGCCGACCGACCCGAGCAAACGTAGACGGGAGAGGTCGTGCTTTGCCGGCCACTCGTCGCCCCACTTCATGAACGCGCGAATAGCGGTCGGCGCCGTGTACAGGATCGTCACTCTGTGCCGCTGGCAGATGTCCCAGAAGCGATCGCGTTGCGGCCAGTCCGGCGCTCCTTCGTACATCACGCACGTCGCACCATTGGCGAGGGGACCGTACACGAGATATGAGTGGCCGGTAACCCAGCCGATGTCCGCCGTGCACCAGAAGATGTCGGCGTCCTTGATGTCGAACACCATTCTCGTCGTCGTTTCGACACAGGTGAGATAACCGCCAGTGGTGTGAACGATTCCCTTCGGTTTACCGGTCGTGCCCGAGGTGTAGAGGATGTACAAGACGTCCTCGGCGTCCATCACTTCCGGCTCGCACTTGTCGGACGCGTCCTTCATCAGCTCGTGCCACCACAGGTCGCGATCGGATTCCATTGAGACGCTGGTCGGCGGAGCAGCCTTGTGAGCCGCCATGCCGGCGACTTTCACGTGGTGCTTACCGGACAGCTCGCGTTTGACGACGATGACGTGCTCGATGGAGTCGGTTCCCTCGAGCGCGGTGTTGGAGTTGCTCTTGAGGGGAACCACGTTCCCCCTGCGATAGCCGATGTCGGCAGTAATCAGCAGCTTTGCTTTTGCATCGTTGATGCGATCACGCAGCGAATCCGGCGAGAAACCGCCGAAGACCACCGAGTGAATGGCGCCGATGCGCGCACAGCCCAGCATCGCGATTGCGGCCTCGGGGATCAGCGGCAAATAAATCGCGACGCGATCTCCTTTGCCGACACCAAGTTTCCTGAGCACGTTCGCGAATTTCTGCACCTCGCGGTGCAGCTCGCGGTAAGTGAGAGTTCGGCTATCTCCGGGCTCGCCTTCCCAGATCAGCGCCGTCTTATCGGCGCGATGGGTTGAAACGTGTCGATCGACGCAGTTCGCGGCGATGTTGAGCTTTCCGCCGATGAACCACTCGGCGTGGGGAGGCTTCCACTCCAGCACTTTTTTCCATGGCTTGATCCAGTCGAGATGCCGCGCCTGCTCGGCCCAAAACGCTTCCGGGTCGCGAGCTGCGTAGTCGTAGATCTCGGCGGACGAGACGTTGGCGTTGTGGGTGAACAGGGGCGGCGGTTCGAACTTCCGGGTTTCTTCGAGCAGAACGTCGATGTCAGTCATTGGCGAGGAGTGTTGTCGTCGCTGATGCGGAGCCATTGAGGATACAGCGTTTTGCGCCGCTCTCGCCAGAGTGGCAAGTTCTAGGCGAATGTCCTCCACAATTTCATCCGGCGGACCACCCATCGTCGAGGTGGCCGAGCTTACGCGCGCCTTTGGTACGCGACGGGCGCTGGCGGGCGTCACGTTTTCGCTGGGCCGCGGGGAATGTCTGGCTCTGTTCGGCCCCAACGGTGCGGGGAAAACCACGTTGCTCCGCGTGCTTGCCGGGCTGCTCAGGCCCAGCTCCGGGAGCGCGCGCGTCTCCGGTATCCAGCTTCCGGGTGGTGCGCTCGCCCGCTCGCGAGTGGGGCTGATCTCGCATCGCACGATGCTCTACGAGGCGCTATCTCCGCGCGAGAACGTCTCATTTGCCGCCCGACTCTATGGAGTGCGTGACGTCAACGCGCGGGTCGAGGACTCGCTGCGAAGGATGTCGATGCTGGAGCGGGGCGACGCGCCGGTGCGATCCCTGAGCAGAGGGATGCAGCAGCGCGTATCGATCGCGCGAGCGATGGTCCACACTCCGCAGCTAGTCCTTGCCGACGAGCCGTACAGTGGCCTCGACGATGGTGGTGCGCGCGCGCTCACCTCATTGCTAGGCGAGCTGCGGTCGGCGGGCACGGCGATCATCGTCGTCACCCACAATCTCGCCGAGGGGTTGTCGCTGGCGACCCACGCCGCGGTGATGCAGCGGGGGCGATTCGTGCGCTACGACCCCGCCGATCGCATCGATGCCACGGCCTACTCGACGACGTATCGGGAGGCGTTGGCGGGTGGCTGACGTTCTGTTCGCCGCATGGGTGATCGCGCGAAAGGATCTTGCCATCGAATTCCGCACCCGGAGCGCTTTCTTCTCGGCGGTCATCTTCGCGCTACTGGGATTGGTGATTTTCTACTTCGCGTGGGACCCGACGGCGGTGACGGTCAATGATCTCGCACCGGGAGTGTTATGGGTGATCTTCACCTTTTCGGGATTGCTCGGCCTGCACCGATCGTTCGGTGTGGAGACCGAGGATCACGCAATCGATGGCTTGCTCGCCTCACCCGTCAGCAGGGAATCGATCTTTCTCGGCAAGGCAATCGCGAATCTGATTTTCGTGGCAGCGGTGCAGCTGATCGCCATTCCCGCGTTGGTCGTTTTCTACAACCTGCCGCTTGGCAATGTGGCGATTCCGCTCATTGCAATTGCGTTTCTCGCTGCCGTCGGTCTTGTCGCGGTTGGAACTCTGTTCAGCGCGATGGCCGTCAACACCCGACTCGCCGAGCTGCTGTTGCCGATGCTGTCTCTTCCGTTCTTCGTCCCGATTGTGATCGCCGCATCTCAATCGACAGCGAAACTCTTGAGCGGCCGTCCGATCGTCGAGGCCGCCGCCTGGATCAAACTGCTGATCGCGTTCGACATCATCTTCGTCGCGGCGTGCACGGTAGCATATCCATTTACGGTGGATGATTAAGTGTAAAGACAACTAGCTGCAGGTAGTTCCAGTTCGCAGTCGGCTCACGCATCGCAACACGCCGTTGTTTAAATTGCAGCGTAATGCATGGCACATCGACATGAAGATCTCCTGGCTTCCCACCATCGCGGGCGCGGCGGTGATTGCCACAGTCATTCGGGCGGCGTTCTTCACACCGCTCGAGGCGAAGCAGGGGGCAGCGCAAAAGATTTTCTACCTTCACGTGCCGGCGGCATGGGTTGCGTTTCTCGCCTTTTTTCTCGTCGCCGTCTCGAGCGGAGTATACCTCTGGCTGCGCGACTCCCGTCTCGACCGCTTCGCCGAGAGCTCGGCCGAGGTCGGTGTTGTCTTCACGACGGTGGTGCTGATCACGGGTCCACTCTGGGCAAAACCGATCTGGGGAACCTACTGGGCGTGGTGGGACGTAAGGCTGGTATCGACGCTCTTCCTGTGGTTCATCTACGTTTCATACATGGTTCTGCGTGGGGCAATCGAGTCGCCGCCTCTGCGAGCGCGGTACTCGGCGGTCCTCGGCATCCTGGGCGCGTTTCTGATTCCGTTCATTCATCTCAGCGTTTACCTCTTCGCGACGATGCATCCGATGCCAATCGTCGGCAAACCGAGCAAGCCCTCGCTGCCCAATGAGATGCTGCTGACACTCATGCTCTCGCTGGCTTCATTCACGCTGCTGTACTTTGCATTTCTGCGCGCTCGCTACCGCTACGCCGTCGAGCGCGACGCTGTCGCTGCTGCAATTGATCACGATGCCTGATACCTCTCCGTACTATCACGTCGCGTACGCGATCGCTGTTGGCATTTACGTGCTGTACGCAGTGAGTCTCTATCTCCGGCGCAACAAGGTGAGACGCAGCCAGTGACCGATCTCACCGTGACGGCGATGGTCCCGGGCGAGGTCTCTGATCCGGTGAACGCGCAGATTCTCGCCGTGTCAGAGGATCGCATCGCGGGATTTGTCGCGGAGCCATTCGCGGCGATCGCTGCGGCGACCGGCATAAGCGAGGATGTCGTGATCGAACGGTTGCGAGCGATGCTTGCCGCGGGAGTGATTCGCCGCATCAGGCAAACGTTGATGGCGACAAATCTCGCTCCCGGCGCCCTGGTCGCGTGGCGTGTGCCGGCCGACAAGCTTGATTCCGCATTCAGGTACATGGTCGAAGAGGACCCGTTCTCGGGACACGTCGTCATACGATCGACGGACGCCGAGACTCCCGGTTCCATCTACCGGTTGTGGACGACGCTGAAAGTGCCGCAAGGATTCTCGATGGAGCGACACTGCGAGTTTCTGGCGAAGAAGGTTGGCGCCGATGCATTTCGGGTCATGCCGGCAAAAAGACTCTACACCCTCGGCGTGGGACACGTACGTCGCCGCGGGATGGAGCCGGGGTCGCGGAGCGAAGAGCCGGGCCGAGTGCTCGATACGAACATCGTCGAGCTTTCGCCGCTCGAATGGCGTGTGCTCACCGCTTTGAAGCGGGAGCTTGCCGTCGATGAGATTGTTCCTGATCCATGGCGGATCCGCGCCGCCGAAGCCGGTGTCTCGCGCGATGAGTTTGTCCGGGTTGCCAGCTTGCTCAGCGAGCGGGGCGTGATCGGTCGCTTCTCGACGTTTCTCGAGCACGTGAAGCCCTCCGCGACGGGCGAGCGAGTGACACGTTACAACGCGTTGTTCCACTGGCGCGTTCCCACGGGCCGCGAGATCGAAGCGGGAAAGGAGATCGGGCGTCACCACATTCTCACCCACGCCTACTGGCGTGAGGGTGGGCCCGAATTCGCCGAGGTGAACATCATGGCCGTTGCTCACGGAACCGACAAATCGCTGGTGCTGCAGCACAAGGCGGCGATCGACCGGCATCTGCAGCAGGCGAATATCCCGGTTCTTTATACGAACGTGTTCTGGGGCGGGCGCAGCGAGATCAAGCCTTCCGAGATTTCGCCTGTCGAGTACGCGAGATGGGCTGAGCGCGTCGGACTCTCCGACGGAGGGAGTGCGGCGTAGTGACCGAAGGCAAAGTTTTTCTTGTCGGCTCGGGCCCCGGTGATCCGGGTCTGATTACCGTTCGGGGGAGGCAGCTAATCGAATCTGCCGACGCCGTCGTTTACGATGCTCTCGCCAATTCTACCTTGCTTCCACCCGGTGCACGCGAGACCGGACGACCCGAGCTGTATTACGTCGGCAAGCGCGGGGGCGCCAAAGACCCTGTCACGCAGGACGAGATCAATCAGCTGCTGGTGCGACTGGCGCGAGAGGGTAAGCGAGTCGTCCGACTCAAGGGCGGCGACCCGTTCGTGTTCGGACGCGGGAGTGAAGAAGCGCAGGCCATGAACGATGCTTCGGTGCCGTTCGAGGTAGTTCCCGGCGTCACAGCCGGCATTGCTGCGGCGGCGTACGCCGGAATTCCAGTCACACACCGCGGACTCTCGACTTCGGTGACCTTCGTCACCGGCCACGAGGATCCGTCGAAGCCGCACACCCAGACCAACTGGTCCGCTCTCGCCAAGGCGGGTGGCACGATCGTGCTGTACATGGGCGTAAAGACGCTCGCCAGCATCACCGACGCGCTGATGAAAGGTGGAATGTCTCCCGAAACTCCCGCTGCGGCAATTCAGTGGGGAACCCAACCACGCCAGCGCACGGTCGTCGCCACACTGGACACGATCGCCGCCAAAGCGCTCGAGGAAAACATCTCGGCGCCGGCAATCATCGTGATCGGCTGGTCGGTGGTGCTTCGCGACGAGCTGAGCTGGTTCGAGAAGCGGCCGTTGTTCGGCAGACGCATCGTCGTCACACGCTCCACTCAACAGGCGCAGGCATTGACCGAAAAGTTGCGCGACCTCGGCGCCGACGTGATCGAGATGCCTGCGACCCAGATCGCGCGGCTCGATCTTGCTCCGCTGCGCGAAGCAATCACTGAGTTGTCCCGGTATCAATGGCTGATTCTCACCAGCCAGAACGCGGTCTCGATCTTCTGGGAGCAGCTCCTCGGGGAAGGCCGGGACGCGCGTGCCCTCGCTGGACTGAAGGTAGCGGCGGTTGGTCCGGCGACCGCGGGCACGCTGCTCGAGCACGGGGTCGCCGTCGATGTGGTTCCACAGCGGTTCGTCGCTGAAGGTTTGCTGGAGATGATGCGCGAGCGCGATGATGTTGCGTCGAAGCGGATTCTTTATGTCACCGGAGAAGGATCGCGCGACGTATTGCCGCAGGGCCTCAGGGAGATAGGGGCCGAAGTCAATGTGATAGCGGCGTACCGGTCGATCGCCGACGGCCAGGGCGCAGAGAGGCTGGCGCGGGCAATCGAAGCGGGCAAGCTCGATCTGGCGACGTTTACATCGGGATCTGCGGTGCGAGGGTACGTCGATGCCATCGGCGAAGATTTGGCGGCGCAGGTTCCGGCGGCATCGATAGGGCCGCAGACCTCGGACGCACTTCGCGAAGCAGGGATCGAAGTGAAAGCTGAGGCAAAGGAATCGACGCTCGACGGACTCGTCTCAGCAGTGGTCAGTGCCGTCTAAGAAAAAGACCGATCCTGACGTCGTAAGAATTGGGACGCGAGCGTCGGAGCTTGCATTGCGTCAGGCGCGACTCGTGGAGAAGGCTCTGCTCGCGCGCGGAGTCATCGCCGAACTTGTGACGTTCAAAACGACGGGCGACAAGAAGCTCGACCAGCCGCTCACCGAGATCGGTGCCAAGGGACTGTTCACTCGTGAGCTCGAGGTCGCGCTCTCGAAAAACAAAATCGACTGCGCCGTGCATTCGCTGAAGGATCTCCCGTCAGAATTGGCCGAGGGACTGGAGATCGTGGCGCAACTGGAGCGTGAAGATCCGCGCGATGTGCTGGTAGTCAATCGACAAACCGGTGCCGAGAGTCTGGATGAACTGCCGCCCGGGTCACGCGTCGGGACGTCCAGCCTTCGCCGGCGCGCGCAACTGTTGGCA
Source organism: Gemmatimonadota bacterium (assembly GCA_003221805.1). Lineage (GTDB taxonomy): Bacteria > Gemmatimonadota > Gemmatimonadetes > Gemmatimonadales > Gemmatimonadaceae > UBA4720. The sequence continues at coordinate 64,136 of QHUA01000002.1, forward strand.
CGCCGGCCCGATCTCGAGGTGGTCGAGCTGCGCGGCAACGTTCCAACGCGACTCAGCAAGGTCGAGAAGGGGAGCGTCCACGCGGCGGTTCTGGCGGCAGCCGGATTGATTCGCCTCGAGGTTCAGAGACGCATCACCATGTTTCTGGAGCCGCCCGAGTGGCTGCCAGCCGCGGGTCAGGGGGCGATCGCCATCCAGGCGCGGATCGACGACGACCGAATCAAACAGCTGCTGCTGCCCCTCGATCACGAGCCGACTTCGATCGCCACCCGCGCCGAGCGTGCGTTCCTGGCCGCGCTGGAGGGGGGATGTCAGGTGCCGATCGGCGCTCTCGTCAGCGACATCGACGACACCCCTACATTATATGGTATGCTCGCGGACCTGACCGGGCGGCACATCGTGCGGGGGTCGCGTCGCCTGGATCCGCGCGCGCCCGAGTCAACCGGCGAAACGTTGGCAGCCGAGATTCGATCGCGTGGTGGGGGCAGCTTGCTGGTCGAGCTCAGGCAGCTTTCCAAAATTCCCGCTCCACAGCCAGAATAGATGCCCAGTTTTCCCAGCCATCGGCCGCGGCGTCTCCGTCGCACGGCTGCACTTCGGAACCTGGTGCGCGAGACACATCTCGCGCCATCCCAGCTCATCCTCCCGGTGTTCGTTCGCGAGGGCAAGAACTTGCGCCGCGCCGTCGAGTCGATGCCGGGGGTCAATCAGACGTCAGTCGACGAGATGCTTCGCGATGCGGAAGCAGCGGCGAAAGCGAAAGTCGGTGGAATTATTCTGTTCGGCGTTCCCGACTCGAAGGATGCGATTGGTTCGTCGGCGTGGGACGAGAACGGCGCCGTGCAGAAGGGAGTGCAGGCGCTGAAGAAGGAGATTCCGGATCTCGTCGCCATCACCGACGTCTGCATGTGCGAGTACACCGACCATGGACACTGCGGCGTGCTGAAGAATGGAGAGGTCGATAACGATGCGACGCTCAAGCTGCTGTCGCGGACTGCCCTCTCTCACGCCGCTGCCGGCGCCGACATCGTTGCGCCCAGCGACATGATGGATGGCCGGGTGCGGGCGATCAGGTGCGCGCTGGATGAAAACGACTTTGCCGGGGTCTCTATTCTCAGCTACGCCGCCAAGTACGCGTCGGCGTATTACGGTCCATTTCGCGAGGCGGCGGAGTCGGCTCCGAAATCGGGCGACCGTCGTGGCTACCAGATGGATCCCGGAAATGCCGACGAGGCGCTGCGCGAAGTGCGCGCTGACATCGATGAAGGAGCGGACGCGGTGATGGTGAAACCGGCCGGCCCATACCTCGACGTCATCACCCGCGTCAAAGCGGAAACAGGATATCCCGTTGCCGCATATCAGGTGAGCGGAGAGTACGCGATGATCTGCGCCGCCGCCGATCGCGGCTGGATCGACAAGGATCGAGTGATGATGGAATCGCTGCTCGGGATTCGACGCGCCGGCGCGGATTTCATCGTCAGCTACTTCGCGACGGACGCCGCGCGCGCTCTGGCGAGCGGTTAACTTCTACGGTCCACTAAGAATCAATCGCCAAAATGCGCTACAGGCAGTTCCCCGGAACTAACGTCCAGGCAAGCGAGATCGGCTTCGGCACCTGGACACTCTCGACTGGCTGGTGGGGAGAGAAGACCGACGACGAAGCGGTCGAGATGCTGCGCGTCGCCCACTCCAAGTACGGCATCAACTTCTTCGACACGGCCGACACCTACGGTAACGGTCGTGGTGAGCGACAGCTGGCGCAGGCATTTCGCGGCAAGCGCGGCGACGTCGTCTACTCCACCAAGATCGGCTACGACATCTATGATCCCGCCGCGCAGTCGGCGCGGCGCGGTCAGAACGAGCTACCGCAGAAGTTCGATGGCGACTACATGCGCTTCGCGCTCGACAAGTGTCTCGAGCGACTGGAAACCGATCACATCGACGTGCTCCAGCTTCACAACATCAAGATGGAGCACGTGCGTGACGCTGCCATCTGGCAGACGCTGCGGGAGATGAAAGACGAAGGGCTTGTCACCGTCTGGGGCGCTGCTTTCGGACCGGCGATCGGATGGCTGTACGAAGCGGTCGAGCTCTGCGAGCGCGAGAGCGACATCGGGACGATCCAGATGATCTGGAACATCCTCGAGCAGCATCCCGGGACGCCGATGATCGAAGCAGCGCGCGAGACGGCGCCCAATTGCTGCTTCAACATCAGAGTCACACACGCGTCGGGAATGCTGGAAGGTAGGTACACCGAAGACACTGTCTTCGCAGTCAACGACCATCGCCGTCATCGGCCGCGTTCGTGGCTCACCAATGGTTTGAAGAAAATCCGTACGCTCGATTTTCTCACCACTCAAATGACACTGGGTCAGGCGGCGTTGAAGTGGCTACTGGCCGAACCCAAGGTCGTGACGACCCTGCCCAACATTTACGATCTCGACCAGCTCGACGAATTCGCGACGGCGGCCGACAAGCCGAATCTGTCCGACTCGGAGATGCAGCATGTAGCCGAGCTCGCCGCGCACAATTTTGGCGTGGACGAGGAGCCCATGAGCTACAAGGGTACGATGCAGCGGGTCACTGCGTGATCAACCCCTGGCACGAGCTGCCGGCGGGCATTCATCCGCCGGACAACGTCACCGCAGTAATTGAGATTCCGGCCGGCAGCAGAAACAAATACGAGCTGGACAAGTCGAGCGGCATGATTCGCCTCGATCGCGTTCTTTATTCCGCGGTGCACTATCCGGGAGACTACGGATTCATTCCGCGCACGCTGCACGAAGATGGCGATCCACTCGACGTGCTCGTCCACCTCAACGAGCCAACGTTTCCTGGATGTCAGATCGACTGCCGGCCGTTGGGTGTGCTCAAGATGCTGGATAGGGGACAGCCTGACGACAAGATTCTGGCAGTGCCTTGTCACGATCCTTACTACCACGAGTACTTCGACATCGCCGATCTTTCACAGCATTATTTGAGGGAAGTGGAGCATTTCTTCCATATCTACAAGGACCTCGAGGGCCGCCGAGTTGAAATCGTCGGATGGGAGAAGAGCGAAGTGGCGGCCCGCGTGATCAATGAGTCGATCGAACGCTACCAGGAGAGGTTCCATCAGGTCGGCACCTAAGCATCATTCGGCGCTGCGGCGGAGCAAAGCCGCCAGCGGAGGACGATCATGAACAGGCAGCGATCAATCGCCGCTTCATTTGCGCTGACGATGATGGTCGTCGCGCTGGTTGCGGCGTGCAATAAAGGAGAACAGCGGGCGGTTAAGGGACCGAGCGCGCCGAACGGCGCCGGTCACGACACCCTCAGCGATCTCACGCTGAACGAAGATGGCCTGGGCCAGATTCAGGTCGGGATGAATCTCGACGACGCAGTCGGCATGGGACTTCTCAATGAGAATCCCAACATGAATTCGCAGTGCGACTTCGTTTTCCCGGCCGTGGGTGCCGGCATCCCCGACGGCGTGAGTGTGATGATCGTGAAGGGCAAGATAGCCCGCATTGACGTCGATACCGGGGCAGTCACCACCGACGACGGGGCCAAGATTGGCGATAGCGAAGATCGGATCAAGAGCATCTACGGTGACGATTTGAAGGTGGAGCCCCACAAGTACAACCCCGGCTGGCATTACATGACAGTCATGGGTGACAGCGCCAGCGCGGGGAAGGCAATTGTCTTCGAGACCGACGGAAAGAAAGTGACGATGTTTCGAGCAGGCCGGTTGCCTGAGGTGAAATGGGTGGAAGGGTGCGGATAGACTTCCGCAAATGCCTGGAATATTTCTGACTGCCACGTGGCGCTACGTCGCCATGCTCAACTTCGAAGTCGATCCATCGATCCTCGTGCCCCTTCTTCCCAAGGGAACGGAGCTCGACGAGAGCCGAGGCCGGCACTTCATCAGCCTCGTTGGATTTCTTTTTCTCGATACGCACGTGCTCGGAGTTCCCGCGTTCTTCCATCGCGACTTTGAGGAAGTAAACCTTCGCTTTTATGCCAGGCGCTCCGTCGGCGGCGAAACGCGTCGGGGGGTGGTTTTCATCCGCGAGCTGGTGCCATTGCCGCTGGTGGCGGGAGCGGCGAGACTGACTTACAACGAGCCGTATCGCACGATTCCTATGAACCACACCGTCGTCGGCACCGAAGGCGAGCTACAAAGCGTCGAGTTTTGCTTCGGCGGTCCGCGCGATGAATGTCGGCTGACGCTTCACGTCGATGCCGGCCCGCAACCAATGATGCCTGGCTCCGATGAGGAATTTCTTTCGGCGAGGGCCTGGGGATATACGAGGCAGCGGGACGGAGGGACGGTCGAGTATTGGGTGAACCACGCCAGGTGGAACGTCTGGTCGCCCGCCGCCGCTCAGCTCGACGGGCCCCTTGCGGAATTCTACGACGAGCCGTTTGCTAGTATACTCTCAGAAGCTCCCGCATCTGCATTCGTTGCCGATGGGTCGGCAGTGGCGGTGCACCTGCCGGAGCGCATCGTCTAACCCTATCGGGTTACAGCCATGGCCACCACAGTTCACGAAACAGATCTTCGGTACCCGGTCGGAAGATTCGACTTCGACGCGCCGATCAGCGAGTCAGATTACCCGCTGCTGATCGCCACGATCGCTGAAACTCCGAGCGCGCTTCGATCTGCGGTGGCGGGTATGTCGCGGGATCAACTGGAGACTCGCTACCGGCCCGGCGGCTGGACGGTGAAACAAGTTGTGCACCACGTCCCCGATAGCCATCTCAACGCCTACACCCGCTTCAAGCTGGCGTTGACCGAGGATGAGCCAACGATCAAGCCGTACAACGAAGCGGCCTGGGCAGAGTTGGCTGACTCGCGCCGCGTGCCGATCGAAGTGTCGCTGGAGCTGCTCGACGCCCTGCACCTCCGCTGGGTCACCGTGCTCCGATCGATGGAGCCGGCCGACTTCCGTCGCGGATTGCGGCACCCGGAGCACGGAAGGGTTATAACACTGCAGCAGATGCTTGGCTTGTACGCGTGGCACGGGAGGCATCACGTGGGCCACATCACTTCATTGAAGAAGCGCGAAGGTTGGTAACGGCACCGCGCTTGCCGCTCTGGCTTGCCCAACTCGAAGGTGGTGGCAATGAAGCGGAAGACAAATTCAAGACGCGCGACCTGGTTGCTGCTTGGCGCTGGAGCGGCGATGGTGGCGGGAAGTCTCGTAGAACACGGGATGGACAAGGGATGGCGCGCGTGGAAGCACGAGGATCCCCCCGAACCGCCGTGGCGCGGTGGCGAGAGCTGGCCGCAGGCGCTGGCCTGGACCGCATTGTCTGCCGCCGCAGTAGCGACCGCCGAGCTCGTTGCGCGCCGTAGCACCCATCTCGGGCTTCGTCAGCTGACCGGCAAACGCATCCCAGCAGGCGTGTGAAACACTCGCCCGGATTTCTCAAGCTCGTCGACGACGCGAAGTCCCGGGTGCGCGAGGTAAGCGTCGACGAAGCCAGACGTAAACTCGAGAGTGGCACAGCCCGCGTCATAGATGTGCGCGAGGAGAGCGAATGGGCCGCCGGCCACATCCGCGGTGCCGTTTACCTGGGCAAGGGAGTGCTCGAGCGGGACATCGAGCTCCGCGTACCGAATAGGAACGCCGAGCTGATCCTCTACTGTGGCGGCGGATTTCGTTCGGCGCTCTCGGCCGACAGCCTCCAGAAGATGGGTTATACCAACGTCGCCTCCTTGGCCGGTGGCTGGCGCGAATGGAAGGCCAAGGACGGCCCCGTCGAGTAGTCCATAAAGTACTTGACAGTACAAAGTAGATCCATAACTTTGGATGTAATCCGCTTTGGAGAGGATCCATTGTTGCGCCCGTCCCTGATCGTCGCATCACTCGTCAACGCTGCTGCCGGTTTCGGCCTCGGCATCATGTGGTACCAGTACCGGCACGATGACGGAATGCCGCTCGTCGTACTGTTCGTCGCGCTATCGTTGTTCATCCAGGCCGCGTTTACCATCGGACACATCGATGGATTTTGGGAGCGCTGGCGAATCCCTTCCTTTCAGCTGTTCGTCACCGGCGAGTCGGCCGCTGCTCTGGTCGGCGGCTTGGCAATCCTGCAAGGCGTCATCTACAACCTTCGTCCGATAAATGGCGACTACGAGTTCGGACCGCTGCTCGCCGCTACGCTCATGACCACCCAGGCGACACTCGGCCTGGTCTATGCGGCGCGCAGCAACGGCTTCGGCGTCCGCAGAAATGCGTAGAGTTCAACGTTCAGCACACACAACTCGGACGAGAGGTTGCCCATGCTGAAAATGCTGGTGATGGTCGCTTCGATCGCGAACTGCGCCGGTGGTGTCGTGTTGATCGCGACGTGGGCGATGATGTGGCAGCACGTGCCGATCATCGTGCCGTTCATCGGCGGGTCGCTATTCATCCAGGGTGCTTACACCATTCTCTATTTGCGCGGCGATCTCGATCGCTGGGGCGATCTCGCGACTGGAGCGCTTTTCGCCGGTGAAGGCCTGTCAGCGTGCGTCGGCGCCGGCGGACTGATTCAGGGAATCATCCACAATATTCAAAACGCGGACATGGAGATGGCGCCAGTGCTGGCGGGACTGCTGATGCTCACGCAGGCAGTGCTGGCGCTACTCTACCTATTGGTGACGGATCGGTTGAGGCCGAGACTTAAAACCTAAACGGTATGTGGCCTTTCTAAGGCTTCAGCTCCCCGTGATCCACGGGCTCGCGTCCCCGCCTCATGAAGAGGAACTCATAAAGCAGCGCTCCGACCAGTCCACCGGTGATCGGCGCCGCCCAATAAAGGAGCTGTGCTTCGTAAACTCCGCTCGCCACCGCCGGTCCGAACGAGCGCGCCGGGTTCATCGATGCGCCGGTGAGTGGCCCGATCGTGAGAATGTCGGCGGCAACGACGAACCCGATAGCGAGGCCGCCAATCTTCGGCCCGCGCAAATCGACGGCAGTGCCGAAGACCACGAACACCAGGAAGAACGTAGCGATCGTCTCGAGTATGAACGCCTGTCCGCCGCCGATGTCGAGCGCGATGCTCTGCCCGCCGCCACGTGTGGCCGCAAAGACAGCGCTGGGAAAGCTCGCCTTAAGGGCATAACCTGCGGCGATCGCGCCCAGCAACTGGGCGACGATGTACATAGCTGCCATCATCGCCTCGATCCGCCTCGTCGCCAGCAATCCCAGCGTCACCGCCGGGTTGAAATGGCCGGAGATGCGCATCAGCGCGCTCACCATCACGGCGAGTATCAGGCCGTGGGCGAGCGCGACTTCCACGAGCCCCGCCTGGCTCTGCGAGATGCGCGTTGTCATTATCGCGCCGCTCCCGACGAAGACGAGAGCGAAGGTTCCCACGAACTCTGCTGCGAAATGGCGCCACGCGTCCCGCATCTAGCCCGCCCGAAGGTAAATGTTGGGGCCGCGGCGCGCGCGAGCGATCTCTAGATCACCCGGCGCAACACCAGCGCGGCGTTGATTCCGCCGAAGCCGAAGGAGTTCGTCAGCATGTGC
>QHUA01000002.1:71667-73782 GCA_003221805.1 Gemmatimonadota bacterium
GCAGCCACTCACGCTCCATCGCCAGCGCGCAAATCGCCGCCTCGATCGCGCCCGACGCGCCGAGGGCGTGCCCGTAGTAGCCCTTGGTACCGCTCATCGGAGTTCTGTAGGCGCGATCGCCCAGCACCTGCTTGATGGCCATCGTCTCGGTGGAGTCGTTGAGCGGCGTCGAGCTGCCGTGGGTGTTGACGTACCCGATCTCGTCGGCCGAAACGTTCGCGTCCTGCAGCGCGAGCCGCATCGCTCTCGCGGCTTGTGAACCGTCGGGTCGCGGTGCGGTCATGTGGTGCGCGTCGTTCGTGATTCCGTAGCCGACGACCTCGCCGTAGATCGGCGCCCCGCGTGCCTTCGCGCGCTCGTATTCCTCGAGAATCATGACCGCGGCTCCTTCACCCATCACGAATCCGTCTCGGTCCTTGTCGAATGGACGTGACGCTTTTTCCGGCTCCTCGTTCCGCGTCGACATCGCGCGAATTAGCGCAAACGCTCCGAATGTAAGCGGCGCCAGTGGCGCCTCCGCACCTCCGGCGATCATCACATCGGCATATCCGTCGCGGATCTGCCGGAACGCGTCGCCGATCGCGATCGTTCCCGACGCGCAGCTCATCGAGTTGGTCGAATTCGGGCCCATCGCGCCGAGCTCGATGGCGATATTGCAGCTTGCTGCTCCGCCGAAGACGGTGAGTGCGAGGCTCGCATCGACAGCGCGGAGTCCCTGCGTGAGATACACTCCGAGCTGGTTCTCGGCGTAGCTCACGCCGCCAAGCGCGGTACCCATGTTGGCGCCAACGCGCTCTCTGTCTTCCTTCGAGAGGTCCAGATTCGCGTCGTCAAGCGCCATTTGCGCCGCAACTACCGAAAATTGCGCGAACCGATCGAAACGTTTGGCCCGCTTTTGCTCGAGATGATCGGTCGGAACGAAGTCGTTTACCTCGGCCGCGTTGTGGCTGCGGAACTGGGAAGGATCGAATCGGCTGACCGATCGCACCGCCGATCGCTGTTGTTGAAGTCCGGACCAGAAACCATCACGGGTGATGCCGATCGGAGTAATCGGCCCGATCCCCGTTATCACTACTCTGCGTTTATTCACCTGTCCCCTCGAGTTACTGCTGTTTCTGCGCTGCGCGTTCTGCGGCGGCGCTGAGTCCCGCCAGTGTGCGTGAAGCGATCCCGTGGACGAACACTGGACCGATCAAATGCGTCGCCGCCCACGTTCCCAGCACCGGAATGCGCGGCCCGTCCCACACGTGCAGGATTCGTACGTGAGTTCCGTCGGGAACGGAGCTGAAAGCCCATTCGACCTCCATCCCCTTCGTTATGCCACCAACGTGCCGAAAGCGGATGCAGGGAGCGGCTCTGTTCACCGCCATTTCCGAAAGCCACCACGTTGGCCAGTTGAGCTGCAGCGGCGCCTTCGAAACCCGGAACGGATCGAACGGGCGGTACGCCGACATCTCCACCAGCCCGCCCCCGTCGGAGCGATGCTCGCGAAACCGCACGTACCTGTAATGTGAGAGATGCTCCGGCCAACCTTCCACCCTTTTTGCCAGCTCGAAAATTGTTGGCAGCGGAGCGCGAACGAGCCGCTCATCCACCGTAACCATCGTGCGTCCGAGCGGCATCGGTCCGAGATCGATGGGGCGTGCGGTCTCCCCAATCATCAGTGCACCGGTATCCAGCTCGTAGTCACTCGGAAGCCGCGACGACGACGCGCCCTCGGTCTGCGCGCCACCGCTTGGTGCACTGTATCGACCAGCTCATTCGGCGTGAAACCCCGCATCACGGAGACGACGCCATCGTGGCGGCTAACGGCATGAAATCGAAGGGGAAACGAGACGATCCAGATTCCGGCGGCAGCCAGCCAGCTGCGCCGAATGTCGCTAACGATTACCCGGCGCCGAGCGACACGATCCATCTCGCGCAGGAGCTTGAGCGCATCGATACCGGAGAAGTGATGGAGAACCTGTGAGCACATCACGATGTCGATGCTATTGTCGGCGAAAGGCAGGTGCAGCGCGTCGGCGCAAACCGAGTGTGTCACCGACGACCTGCTTGCGACCGCCAGCTCGCGCGCGGCATCGAGACCTATTGTCCTCAGCGTGATGCCGGTTTTCT
>QHUA01000188.1:0-3662 GCA_003221805.1 Gemmatimonadota bacterium
ATACGAGGAGATGGACCGCCTAGTCGGCGACATCGTCGCCGCAGCGCCAGCCAACGCCGTGATAGTGCTGGCCACAGCTCTAAGTCAACAGCCGTGTCTTGTCTACGAAGACGTCGGCGGAAAGACATTCTATCGGCCCCGCACCTTCGAGCCGCTCGTTGCGTTTACCGGCATCACGGGATGCCAAAAGGTTGAGCCGGTCATGTCCGAACAGTTCCATTTGCGCTTCGCAACTGATCGCGAAGCCGCTGCCGCCGCTGAGAGGTTGCGCGCGCTCCGCATCGAGGGGCGGCAGGCGATGCATGTCGAACACCGCGGTAGTGATATATTCTCTGGCTGCAAGGTGTTTTCACCACTGGGACACGAGGTCTTGTTGGAAGGCGGCCCCAAAGGGACGTCGATTTCATTCTTTCGCCTCTTCTATCAGGTAGAGAGCCTGAAGAGCGGTATGCACCACCCCGACGGCATTCTTTGGATGCGCGTGCCAGGAAGAGTTCCGACAGTGCATCAGGGACGGGTTTCGCTTCGCGATGTAGCCCCCACTCTGCTGTCGACGTTCGGTATCGAGAAGCCGGAGTACATGAGCGGAAGAGTTCTTCCAGTCGGCGCGTCGGTCGGGACGTAGTGAAGTGGGTCGCGTGCAGCTTCGGGATTGGCTGTTGAGCGACGAGCGCACCTGGCCATCGTTTTGAGCGGCGGATGGCATCACATAGGGACCACACGCATGCACGCCGATCGCAGGCAAGGTGTCGTCGACGAGAACTGTCACTTGCACGGCCTCGGCAATCTCTATGTGGTGGGGCTGCCGTGTAACCGGACCGCAGGCTCGGCGAATACTACTCTAACGGTGATGGCGCTGAGCCCTCGCTTGTCCGATCATCTGCAGACGAAACTCGCGTTAAAAGGCGCGACCCAAGCGCTAGGTCGAGGCGCAGCTACCAGGGTAGCCATCTTGTAGTAGCAGCAGCCGCCGCCACATCCTTGAGTGTGGTCCCGCCTCGGTTGTGAACAGTTGTCGCGACCCCACAACATAGTGCTGTCGACTGCGCACCACGGCGTTCGGCTGAGCTGCGCTACAAATGTATGGGAACAAGCGGGTTGGACAAAGTGCTCCCTGCGCACGTGCAATGCGCTTTGCTTGGGACCAAACGCGGACGCGCTGGATGGCGCGACGAATTAACACGTGCTTGGATCCGGGAGGCATCAATGCGCGACGCGTCAGACCCACGACTTTTTCGCTCACGCATTGCGCAACTGATTGCGCTCGGCGGGGTCATTGCGACGGCGGCCCGCACGGGTGCAACGGCGGCACCGTCGGATAGGTCCGGCATCACATTGCGGCTCCGGTGGCTCTCAAGCTGGTCAAGGCTGGTAAAGCCTTTGGGTACGCGACTCGATTTGACGTCAGCGCTGGTTGCGCTGGCCTGCGGCGGCGGTCTCAACGCGCCCTCCGCGCAGACCGTTTCACACGAGCCGCCGGGAGCGACGATTATTTCGGAACGCCCATTCACTGACTTCGTCGAAGATGGGTGGACCATGCAAGCGTCTCCCTACCTCTCGCTCGAGGAAGATCGCGCAGCTCCGAAATCGCCGCCAACAGTGATTCAAATGCTCTTTCCCGCAGGTTTTGGTGCGGGAAGCTCACCTGCCGTTGCCGAACTGGCTCTGCGCAGCTATCCGACCACGCTCTACGTTTCGTACTGGATGAAACTCTCAAGCAATTGGTTCGGGCAGGAAACTGGAGTCAACAAGGTCTTCCATTTCTGGATCGGCGGCCGGAATCGCGTCTACTCACTGGTTCGAGGCGCTGGCAACGGTCCCCTCCACTTCGAGATTGACGTTCAGGGTGTCGTCGCCGGCGGCCAATTCGACCGTGGCACCACCGGAAATCTCGCCCCAAACCTCGGAGTCCCGGCAACGGTCGTGCGCGGCCTCTGGTACCAGTACGAAATGGTGTTCAAGGCCAACACAGCCGGCCGCGCCGACGGATCCATCGAGTGGTGGCTGAACGGCGTTAAAGTCGGTAGTTACCGCGGCATTCAGTTTGTGCCCGGAGACGGCAGCTGGGAGGACATGGAGTGGAGTCCGACGTGGGGCGGCCTCGGAGGATCGGTACCGGCTGATCAATTCATGTCAATCGACCACGTGTACGTTAGCGGCCGCTGAGTCATTGCAGGAGCCAATCTCGTAATGACGCCCGGAGAAAATCCCTCAGGAGGCGCTCGGGCCCGATCGCGCGCTCTGCGCTATCTCTCAGAGATGGTTGGCGAGCGCGAGGATCACCCGCTCGCCAGCGCGGCCATCCCATCCCTCTGGCCGGGGCGCCACGGACGGCCTTCGCAGCTGCCGAATCTCGGCCACGATATCTCCCGGCTCCGGCACAAGGCGGTTCGTCCCCTCCGTAATGGTTATCGGGCGCTCCGTATTCGGACGCACCGTCAGGCACGGAACGCCGAGCGCAGTCGTCTCCTCCTGCAGTCCCCCCGAGTCGGTGATGACCGCGAAGGCGTTCTCGACTAGATCCAGCATTTCGAGATACCCCACAGGTTCAAGCAGTCGGACGCGGTCCATTCGGAGGCCGGCACTTTCAAGTCGCCGCTGCGTTCGTGGGTGTGCGGGAAACACGACCGGGCGCTCGAGCGCGATTTCGCTGAGAACGGCGGCCAGCGCTCGTATGCGGCGGGGATCATCCACATTGGACGGGCGATGCAAGGTCACAACCACTGCGCTTCCGTTAAGTCCCAGTTTCGCGCGGAATCCCGTAGTCCGAGCAGCGGGCAGTGCGTAGAACAAGCTGTCTATCATCACGTTGCCGACGAAGGCAATCCGGTTCTCCGGTTCGCCCTCCAGTCGAAGCTGCGCGTCGGCGTCACGGGATGGCGTCAGTAGCAGGTTAGCCAGGCGGTCGGTAACGACGCGGTTGATCTCCTCCGGCATTGTACGGTCAAAGCTGCGCAGCCCCGCCTCGACGTGCGCGATTCGAATACCAAGCTTTGATGCAACGAGAGCCGCCGCCATCGTTGAGTTGACGTCGCCATACACGACCATCCAGTCCGGCCTCTCTTTCACGAGAACGGGCTCGATGCGCTCCAAAATGCGAGCGGTTTGCACAGCATGCGTATCTGAGCCAACGGCTAGATTGACGTCGGGCGGGGCGATTCCCAAGTCGCGGAAAAACGCGTCGGACATTGCGTCGTCGTAATGTTGCCCCGTATGCACCACGACCTGATCGATGCCCTGCTGTCGCCCAGCGCGATGTACTGGCGCCAGCTTTGGAAAGTTCGGACGAGCGCCGACGACATGGAGTAGCTTCATGGCCTCATGACTCGCGTAGCATGGTGACGCGCGACGCCGCAGAACCGCCACCTTAGTTGGTTCCACATGGACACTACTCTCATCTGCCGACACCTGCGAGCAAGCCGAGCGGAGCGAGCGTTTGGCTCGTCCAAACCGGATCCCGATCGATGAAGATCCGAAACCACAGCTCCAGGTTCAGCGCTGTCCAGATTTCACGATCGCTGAGGTCCCAGCGCAGCAATCGGTCTGGGTCGATAATCCCGCGATCGAGAGATTGGGGGGACAGCAACACGTTCCCGGTCAGACCCGCAAGTGCGTCCTGAACCCAGAATCGTATCGGCACTGGGAACGGTCGCTTGTCGCGT
>QHUA01000188.1:3811-5184 GCA_003221805.1 Gemmatimonadota bacterium
GTGATACAGACATCGATCGAGCATTTGATCCGTCGGCGCCGATCTAAACGCGGAGATGTAATCGTCGATCGGGGAATAGCCATTGAGCTGCGTCAACAGGCGTCGCGACAACAGCGAGTTCTGGCTCGGGGGCCGCGCACAGTGGAGGGAAATCCACAGATCTTCTGGAGTCTGCAGTTCACGACGGACCCGCTGTTTTATTCTTCGCGCCGTGCCCGCCACGCCGAGGGCCGCCAAGCGTGCGCCAAAGCGTGCGGCGCGAGTGAGCCGCCCGATTCTGGGCACGGGCTCGGCATCGCCTGCGGGAAACGGACGCGTCCCGAACGCGGTCTGGAACTGGGCCGAATACCCGGCAAAAACTTCGTCGCCACCATGTCCAGTCAGAGTTACCTTTACGTGCTCCGCCGCTAAGCGGGAGACCGTGTAGTAGGAAAAGCCGCCCGGGTTGGGCAGCGGCATTTCCATATGCCAAAGGAGCCCGGGTAGGACGTTCGCGAGGTCCTCGCCGTTCGGTACCGCCTCGTGGTACTGCGCCTTTGCCGACAGGGCCATCACCTTGGCAAAGGCGGTTTCGTCGTACCAGGAACCGCCCCCCTCAAAGCGAATTGAAAAGGTTTTCATTGCGGGACGATGCCTGCTCGCAAAGCCCGTCACCGTGCTCGAGTCGAGACCGCCGCTCAGGTGGCAGCCTAGCCGCGCGTCGCTCCGACAATGGACCCGCACGGCATCATCGAGCAAATGCTCCAATTCATCGACCGTCTCGGCGTGCGATCGCGTGAAATTGTACTGGTACTCGACATCCCAATACTTGCGGACCCGTATGCCATTCCGATCCGCGATCAGGCTGAATCCAGGCGGCAGCTGGCGGATTCCGCTGAACGCTGTCCGGTCGCTTTGTGGAAAGCCGGCGAACAGACAATCGGCCAGGCCGGCATAGTCCGCCTGGCGCGGGACGCCCGGAGCTTCCAGTAATGCCTTCACCTCCGACGCGCAGATAAACCGCGTACGGTCCACGTAGTAATGGAACGGTTTTATTCCCAGTCGATCCCGGGCGGCGAACAATCGGCCGCGGCGGCTGTCCCACAGGACGAACGCGAACATGCCGCGAAGCCGCTCGACGCACCGCTCTCCTTCCTCCTCGTACAGGTGGATTATGACTTCGGTATCCGTGTGCGATGTGAAACGGTGTCCACGATCGACAAGCTCTTGACGCAGCTCGACGTAGTTGTACACCTCGCCGTTGAATACCAGCCAAAGAGAACGGTCCTCGTTGGTCATTGGTTGATGACCGGCATCGGTAAGGTCCACGATGGACAGCCTTCGATGCCCAAGCCCAATGGAGTCCTCCACGTAGCAACCGCCATCGTCAGGAC
>QHUA01000187.1 GCA_003221805.1 Gemmatimonadota bacterium
CATCGCGATCATCCCCCCGCGGAAATTCTCCACGCTCATCCACTCATCCGGGGCGTGCGCATTCTCGCCCGGTAGTCCAAAACCAACCAGCAGCACTGGCGCGCCCAGTATGCGCTCGAAGTCGCCGACGACCGGGATCGAGCCGCCTTCACCGGTGATCACCGGCTCCTTTCCAAACGCGGCACGCAACGCCGACTTCGCCGCCTCGAAGATCGGCCCGTCCAGCTCCGCCCGCCACGGCCGCCCGCCATGCAAAACACGCACGTCTACCTTCACTCCCTTCGGCGCGACCTTCGCCACGTGCGCCTTCATCAGCTTCTCGATGCCGCGAGGGTCCTGATCGGGAACAAGACGGCAGCTCACCTTCGCCATCGCCTTGCTGGGCAGAACCGTCTTGGCCCCCTCGCCGGTGTACCCGCTCAGTAGTCCATTCACCTCGCAAGTCGGGCGCGTCCACAACTTCTCGAGCGTCGTGTATCCCTTCTCGCCACCGAGTGCGTCGACGCCCGTCTCTCTCATGAGCGTCTTGTCGTCGAATGGAAGTTTGCGCATCTGCTGGCGAATCTTCGCCGGCCACTGGCGCACCTTGCCGTAGAAGCCGGGAATCGCGATGTGACCGTTCGCGTCGTGGAAGGTCGCCAGGATGCGGGCGAGCGCCATCGCCGGATTTTGCACCGCGCCGCCATAACTACCGGAATGCAGGTCGCCCTTCGGACCCTGGACGTTGATCTCGAAATAGGCGAGCCCGCGCAGCGACGAGAGGATCGACGGCAGTCCCGGCGCGAACATCGCCGAATCGGAGATGACGACGGCATCTGCTGCCAAAAGCTTTTTCTGCTTTTCGACAAACTCCTCGAGGTGGTCGCTGCCGACTTCTTCTTCTCCCTCGGCGATAACAACGACGTTCATCGGCAGCCTCTTCCGCGTCGCCAGATGCGCTTCGAGCGCTTTGACGTGCAGAAATAGCTGACCTTTGTCGTCGACAGATCCACGCGCGAATAGCTTGCCGTCGCGCACCGTGGGCTCGAACGCAGGTGATGTCCACAGGTCGAGTGGCTCTGCGGGCTGAACGTCGTAGTGTCCGTAAATCAGCACGGTCGGTGCGCCGGGCGCGTTCCTCCACTCGCCGACGACGACGGGATGACCCGCCGTCGGATAGATCTTCGCCGGGACGCCGATCTTGTCGAGCGAGGTCTTCACCCACTCGGCGGCGCGCTTCGTGTCGCTATTGTGCTCCGACCTGGCGCTGACGCTGGGGATGCGCAGAAAATCGAACAGCTCCTGCATGATGCGGCCGTCGTTGTCGGACAAGAATCGCCGGAGATCGGCAGGAATCGGAGCCTGACCGTTGGCCCGCGGTTTCGCCCCCGATTTGCTGCTGTTGCTCTTCCCGCTTCCCGCTTCCCGCTTCCCTCTGCCCGCAGTTTTTGCTTTCGTCATTTGCTCCGACTCGCCTTCGTTTGAGTAATCATCAAAGAGATGCGACCAGCACGCGGGATCACCGGCCATGCCCAGCACCCGCCAGCAGTCGCATCGCTGTCATTCCGGCCAGCGTCGCCGCCAAACACAAGCCGACGCTCAGCACCACGTACCCAGATGCACGCGCGTACTCTCCGCCCTCGATCAGCCCGATGGTGTCGGCACTGAATGTCGAGAAGGTGGTGAAGCCGCCACAAAATCCAACGATCAGCAGTGCACGTAATTCGGGCGACAGCTGCATGTTCATGAACTGGCGCACCAGAATTCCGATGATGAAACAGCCGGAGACATTCACGAACAGCGTGCCGACCGGAAATCCGCTGGCGCTCATTCCCTGCACCACTCGGCCCACCGCATAGCGCAAAAGCGATCCGGCGGCGCCGCCGAGTGCGATCAACAGGTAGATCATGTACCTTGATAATAGCGGCGAAGGAGAGGAAATATGCACGGGCTGAAGGGTGAGCGGGTGCTGATGCGCATCCACATCGGCGAGCGCGACAAGTTCGAGAGCGAGCCGTTGTACTGGGCGATCGTTCAGATGCTTCGAAAGCGCCATTACGCCGGCGCGACGGTGACGCGCGGCATCATGGGCTTCGGCGCCAGCAGCAGGATTCACGCAGCCAGATTCCTCGACCTGTCGCTTGACCTGCCCATAATCGTCGAATGCGTCGAGACCCAGGAAAAGATCGACGAGATCCTGCCCACACTCGACGAGATGGTGGGCGGAGGCCTGATCACTCTCGAGAAGGTGAACGTCATCACCTACCGGCCGCACGAGACAAATGAGGGGCGCGACGAGGAGGTCCCCGCCCACATGACCGGCTCGAACCCAATCACCTAGCGCTAACGCACAGAATCCGGAGCCGACGACCCTCGGTCAGGCGGATTCGTCATGGCTCCTCGAAGCACCACGCTCCATCGGCAACCGTGAAGAACACTAGGCCGTTGGAAAACGCAGCGGCGGAAGAGAACAGCGGATCATACGTGCCTGGCTGGTGCGCTATCGCTATTGTCGCCCCAGTCTGCCGGTCGAGGATATAGACCTCGGCTCCAATTGGAACGTAGATGCGTTTTTCCGTCACTAGCAGATCTCTCGTGCTAGCCGCGGGGAAGGCAGCGATTGAGATAGTGGTTCCGTCGCTTGGCCTGAGGCCATGGACCTGAGAGTCACCACCATCGACGTAGAGCACGTCTCCGTACAGCTCCGCTCCAGCTATGGTAGAAAGGTGCGCGGAATCGTCCGTGAATTCCCACACCACTTTCTGCGTTTCACGATCGATACCATACGTGCGCGCCGACAGCGTGTGCACGATGATGAGATTGTGGTAGACGACGGGCGCGGCCCAGATGAGAGTTCCCGAACCTTCATAAGGCAGGCGCACTCGCCAGAGCTCTCGCCCGCTTACGCGATCGATCGCGACAAGCCATGCTTGGGAGAAACCTCCAAGTCGGTTCACGAAGTGCCATAGCGTTGCGAAGATCGTGTCACCACTGACAACAACGCCATTCGAGCCCGAAGCAAAAACCCCTGACGTTGCGGTATCACCATCAATGCGACCTGGTTGCCAAACCCAGCGGACTTGCCCGGTGTGCAGATCCACCGCGCTGACCGATGCGCCCCACGCGGGGATGTAAACGGTGTTGTTGTCCGCATCGATTCGGGACTCAATCACCTGGCCGGGGAGCGCGACATAGCCGGCGGGAATTCCGACCGCGTCGGCCGGCGCACGGTAGCGCCACAGCTCCCTCCCCGATGCTGCATCGAGACCTACCGTGTAGGTCTCCAGCGGCGCCACAACCACTCCGCTCCGCACAAGAATGTTGGCTCCGTCGATCCGCTGCCGTCCGCCACATCGCGAGCGATCACCTCACCGTAGCCGTCGCCGAAGTACACAATATTGCCGACAACGGCAGGGCGAGCCCGCGCCCAGCCAGACTGCGGCTGGTACCATCGTCCGCGCACACCAGGCGGGCCCAGGCCCGTTGCATCACGACACGACCAGAGGAAAACCACCGAAGTAGTTATTGATATCGGGGCGTTTCTGAGCAGCGGCGAGAATCGCATGTTCTGACAGTAGGAACGAGAGATCCTCGAAGTCATACGTCAGATGACGTAGCAAATCGGAAGTCGCGTTGCGTTAGTATTTATCCATGCCCAATCGCCTCGCCCGGGAAACCAGTCCGTACCTGTTGCAGCACGCCGAGAACCCCGTCGATTGGTTTCCCTGGGGACCCGATGCGCTCGAGAAAGCAAAGCGCGAAGACAAGCCGATTCTGTTGAGCATCGGCTACGCCGCCTGCCACTGGTGCCACGTGATGGCGCACGAGTCGTTCGAGGACGAAGAGACAGCGCGTCTCATGAACGAAAAGTTCGTGAACATCAAAGTCGATCGGGAAGAAAGGCCCGACCTGGACGGCATCTACATGCAGGCGGTGCAGGCGATGAGCGGGCACGGTGGCTGGCCGATGACGATGTTCCTGCTGCCCGACGGCAGCCCATTCTATGGCGGAACGTATTTCCCGCCCGAGGATCGTCACGGCATCCCCTCCTTCCGCAAAGTGTTGCAGGCGGTGAGTGATGCTTACGCCGAGCGCCGCGAAGGTGTGACGCAAAGCGCCGAGCAGCTAAGACAGATCTACGAGAGCAACATCACCGGCGCGCGCAGTGGTGGGATCCTTTCGCCACAGATGCTGGAGATCGCCTACAAGTCGCTTCTCCCGCGATACGATGCCAGCAACGGCGGGTTCGGTGCCGCTCCAAAGTTTCCCGCCACGATGGTGCTCGACTTTCTGCTCCGCTACTGGAAACGGACCGGCACCAGCGAGGCACTCGACATCGTCGTCAACTCCTTTCGCAAGATGGCGCGCGGCGGCATCTACGATCAGATCGGTGGTGGATTCGCGCGGTACTCAGTCGATGCGACCTGGCTCGTTCCCCATTTTGAGAAGATGCTCTACGACAACGCCCTTCTCGCCCGACTCGGCGCTCATCTCTGGCAGGCGACGCGCGACGAGGAAGTCAGACGAGTGGTGGTCGAGACTGTGGAGTGGCTGGATCGGGAGATGACGTCACCCGAAGGCGGATTCTATTCTTCGCTCGACGCCGACAGCGAAGGTCACGAAGGCAAGTTCTACGTCTGGAGTGAGGAGGAGCTCGACGCTCTGCTTGGTGCCGATGCCCGCGCGTTCAAGACCCATTACGGAGTGGTGCGAGGCGGAAA
>QHUA01000049.1:0-14812 GCA_003221805.1 Gemmatimonadota bacterium
CACCGCTCGCAGATGGCCCGCTTCTTTTTCAAGGGTCTGCGTAACGCGAGCGTCGACGCCGGCGCGCGGAGGGTTGAGCAGCACAAGATCCGCTGGAAGAGCTCCGGGCAAAGCGTCTTCGACGTGCGCTCGAATTGCGCGCGACGGCTCGCGGAGCCTGTCCGCCGACCACGCGGAGGCATCAGCGTCGAGCTCGATTGCAGTGACCCGGACTCCAAAGTCGCTCAAGGCTACTGCAGTGTGACCAGCGCCGGCGTAGGCGTCGATTGCATCGCGTGGTTCGTAAGCTCGCGCCCGATCGACAACGTAACCGTGCAGAATTTCCGCCATCTCGCTATTGATCTGGGCGAACGATGCACTTGGGGAGCGATCCTGACGCCGGTCGACAATGCGGCGTCGCGGCTGATCGTCGGCCGGTTCCCACCAAACCGCTGACAGCGACGGTACTGCCGCCAGAAACTGGTCGCGCGCGCCCCAGTTCTGGCCTCCCATCATGACCAGAGTCGGGCCACCGCTGGTGATGCGAACGCTTCCGCGCAGTTCCTTGGCATCGGGAAAATACGCGTCCGCGTCCATCACTTCGCGCCAGGCGGCGACAACGCGGCGGTCGGTGATCGGACAATCGGACAACGCAAAGACATGAACCGGGTCGTCGTAGGGATGCAGTCCGGCAATCCACCGCGCACCGCGTTTTCGCATCGTCAGCGTAAGCTTGGTGCGATATCGCCAGTCCTTTGGGCTGCGCTCGATCGGCGGCGGATCCACGGGTCGCTTGCCGATTCGCTGCAGCGAATCGCGAATGATTCCCCGTTTCGCTTCGAGTTGTGCCTCATACGTCAGGTGCTGGAGTTGGCAGCCGCCGCACCTGTCCCTGGTGTAGTGCGGACACGGCGGCTCGATTCGGTCGGGAGATGGCGTGATGACTGTGCGCAACGCGCCACGCGCGAAATGTCCTTTGCCCGAGATCTGCGCGGTTACGACATCACCGGGCGCGGTGCGCGGCACGAATACCACCAGGCCGTTGCTTCTGCCAACACCGTCGCCTCCCGCTGCAATCGAATCGATCGACACACTCACGGCTTCCATCAGCTTCGCATTCCTTCGACCCGCCCCGTCTGCTTCCAGGCGTCGAGCGAATCCGGTGCACCAATCCCTTTCGCCGCTCCGGTTGATACCGTCGACACTGATCGTGCCGACCGATCTCGGTCCGCGAGTAACGCACCGGCGATTGCGGCAATCCTGGTGGACTCGTCCGCTGGTTTACGCCCGAGGATTTCTGGTAGCCGGCGCTCAAGCCACTGAATATCGATTGCGCCACGGCGAAAATCGTCGTCGTCCATGACCCGGATGTGGAAGTCGCGGGAAGACTCTATCCCTCCAACTATGAGATCGACCAGAGCGCGTCTCATCCGCGTGACGGCTTGCTCGCGATCCGGCGCCCACACGATCAGCTTCGCGAGCATCGGATCGTAGTAGAGTCCGATCTCGCTACCTGCCTCGATCCCGCCGTCCCACCGCACCCCCGGTCCGCTGGGGAGATGGAGGTACTCGATCCGCCCCGTAGATGGGAGAAAGTTGTTGGCTGGGTCTTCGCTGGTGATGCGACATTCGATCGCCCAGCCACGCGGCGTGATCCCTTCCTGCCTGAACGGCAATTTTTCACCCGCTGCGACGCGCAGCTGCCATTGCACGAGGTCGATTCCTGTCACCAGCTCCGTGACTGGATGTTCGACCTGGATGCGGGTGTTCATCTCCAGGAAATAGAAGCTGCCGCTCTGGTCGAGCAGGAACTCGCACGTGCCGGCGTTCACGTAACCCGCTGCCCGCGCCATTCGTACCGCGCTTTCGCCCATCCGAGCTCGCAACTCGGGCGACACCGCCACGCTTGGCGCCTCCTCGATCATCTTCTGGTGTCGGCGCTGAACCGAGCATTCGCGCTCGCCAAGCGAGAGAACGTTACCGTGCGTGTCGGCGAGCACCTGGATTTCCACATGCCGTGGTTTGGCGACGAACTTTTCGAGATAGACGGCATCGTCGCCGAATGCGCCCTTTGCTTCTCTTCGCGCCGCGTCGAGCGACGGCGCCAGGTCCTTCGACGCTGAGACAACTCGCATCCCCTTCCCGCCTCCCCCGGCCGCCGCTTTGAGCAACACCGGATAACCGAATTTCGCGGCCAGTTCCTCGGCTTCTCTCGCGTCCTTGAGCGGCTCGGTGGTGCCGGGAACTACCGGAACATCGTGGGCTACAGCAAGCGTGCGCGCCGCGGTCTTGCTCCCCATCGCGGCAATCGCCTCCGCAGGCGGCCCAACCCACACCAAGCCCGCGTCGCCGACGGCTCGCGCGAACCACTCTCGCTCGGCGAGAAACCCGTATCCGGGGTGAATCGCCTGGGCGCCGGTTTGCAGTGCGGCTTGCACGATCTTCTCGCCACGCAGGTAGCTCTCGCTCGATGGAGGGGGCCCGATCAGGACCGCTTCATCGGCTTCGCGGACGTGTGGCGCGCGAACATCCGCCTCGCTGTAAACGGCGACTGTCCGTATCCCCATCTCGTGGCACGCACGGATCACACGCAGCGCGATCTCGCCACGGTTTGCGATCAAGACTTTGTCAAACACCTTCGGCTAAAGCGGAATGTTTCCGTGCTTCTTCGGCGGATTCTTGTCGCGCTTGGTCTGCAGCGTTTCCAATGCGTTGATGAGAACGGGACGAGTGTCGCGGGGGTCGATGATGTCATCGAGATAGCCGCGTCCCGCCGCCACGTAGGGGTGAGCGAATTTCTCACGGTATTCTTCGATCTTGGCTTCGGTCGCGGCTGCCTGGTCGTTGCTCTCCAGTATTTCCTTCCGGAAGAGAATCTCCACCGCACCCTTCGGTCCCATCACCGCGATTTCGGCAGTCGGCCAGGCGACGTTGAAATCGCCTCGAATGTGCTTTGAGCTCATGACGTCGTACGCGCCGCCATAGGCCTTGCGCGTAATCACCGTCAGCTTTGGAACGGTGGCTTCGCAATACGCGAAGAGGAGTTTCGCTCCGTGCTTGATGATTCCCCCGTGCTCCTGGGTGACACCGGGCAGGAAACCTGGGACATCCTCGAACGTGACGAGCGGAATGTTGAACGCATCGCAGAATCGAATGAAGCGCGCGGCCTTGAGTGATGCATTGATGTCGAGAACGCCGGCCAGCACGGCCGGCTGATTGGCTACGATGCCAACGCTGTAAGCGCCGAGATGCGCAAATCCACAGATGATGTTCTCCGCATATTCCCGCTGCACCTCGTAGAACTCGGCGTCGTCGACAATGCGCTTTATGACTTCGTGCATGTCGTACGGCTTGTTGGCGTTGTCCGGTACGACATCGAGGAGCGATGCGTCCCGTCGATCCCGCGGGTCCGATCCCGTCCCGCGTGGCGGATCGACGAGGTTGTTCGACGGGATGAAGCGGAACAGCTCGCGAATGCGCTGCAGACACTCCGGCTCGGAATCACAGGCGAAATGCGCCACACCCGACTTCGCCGAATGAGTGTCAGCGCCGCCGAGCTCCTCCATCGTCACGTCTTCGTGAGTGACTGTCTTAACGACGTTCGGCCCCGTTACGAACATGTATGACGTGCCGCGTACCATGTACGTGAAATCCGTAATCGCCGGTGAGTACACTGCTCCGCCTGCGCATGGACCGAGGATCGCCGAGATCTGGGGAATGACTCCCGATGCGAGGGTGTTGCGGAGGAAGATCTCGGCGTAGCCACCGAGCGAAACGACGCCTTCCTGAATGCGCGCGCCACCCGAATCGTTGAGCCCGATGACGGGCGCGCCGTTGCGCATCGCCAGATCCATGATCTTCACAATCTTCTCGGCGAACGACTCCGACAACGATCCGCCGAATACCGTGAAATCCTGCGAGAAAACGTAGACCAGCCGGCCGTCTATCCTGCCGTAGCCGGTGATGACACCGTCGCCATAAAACTTCTGCGCATCGAGCCCGAAGTCGGTGGAACGGTGGACCACGAACCGATCCAGCTCGACGAAGCTGCCTTCGTCCAACAGCAGCTGGAGCCGTTCGCGAGCGGAGAGCTTACCCTTTTCGTGTTGCGTGTTGAGCCGCGCCTCGCCTCCACCCAGCTCGGACTCGGCGCGGCGGCGCTCCAGAAGGTCGAGCTTGTCTCGCATCGTCATTGAAGCGAAAAGCTAACTCGCTGGGGGATGGCCATCTAGCGCCGCGACGACGCGCAGTTGGCCGGACCCCGCCGCTCTCGAGAAAAAGTGTGGCGGGGCCAGCCAAAACATCCCACCTTAGCGAGGGTCCTGACACCATGTGAGATGAGGAGGCGCGTATGACACTCCAGGGCAAGAACGCACTCGTTACTGGCAGCTCTCGAGGCATCGGGCGAGGAATAGCATTCAAACTCGCCGAGAGCGGCGCCAGGGTCGCGATCCACTATGTACAGAACGAGGCCGCCGCCAAGAATACACTGGCCGAGGTGTGCAAACGAGGCGGAAGCGGCTTCATCGTGCAAGCGGATGTCACCAAGCCCGAGCAGATAAAGGCGATGTTCAAACGAGTGGCGGAGGAGTTCGGCACCCTCGACATATTCGTCAGCAATGCGAGACCCGAGGCCGTGGAGTTCTTCCAGGCGCCGATGGATATCACGCTCGAGCAGTGGGACACTGCTTTCGATTCCCAGGCCAAGGCGTTTCTCGTTGGCGTTCGAGAGGCCACGCCGCTGATGAAGAGAGGCGGAAAGATCCTCGCGATCACTTACGCCGAAGGCAGCCGCACCGGTGGCCTGCAGCCATGGGTGGGAATGGGCTCGGCCAAGGCAGCTCTGGAATCTCTCGTACGCTATTTCGGCGTCGCACTCGCCAAGAAAGGGATCACGGTGAATGCGATCAGCCCCGGTTGGACCGAAGACAGCGTGCTGAATTCACTGCCGCAACAGGTACAGGACCTCATTACCAACTGGCACGTTCGCGGCTGGACGCCAATGGGCCGTCTTGGCACCCCGGCTGATGTTGCAGGCGTGGTCGGCCTGTTCTGCCACGAGGACGCGGATTGGATCACGGGCCAGGTGATCTACGCGGACGGTGGCGCATCACTCATGAATCCGGAGGTTCCAACCGAGATCCAGATAGGCTAGCTCGCGGCGCGCGCATTGCTATTCTCCTCACAGGAGTAATTCGAACACCCGTCCGAATTGACACAACCACGAAGAAAGCAACGGAAGCAGCGTAAGCGCACCCGAAGCCGAACTGCGCATCAGCACACGTCTCTGCCCACGAGCCGCAACGCGTATACGGAAACGCGGCAGTGGCTGCTCGACAGGCATGGACCGGTGTGCGCCTACTGCGAACGCCGGCTAAGTTCGGACGTGATGACGATGGACCACGTCACTCCCCGAAAGGGGAAGACCGCGTATGATCGCCGCGACAATCTCGTGCTGGCGTGCCCTTCGTGTAACGCGCTGAAGGCGGACCAGCCTTTTCTCGCCTTCCTACTGGGGCGTCGCTCGCGGGCGGCAAGTTTGCTCCGCTATGGCGAGCATCTCAGCCCGATGTTGCTCGATTTGGCGCGGGAGATTGCTGGCCCCGAGGCAGCGGCACGCGCCGCGCGGCTCGCCGACCCGGACTACCCGTACCTCGATTAAGAGCCGGTAGGCTTGAGCTCGTCGAGCGAGGCGGCTGGAGGCTGAGGCGGCTCGTCTTCCGGAGCGTCCGTCTCTTCCGGCTGCTCAATCGGTTCGGAAGGCTTCGCGACTGCGGCTAAACGGCGCGTTTTGGGCTTCAGTCTCGCCTTCAGGAACGAGAGCACGTCCATCTCGTGTTGACGCAGCGTAGGACCTTTCGACTTGCGCTTGCTCCACGGGCGCTCGGGCATCGGATGCAGAACGGAGCCCTCCAGATACGCTTCGATCAAGGCGGGATGGATGTAATACTTGCGGCAGACGCTACGAGTGTTGCCGAGTCGCTTCGCGGTCACGTCAACGGCAGCAACGATGTTGCGCTCAGCCTCGCGTTTACTCTTGGCCGGCCCGATTGCGCGCAACGCTTCCGCCGCCAACATCGTCCCTGCCCACGTCCGGAAATCCTTGGCCGTGACTTCCCTGCCGGTAACCTCCTGGAGGTACGCGTTCACGTCCTCGGCGTCGACTTCCTGCCGTTTGCCATCGTCGTCCAGGTACTTGAAGAGCTCTTCTCCACGCAGCTCCTGACAGCGCTGAACAATCCGCGCGATGCGCTTGTCGGCGACCGAAACGGCGTGCTGGATCCCGCTCTTGCCCTTGAACTCGAATCTCATCTCGGATCCCACCACTGCGACGTGACGTCGGCGTAGCGTGGTGAGGCCAAACGACTTGTTGGCCTTCCGGTATTCGTCGGAGCCGATGCGGATCAACGTGGTTTCCAGCAGCCAGACCACTGTCGCCATGATTTTGTTGCGGGCGAGTCCGGGCAGGGTGATGTCCGATTCCACGCGCTCACGAATCTTCCACAGCACGTCGCTGAGCTCGAACATTCGCTCGAATTTCGTTCCATCTCTCTGCTGACGAAATTGAGGATGGTAGCGGTATTGCTTGCGGCCGCGACCATCGCGCGCGGTAACCTGCAGGTGGCCGTCCTGGTGGGGACAAATCCAGACATCGGTCCACGCCGGCGGAATCACGAGAGCGCGAAACCGTTTTAGTGCATCGCGTGCACGAATCACTTCTCCGTCGGGACCGATGTACGTGAAGCCACGGCCGTGGCGGTGCCGTCGAATTCCCGGCATCGCATCGGAGACGTATCGCAAGCCCGCCGCTTCGGCGGACCCCATGTATTCGTGAGAGATGGACTGGCCCAGCTTTCCTCCTCCGGCGCGCCCGGTACGCGCGCCTAGCGCGCAACGCGGGGACGGGCGTCGCGATATGGACGAGAAATGGGCGTGGCGGCAACCTTTTTCGAGGCTGGCGCGCACTTGGCCGCGTCTATAGCGTTTCTACCGCGAAGGCTCGATTTCCGGCCTTCAAAGGAGGCCAGATGGCTAGCCCGAAGCACAAGGTCCGTTTTCCCGGAGAATCCCCTGCCTATCGCGCAGCGCGCGACAAGCTGCTCGACGCCGAAATCGAGTTACGCCGTGCAACAGAGGCCGTTGCAATGCAGCGCCGAAAGCTCCCGCTGGGTGGTGAGCTGCCACAGGACTACGTCTTCGAAGAGATCGTCGGCGATTCCGGCAAAGGCACAAAGAAAAAAGTCCGCATGTCCGAGCTATTTGCCCCGGGAAAAGACTCCCTGATTCTTTACAACTTCATGTACGGTCCGGACGTGAAGCGTCCCTGCCCTTCCTGCACGTCAATCATCGACGGTCTCGACGGTGAGGCCCAACACGTTGGCCAGAGAGTGAATCTCGCCATCGTCGCGAAATCTCCTATCGAGCGCATCCGCGAGTTCGCCAAAGAACGCGGGTGGCGCCACCTGCGCATTCTGTCATCCGCGAATTCAACCTACAACCACGATTATCAGGGCGAAAACGCAAAAGGCGAGCAAATGCCCGCCATGAACGTTTTCGTCAAACGAAACGGCAAGATGTACCATTCGTGGAACACTGAATTGATGTTTGCGCCATCCGATCCTGGTCAGGATATGCGGCACGTGGACATGATCTGGCCGCTCTGGAGCTTGCTCGACGTCACGCCGGACGGGCGCGGCGAGAAATGGAATCCGAAGCTGGCCTACTGACTCACGGGCGCCGATTCTCGTGAATTCCCGTCGGAAAGCCTAAGCCGCTTTTTCAGTCGTGCTCGGCAGAGTAAAGTAAAACGTGCTGCCGAGGCCGACGTGGCTCTCGACCCAGATACGCCCGTTGTGGGCCTCGACGATTCCTTTGGCGATGGCAAGCCCTAGTCCGATGCCACGTCGGTCAGAAGTCCTCGCCTGCCAGAAGCGGCCGAAGATGTGAGGCAGCTGCTCGGCCGGGATGCCGGGACCCGTATCGATTACGCCGAAGCGAACCTCGTTCTCGATCTCTTCCGCGCACACGGTGATGCGCCCCGCTCGGGGAGTGAACTTCACAGCATTGCCGACAAGGTTCGACAACACTTGCTGAACCCGCGACGAATCGGCGAGGACGAGCGGGAGATGGTCGTCAATGCTCGTCTCCAGCCTGATCGTGCTTCCCATCGCCAGCGGACGTAGCATGTCCAGTGTGTCGTTGATCAGATCGGCGGCGGGTTCAGGTTTCGGATCAATCGTCAGCCTACCTGATTCCATCCGCTTCACGTCGAGCAAATCCTGAATCATTCTGTTCATCCGATCCGCCGCGCGGCGGACGATCTCCACCTGCCTGCGCTCCTGAACGCGTTCCGGCGGCGTTGATTCCAGCATCAGACTGACCGCCATCGACACTGTGTTGAGCGGATTGCGCAAGTCGTGCGCGACTACCGCAAGCACGTCGTCGCGAGCCCTCGTTGCCTGCTGCGCTTCATGAAAGAGACGTGCGTGCTCAACGACGATCGCAGCACGACGCGCCAGATCCGCGGCAAGGGACAGATCTGCTACGGTGAAACGCCGTGCGGAGGCGTCAGATGTCACCAAAGTCATCGCGCCAATTGGCTTCCCGGACGAAGCCAGCGGAACGCAAATCAGCGAGCGAGGCGCGAGTGCTTCTACGACCTTGCGCTGACTCGGCTCGGCGAACGATTGGCGGATGAAAACCGGAGTTATGTCCGCTTCGAGCACGGGGACGCCAGTAGTGATCACGCGGATCAAGGGATGGTTTTCCGTCAGCGCGCTGCGCGGGAACGTCGCTACTTCCCGCAACAGCTGCGTTTTCTCCGGATCCACGTGCGCCTCGCCGATTCTCTCGAACCGATCCTCGCCATCGACGATGTCGAGCGCGCAGTAATCGGCAATATCGGGTACCGCCAGGCGCACCAGCGCCGCGAGCGTGGTCTCGTAATCGAACGAAGCGCTGAGCACGCGGCTGGCCTCGGCCAGCAGGGTAGCGCGTCGCTGCGAGCTCTCGGCTTCGGCGCGTGCTGCCTGCTCGTGTGCCAGCGCATGCGCTTGTTCTTCGGCTCTGCGACGCGCCGTCACGTCGCGGAAGCTCCACACTCTCCCTACCGGGACGTCGTTGATGCGCTGCGGCTGCGAGTAACGCTCGAACGTGCGCCCATCTTTGAGTTCGAGCACGTCGTAGCTGGCTTCCTCGGGATGACGATAGAGCTCGATGACCTTGGTCAGGAACTCATCCGGATAAAGAAGCTTGTCGAGCGCCGCGTTGATGGCTCGCTGATCGTCGCCGCACGCGAAAACGTCGGCTGGGACCTCCCACATGTCCGCCATCTTCTGGTTGAAGCTGAGGATCTTGCCGTCGAGATCGACGACGAGGATGCCATCGGCGGTCGATTCCAGCGTCGCACGCAAGAGCGAGAGGGATCGGCTTGCTTCGGCCTCCGCTTCGCGTCTCAGCGTGATGTCCTCGACGAAGGCAACGATGTACATGGGATCGCCGCTGGCCGAACGAACGATCGAGACGGTGAGATTCACCCAGATGACGCGCCCATCCTTGCGGATATAGCGCTTTTCCAGCTTGTACTCGGGAAGCTCGCCGGTCCTGATCCGACGAATGAAATCCAGGCTGGCGGCGAGGTCGTCCGGATGTGTGAGCTGCTCGACCTTGAACTGCAGGAGCTCTTCGCGCTTGTAACCAGTGATCTCGCAAAGACGCTGATTGACCGAAATCCAATCCTCACTCAGGGTGAGGTGGGCGATCCCGATCGCCGCCTGCTCGAAGGTCGCCAGCAGGAGGTGTCCGGGCCCGCCGAGGGGAACGGCGTATTCGGCCGTCCAACCAGGAACGGCGGAGGACGGGGCAAGAACTGTCGATTCCGAAGCGGACGAAAGTGGGCCCATGCGATCTCCAGTCGGATGATGGAGCGCCTGACACGGGCGCGCGGTGCGCGCGTATCAAAGCTCTAATTTCGCATCGCGTACGGTTATGGAACAGAAGGAGTTTCGCCCAACCGCAGAATTCTCAAGCCAGCTCGTCCAATTCGCGCAGCGAAGGGATCTTCCAGGCGGTCACGCCGACGACGCCGAGTGTCACCAGCCCTCCGAAGATGACGGAGCGAACCGTTCCCAATAGCTTGGCGGCCACCCCCGATTCAAACGATCCGATCTCGTTCGATGAGCCGATGAAGATCTGATTGACGGCGGACACTCGTCCCAACAGGTGCGGCGGCGTTCGGAGGGTTAGCAAGGTCGAACGGATCACGACGCTGACGTTGTCGACCATACCGCTGGTGAGCAGCAGTGCAAGCGACAACCAGAACCAATGCGACAGCGCGAACAGAATCCAGCAGACTCCGAAAATCGCAACGCAAATGAACAGCGTGATACCTGTGTTGCGCAGTCTGCGGTGGACGAGCAACAGCGAGATTAGAACGGCTCCAGCAGCCGGCGCCGAGCGGAGTATTCCCAATCCCTGCGGACCTACGTGGAGTATTTCGGACGAGAATATGGGAAGCAGCGCCGGCGCGCCGCCAAACAACACCGAAAACAAGTCGAGCAGCTGCGCGCCGAGCAGCTCAGGTTGCTTCATCAGGAATCGAATTCCAACCGTCAGGTTCTCGCCAATCGTGGTGTCGGTGATGACTGCCGGCAGCCGGGTGTAGACAATCTGGGTGAACAACAACACCGCAATCACGCACAGAACGGTCTCCACCATGTAGGCGAGTCGCGGGCCGGAGAAACCGTAGAGAATTCCACCCGCTGCCGGACCAATGACGGCCGCAAATTGCCAGAGCGAGGAGCGCCAGGTAATCGCGTTTGTGTAAGTCTCGCGCGGTACGATCTCCGCGCCGAGGGCGGTGCGCGCCGGCTGCAGGAAGCTCCGCGCCAGGCCACTGACGCATACTACCGCGTAGATGGGAAGCACTGTTCCGACCAGGAAGCGCCCGGAATTAATCGTGAGGACCAACAGCGCGACCCCGCAGCCTAGCTGGACAGCCAGTGCCGTGACGGACAGGGCCTTTCGATTGTGCCGGTCAGCAATGTGGCCCGCGTAGAGTGCCGCTCCAATGAAGGGCAGCGCCTCCGCCAGTCCGACAAGTCCGAGCGAGAGCGGGTCTTTAGTGAGCGCGTAGACCTGCCATGCCACCACCGTCGCCTGGATTTGCGTGCCCAGTGTAAGTGCAACGAGGCTTGCGACGTACCAGAGAAAGTTCGGATTGCGCAGTGAAACGTACGGATCGTGTCGGTCTGCCATTCCTCTGGTGGTGATCGGGAACACGCATGATACCGAAGCGTTACTGCTCGGGCAAACGGCGAACGTAGCGCGCGACGCGCGCACACGTTCTATTTTTGTGGGAGGGGCTGATTGGTCCCGAGGAGGCGACAGTGAGCACAGAGACAATGGCACCAGCGACGGCGGAAAGACCTGAGAAGTCGGAGTACCTTCCCTACTACGAGAGATACATCTCGCTCGTGCCCGAGGGTGACGTGCTCTCGACGCTCTCAACGCAGATCGGCGATACGCTCACGCTCTTGCGGGGACTTCCTGCGTCGGTTTCCACTTACCGCTACGCGCCCGACAAATGGAGCGTCAACGAGGTAGTGGGCCATGTAATCGACACCGAGCGTGTCTTCGCCGGCCGCGCGCTCGTTTTTGCGCGTAACGATCCAGCGCAAATGCCGAGCATGGAGCAGGATGACTATATCCGGAACTCGAACTTCGACGCCTATCCGCTCCTGGAGTTAGCCGACGAGCTCGAAGCGGTGCGCCAATCCACCGTCTTCCTGTTCAAGCACATGGATGAACTGGCGTGGGCTCGCCGGGGCGTTGCCAATAATTCTGAAGCGTACTCGAATCCCGCTATTTGTAGCGTTCCTGACCAGGCGCGCCGCCTGGGCCTAGGCTACGAGAACCGAAGTGCTCTGCCAATCGATCTCGGCGAGCGTCCTGGCGATGATTGGATCGAAGTGAGTGCCTGAGCGGCGCTTTATTTCGGCCAGCGTCTCGTCGATGCCCCAGGCAGGGCGATAGGGGCGCTCGTGCGTGAGCGCGTCGAGAAAGTCGGCGATGGCGACGATGCGCGCTTCCAATGGTATGCTCTGACCCGAGACGCGGTCCGGATAGCCCGACCCGTCCCACCACTCATGATGGCTGCGGGCGATGCGCTGGGAGAATCGAACCAGCTCCGATCTTCCCTTCGACAGCATCCGCGAGCCGATCACGGTGTGAGTCTTCATGATCTCGAATTCCTCTCCGGTCAGCGGGCCCGCCTTGAGGAGGATGCTGTCGGGAATTCCAACTTTTCCGATGTCGTGGAGGGGCGCTGCCCGTCTGATCAGCTCCACCGTCGTGTTCTCGAGCCCGATTGCCTGCGCCAGCATCGCGGAAACCTGGGCGACTCGGCGCGTGTGATTGCCGGTATCGTCGTCGCGGAATTCGACCGCGGCTGCCAGCCGCTCCAGCACCTCGAGCTGCGACTGCTCCAGCTCCTTGGTTCGCTCCACAACTTTCGCTTCCAGCTCGACGTTCTGATCGCGCAGCTTCTGGTAAAGGAAGCGCGTCTCGAGATGATTCCGAATTCGCAGTAATACTTCTGCGGAATCGAACGGCTTGCCGACGAAATCCTTGGCGCCGAGTGCGAGCGCGTGACGCTTGGTGTCGGCGCTGTCGTCGGCTGTGATCATGATCACCGGCACGTGCTCGGCGGCGCCATTGTGGGCGACGATCTCCTCGAGCACCGCAAACCCGTCCTTCTCTCGCATGTGCAGATCGAGCAGGATCAGGTCCGGCTTGACGCGCGTCTTCAGAGCGAGCGCCTCGGTCGAGTTCGTCGTCGAGGTGACATGCTCGTAGCCCGCCTTGGCGAGGATGCGCTCGAGCATGCGGATGTTCTGCTCCTGATCGTCGACGATCAGGAGTCGCGCCGGTCTTACGGTCTGGGAAGCTCTGGTGGCAGTCACCTAGGCTGATTTAGTCGCGGGCTTGCTCAGAACCGCGCGTACGGCTTCGCGCAGCGATTCTGCCGTGAACGGCTTCTGCAGAAACTCCGTCTCGGAAGTGCGAATGCCGCGACGCAGAATCTCATTGTCAGTGTAGCCGGACATGAACAGAACGCGCAGTCCCGGACTGAGCTCGTGTAGCTCGTCGACCATTCCTCGGCCGCCGAGAGTCGGCATCTCGACATCGGTCAGAACCAGGTCGATCTCGCCGACTTCTTCGGCAGCAATGCGCAGCGCTTGCGCGCCATCGGATGCTTCCAGAACGCGGTAGCCGGCCTCGGACAGTACCCGCTTCCCGAGTTTGCGTAAGGCTTTTTCGTCGTCGACGAGCAGAATTGTTTCCGTCCCAGTGTGCGATCCGTGCTTCAGCCGGCGAACTTTCCCGGATTCCGCCTCACTCGCTTCTCGCTCTGCGCGCTCCTCAGGCGTCTCCTTCAACGGCGATCCGGGAAGCGGCACCGCTGTCGCACCTCGATCGAGTCCGGTTGGCTGTGGAAGCACGCGGCGGCTCGTGAGCAACAACTTCTTGGTGATCGCCTCGGCGCGCTCGGCGGCTTGTCGGATGTCGACCGCCTCGTTCGTGGGCATCTTGGCGTCGCCCAGTATCGATTCCAACAGGTCCGCGTTCATGCGGATGACTGTGAGGAGATTGTTCAGCTCGTGGGCGCTCCGACCGGCAACGTCGGCGAAGGTCTGGAGCTCCTGGGTTTTCAGGGCCAGTGTCTCTTCGACCGGACGGCCAGCGGTAAGATCTTCGATCTGGAGCAGGATCGTCGCGTCCGCCGGATCCGCCGAAGGAACGAGCCGAGCGCTCAGCCAGAGTACTCCATGACCCCCTGCTTTCTCGTCGTGAATCAGCTCGAAATGATCTGACTGCGGCTCACCGTTCAGAACCGCCTCGAGCATCGTGCCCAGCCTCTCGTCCCATGGGCGGCCGCCGAGGTCATAGACCCGTTGCCCGACGCACTCTTCAGGCGCCAGCCGAAACATGGCGTAGAAGCCTTTGTTCGCTGCACGAACTTTGAATTTCGTATCCAGAACGAGCAGTGCTTCGCCGCCAGGGGTGGTGGAGCTAGTCATTTAGCCAGATTGGATCGGGGAGAAAGTTGTAATCCGACCAAAGTAGGACGATCCTGGATAGCGTCCCGTATCGGGTAAAGAAAAGCGGCCCATCCCGGGAGGAATGGGCCGCCCTACCTATCGCCGAACTTACGCCGGCTCTTCGATGTACGAGTCGGGCGGCGTCGGAATCGGATCCGTCATGTTGTAATCGTCGGACTCCATCGGGATGACCTTGGACGGTGTCTCCGGACGCGGCGGCTGCTCTGCCGGAATGCCCTTCACCGCCAGCACGATGCGACGATGGATTGGATCGACCTCGAGAACTCTGAGATCAAGATTCATCGTCTCGTAGACGATGTCGGCCGGGCTGGTGACCGGCTGGCCGAAATTGAGCTGGCTCACCGGGACGAAGCCCTCGATGTCGTTGCCGATATCGACGACGACACCCTTGTCCATCAGCCTCACGACCTTGCCCCGCAGCTCGGTTCCGACCGGATAGGTCTCACCGATGCGCAGCCATGGATCCTCAGTCGCCTGCTTGAGCCCGAGCGAGATGCGCTTGTTCTCAGCATCGACGTTGAGAATCACGACGTCGACTGAATCTCCCTTCTTCACGACCTCCGACGGGTGCTGTACGCGCTTCGTCCAGGACATGTCGGAGATGTGGATCAGTCCGTCGATGCCGGGCTCAATCTCCACGAAAGCGCCGAAGCTGGTAAGGTTGCGCACCTTGCCGTTCAGACGCGTGCCGATCGGATACTTCTCCGGCA
>QHUA01000049.1:14824-21123 GCA_003221805.1 Gemmatimonadota bacterium
CGTTCGGATCGACCTTGAGCACGACAGCCTCGATCGTCTCGCCAATCGAAACGAGCTTCGACGGGTGACGCACATTGCGGGTCCAGCTCATCTCGCTGATGTGAACCAGGCCTTCGATGCCCGGCTCGAGCTCGATGAATGCTCCGTAGTTGGTGATCGAGACCACCTTGCCAGACACCCTCGTGCCGACGGGATACTTCTCGGCCACGTCCTTCCACGGATAGCTCTGGAGCTGCTTGAGGCCGAGCGAGATTCTCTCACGGTCCCAATCGATGTCGAGGACTTTGACTTCCAGCTCCTGGCCGATGTGTACCATCTCGGACGGATGCTGAATGCGGCCGTACGACATGTCGGTGATGTGGAGCAGACCGTCGACGCCGCCGAGATCGATGAATGCGCCGAAGTCGGTGATGTTCTTGACCACGCCTTTGCGGACCTGATCCTTCTGCAGCTCCTTCATCAGCTTCTCGCGCTTGCCTG
Source organism: Gemmatimonadota bacterium (assembly GCA_003221805.1). Taxonomy (GTDB): domain Bacteria; phylum Gemmatimonadota; class Gemmatimonadetes; order Gemmatimonadales; family Gemmatimonadaceae; genus UBA4720. Next base: position 15,305 of record QHUA01000049.1, read on the forward strand.
CCCTCTCCTGCTCGAGGATCACTCGGCGTGAGACGACGATGTTGCGGCGCCGCTTATTGAGCTTGATGATCTTGAAGTCGAAGGTCTGACCGAGCAGCTCGTCGACATTGGGAACGCGACGCAGCGCGATCTGCGATCCGGGAAGGAATGCATCGACTCCCATGAGGTCGACGACCACGCCGCCCTTGATCTTCTTGATGAGAGCGCCACGCACGGGCTCGTCGTTCTCGTAGGCGACGCGGATGCGCTCCCACACGCGCATGAAGTCGGCTTTCTTCTTCGAGAGGACGACAGATCCTTCCTGGTCCTCGAGATGCTCGAGAAGAACTTCGACTTCGTCTCCCGGCTTGAGATCGGGGAGATCCTTGAACTCTTCGAGCGGGATCGTCCCTTCGGACTTAAAGCCGATGTCGAGGACGACCATGTTGTCACGAATATCCAGCACACGGGATTTGACGATCTCGCCTTCTTCGATCGAGGCCATCGTCCCGTTGTACATCTCCATCATTGTTTCGAGCTCGTCCTGCGAATAATCGTCTTCGTCGTAGAGCTCGGGCCGCAGGTTGGCAAGCGGACGCAGCTGCGCCTTCTGCAGATCACGCTTCTCGCGCGCGGTCAGCGTCGTGCCGGTTGGGGTTTGGTTCTGGTCGGGTGAGTCTATCATGTTGCTGGTTAAAGGGTTGAGTACGTTCGTATCAAGCCTTTAAATGTAGACCTTTCACCCTGTGGGGTCAACGTCGAGCGTGTCCTCAGCTCGAGTGAGTGCGCTTACTTCAGCCCCTTGGTCAGCAGCAGAAGCAGCTCTTCGTCGGTGAGTCCATCGAGTGCGCCAACCGGCAAATCCATCGCGACCTCGCTTCCGTCGTCGCACCTGAACGCGACCATGACACTGGCTGGCTTTACCCGGCGATCAGGCAGACCATGCGGCCGTGCGGTTTCGAACGCACTCCAATCGAGCCCCGCTCTATCCGAGAAACGACGCATCGCAACCCTCCAAATGGGTCTGTCCAGCGGCAGCCCGGCTAAGGAGAAGCCTGGATCAGCCAGACTGCTCTATCCATAAATTCACAATCCGTTCCACTTGCTCCCGTTGAGTGAGGCTCGTCGTGTCAATTATAGCCGCGTCGGCGGCCGGAACGGTCTGCCGGGCGTCCCGGGCGTCTCTCTCAATGATGCGTAGCGTCTCGTCGTCGAGCAGTTTTTCCGAGGTCGGAGTTCCCCGTTGGCGAAGTCTCCGAGCAGCTCGCTCCCGTGAGTCCGCCACCAGAAAGATCTTGAGATCGGCTTCCGGGAATACGACTGTCCCCATGTCCCGTCCATCGACCACCACATTGCTGGAAGCTGCTGCGTCGCGAACCTTTGCGTTCACCCATTCGCGAACGCGCGGCATCTGTGCGACCCGCGAAACGTTCCGTGTCACGTCGGCGCCGCGGATTTCCTCTTCGATGGCGCGATTGTCGAGAACGGGGTAAAACGAAGTCCGTGCCGCGCGCAGCTCGACTCCCCGCGCGGCATCCAGCACACTCCTTTCAGTCCACTCGTCTGGATTCGGCTGCGCGCGCAGAATTGCTGCCGTTGCGGCACGATAGAGCGAGCCGGAATCGACGTGTAGGTAATCGAGTTTCTCGGCGACCATTTGCGCGGTGGAGGACTTCCCCGATGCAGCGGGGCCATCGATGGCGATAATCGATGTCCGTCGCATCACGCCGCCACCCGGCGAAGATCCTCCCAGAATCCCGGGTAAGAGACTGCGACGCACCGCGGATCCGAAACGGTGATTCGGTTTCCAGTTGCGGCGGAGAGGATCCCGAAAGCCATCGCGATGCGGTGATCGCCACGTGGATCGATCGTTCCCGCCAACTGCCTTCGTCCGGCGCTGACTCGCAGTCCGTCTGGCAGCTCCTCGGCCTCTGCGCCGACGGCGCGCAGATTCTGCACGACCGCGCTGATGCGGTCGCTCTCCTTCACACGCAGCTCCGCTGCCCCGCGTATCTCCAGCTCGACCCCCGCTCCCGCCGCGACGCAGGCCAGAAGTGGCAGCTCGTCGATGATCGCCGGCACCTGCTCGGCGGTGACTCGCGTCCCCCTCAATTGGGCGCGACCGACCCGCACCGACCCGATGTCCTCGCCGCCGCTCGACATCTCCCGCGTCTCGTCCACTTTGGCTCCCATCCGCCTCAGCGCTTGAAAAAATCCAGTTCGCGTTGGATTCAGGCACACGTCCGTGAGCGTCAACTCTCCGGAAGTCGCGAGTGATGCAAGCGCAACAAAGAATGCTGCCGAGGATGGATCGGCGGGCACTTGGATGTCGAAGGGATGCAAACGATGAGTCGGACGCAAACATACCTGGCTGCCGTCGTTTTCTACGTCGACGCCCATTGCCCGCAGCATTCGCTCGGTGTGGTCTCGCGACAGCGATTTCTCCGTGACTCGCACTTCGACGGCCGAGGCGAGGCCGGCGAGCAGGATCGCGCTCTTTACCTGCGCGCTCGATCCGCCGGTGTCCCAGTCAACGCTGCGCAGATCCACACCGTGCACGGTCATCGGCAGCCCATCCCCATGCTCGCACTCGAATTGCGCGCCCATGTAGGTTAGCGGCTCCGCGATGCGCTTCATCGGACGACGACTGAGACTCGCATCGCCGACGAATCGCGCCGAGAACGGATGCGCGGCCACCACGCCCGCCATGAGACGAGTGGTCGTTCCGCTATTACCGCAGTCGAGAGCACTCCGCGGCTGGCGCAGTCCGCGCAATCCCAAACCTTTAATTCGAATCACTTGGGCGAACGGAGGAATCTGCACGCCCAACTCGCGCAACACGGTCGCGGTCGAGCGAATGTCCTCGGCGTCCAGGATGCCGCGGATCTCGGACTCACCGTCCGCCAGCGAAGAGAGAATCAGTGAACGGTGGGAGATCGATTTGTCACCGGGCACGCGAATGGTGCCCGACACCGTCAACGGAGCCAAGACTCGAGCGCAGTAGCCGCGTCGGTTTTTTCGTCGCGGTATTTGACGATGACGGGTGTCTGCAGCGAGATACCCTGGCTCTGGCCCCACCCATCCTTTATAGAGCGTGCGCCAGGCACGACCACGGCGTTTTCTGGAATGATTAGCGGTCTTCCCCCTTCAGCACGGTGGATTGTCTGTCGCTCCAGGTCGTACACCGGCGTTCCTCTGGTGAGAATCACCCCGGCGCCGATTACGGCGCCTTTGCGAACCACTGTGCCTTCATAAACTCCGCAGTTGCCCCCGATGACAACGTCATCTTCAACAACCACGGGCGATGCGTTGACCGGCTCGAGTACTCCTCCGAGTTGCGCGGCTGCGCTCAGGTGAACTCTCTCGCCGACTTGCGCGCAGGATCCCACCAGCGCGTGTGAGTCGATCATCGTCCCGGCGCCGACGTGAGCGCCGACGTTGATGTACATCGGCGGCATGCACACGACTCCGCTGGCGAGGTAAGCGCCACGCCTTATGCTCGATCCGCCGGGCACGACGCGAATTCCGTCGGCGCGAGTCAGCCGGCGCGGTGGATAAGTGTCTTTGTCGAAGAACGAAAACACAATGTCGGCATCGCCGTTACCGAGCGACATGTCGACGATTTCGCCGAGTCGAAAGCCGAGTAGTATACCGCGCTTGACCCACGGCACCGCTTGCCACTGACCGGAAGCCGCATCCTTCTCGGCGGCCCTAACGCGCCCCGTTTCCAGCGCATCGAGCAGCTTCCGGACTGCAGTGCGGGCATCATCCGGGAGCTGCGCCGCCTGCGGGGTCGCCGCGAGAAAATCGATCCGCTTCTCCAGCTCGCGTGCATCGGAAGAGGTCACGCAGTAAGCGCTCCGACCGAGATGAGGGCAGCCCGCACCGTAGCCTCAAACTTCTCCGCGAGGGGAACCAGAGGGAGCCGCAACACGTTAGCGATCTTGCCCATCATCGCCAGACCGGCTTTCACCGGAATTGGATTCGGCTCGATGAACGCAGCGGTCGTCCACTCGGCGAGCTGGTGGTGGATGTCGCGGGCGGCAGTGTAGTTCCCCGCGGCAGCCAGCTCAGTGAGTCGCGTCACGAGCTTCGGTGCAGCATTGGACGTCACTGACACCACGCCATCACCCCCATCCGCCATCACCTGCAGCGTGATCGGATCGTCGCCCGAAAGAACGGAAAAGCGTGCCGGGCGATGGCGGATGATCTCCCCGATCTGCGCCAGATTGCCCGACGCTTCCTTCACTGCGACAATGTTCTCGTGCTCTGCCAGCTCCAGCGTCGTCGCCGCCTCGATGTTGCTGGCGGTGCGACCTGGAACATTATAAATGATGATCGGCGTGCTGACGGCGTCAGCGATCGTGCGAAAGTGGGCGACGATCCCCCGCTGCGGCGGCTTGTTGTACATCGGCGAAGCGTGAAGTAGGTGCGTAGCTCCTGCGGCCTCCATCTCGCGCGACAGTGCGATGGCTTTTTTGGTGTCGTTGGACGCGGCGCCGGCGACGACGGGTACTCGTCCCGCTGTCTGCTCGACCGTAATCTCCACGACGCGACGATGTTCGGCCACAGTCATCGTCGCGGCTTCGCCCGTCGAGCCGCAGGGAACCAGGAAGTGAACGCCGCTCGAGATCTGCCAGTCGACAAAGGATCTCAGCGAACGCTCGTCGATCTCTCCGGATTTCGTGAACGGCGTGACGAGCGCGGTTCCACAGCCGGTGAGCCGCTCGGAGTTCATTCGTTAAATGTATGCGGCACTCGCCGCGAAGAGCGAGCCAGCATTCAGCGTTCATTGCCGGCCGACAGCCTCGGGTTGAGCCTGGCTTACCCGCGTTGCTTCACGAAGACGACGTTGGGAGCGCCAACTCCCTTGATGAACAACTCCGCCGTCCAGCCGACTTCGCCAATCAGCGAATCCGCCTTGATCTGAAGCTTGTGCAGGTCATGAGACCTGTCCGGCATGCCCGTATCCTCCCGCAGCTGGATATGGTCGCCAGAAACCGTAAAGCTTCCCTCGTTGCTTTCGGTCGGATCCGTCTTCCCATCGATTGTCTTATCGAGGGTGAGCTTGTAGCGGCGGTCTGACGTTAGGTCGAGACGCGCCGAGAACTGCCACGGCTTTTTGAACGTCGAGCCTCTCCCGGCGTAGACGTAGGAGCCCGGCAGGCTTGCCGGCACCGGGTCGGATCCCGCGGTGCGGCAACCCGGCGCCAGAACCGCGATTGCGCTGATGATGACGAAAGCACGCCTTCGTGTCATGCGGGTTCGTACGATTCGATCGCTCTGAGGTTTCAGAGGCATGTCTCAGCTCCTTGCTGGAAGCTCCAGTACATCACGCATCGTGAAGACGCCCGTGCGGCCGACCAACCAATCAGCCGCCTTGAGTGCCCCTTCGGCAAAAACCCTGCGGTCCCGTGCCTGGTGGATGAGCGACAGCTGCTCGAACATGCCGTCAAAAATCAGCTCGTGCGTTCCCGGAACGGAACCCGTGCGGACACTCGTCGTCGGAATTGGCCGCTCCAGAGCATCGCTCGCCGCTTTGGCGATGGCGATAGCAGTTCCCGACGGCGCGTCCTTTTTCTTCGAGTGGTGGGTCTCGACGATGTGGGCGTCGAATTCTTCGAGCGTACTCATCATCCTGGCCGCGTATCTCGCCAGCTCGATGAGCACGTTTACCCCCAGCGAGAAATTCGGCGACCAAAGGAGCGGCGTGCCGGTCTCAGTTGCAATGTGCGTCACTTCCTGTAACGAGTCGTACCAGCCAGTGGTGCCAACGACAACGGGCACTCTTTCGCGCAGGCAAGCGGAGACGTTTGCCACCGCCGCACTTGGCTGAGTGA
>QHUA01000218.1 GCA_003221805.1 Gemmatimonadota bacterium
AGTGTCCTCGAGCTCTCAGGAGTCCGTGATCAAGCAGTAGCCTGCTGGCTTTCCGGTGTGCTCTGAGTCACTTTCTACGCCTCCCTTCCCGCTCGCCTATGGCCGACTTCACCCAGGAATGGATTGAACATCTGAAGAACCAGATTTCAGGTCGAATGGGCATCGTCAAAGACAAGATGGACCCGAAGACTTACGACGAGCTGGTGACCGATCTGGCGTGGTTCACCTTCCGCTTCGCGCGCGATCCCGACACCAAGATGAGGAAAGTTTTCCGGTAAGCTCAGCGTTGCAGCGGCACTAGATTCGCCGTAAACGTGACCCGTAACAGATTTGGGAGGCGCTGAGCCATGCCAAAGTGCGAGGTCTGCGGCAACGATTACGACAAAGCGTTCACCGTCACCATGAAGGGGAAAGCGCACATCTTCGATTCATTCGAATGCGCGATCCACTCGCTCGCCCCCAAGTGCGCCCATTGCGGGTGTACCATCATCGGCCACGGCCTGGAGAGCAAAGGAACTTTCTATTGCTGCGCCAGCTGTGCCCACATGGCCGGCGTCAAAGGTCTCGAAGACAGGGTATGAGGAGATCACCGTGAAGTGGAAGAGTCGACACAACCCTGACGGCAAAGTCGGTGATGAGCGGGTACGGACGAAGTTCGCCTGGCTGCCCGTCGAAGCCGACGACGGATACACGTATTGGCTGACCCCGGTAGTCGTGCGCGAACAACTTCTGCCAAAGCTCTCCCGCGGTGGATTCGAGGATGACGAGCAGGGGTGGGCGGTTGTCGAAGCGAAGCCGCTCGACGGCAGGAAGAAGTCCCACAAGAAATAGCAGCCCCCACGCGGCTTGCAGATAACCGTCGATCTGAACGCCGATCTGGGAGAAGGGTTCGGCAGATCGCGCCTATCAGAGGACGAAGTGCTCCTCGACCTGATCTCCTCGGCCAACATCGCTTGCGGATTTCACGCTGGCGATGCCATGACAATGCGAGATACGGTCCGCGCGGCTAAAGAGCGTGGCGTCTCCATTGGAGCGCATCCATCCTATCCCGACATTCCCGGCTTCGGGCGGCGCGAGTTGGGTCTGCCGGCCACCGAAATCACCCGTCACGTCGAGTACCAGATTCGCTCGCTGACCGACGTCTGCTCGGCCGAGGCCGCCGTGCTCGCCTATGTGAAACCGCACGGGGCGTTATACAATCGTGCCGTTTGGGACGAGAAGGCAGCCGCCGCAGTCGTCCGGGGGATCGCGAAGGTGAATCCCTCATTGAGTCTGCTCGGCCTTCCGTCGAGTGAGATGTCTCGGGCCGCCGAACGTGCCGGAATGCCATTCATCAGCGAAGCATTCGTCGATCGCGCCTATCGTGGGAATGGAACGCTGGTACCACGCAGCCAGCCCAACGCCGTTATCCACGATGTGGAAAGCGCAGTGGAGCGGGCCCTTACGCTCGTCCGCATGCACAGCATCGCGGCCGACGATGGATCAGTTGTGCGCATCCATGCCCAATCGCTTTGCGTACACGGGGACAACCCCGATTCGGCAGCGATGCTGCGGAGTCTGCGCGCAAAACTCCAGGCCGCGGGCGCCAAAATCGCCCCTTTCGCCGCTTGACCTCTCACCAGCTGCGCGCTCTTCCGCTTGGCGACACGGCGATCACGATTAGCTTCGGCGGCGAAAAGTCACCCGAGCTTTTGCATCGCATTCAAGCCATCGCCCGCTCGCTCAGCGAAAAACGCATTACGCATGTCGACGATATCGTGCCTGCCTACCTCACACTGACGGTGTTTTACGATGCGCTCCATGCATCGTACCAGGAAATGTCAGCGCAACTTCTCGATGCCTGCGAGAGCGCGAACCAGTTGCAGTCGACCAGGACTCCATCGCGCAAACACGTCATTCCGGTTCGGTACGACGGGATCGATCTCGAGTCAATTGCCACAGCAACCCGTCTCCCGGCAGACGAAGTCATCGCTCGGCATATCGCGAGAACTTACACAGTCGATCTACTAGGCTTCGTACCGGGCTTCGCGTACTTGAGCGAGATCGACGCGGCGTTACAAGTGCCGCGCCGTCCCCAACCGCGACCACGCGTCGCTGCCGGCAGTGTGGCGATCGCCGGTGCACAGACGGCGGTCTATCCACTCGATACCCCTGGCGGCTGGCACATCATCGGCACTACCAGCATGGTGATGTTCGACCCCGGGCGAGATCCACCCGCGCTGCTGGCGCCCGGAGACGCGGTGCGATTCGAGAACGTCGGATGATCACCGTCACCAAGGCGCCCCCGTACCTGACGGTGCAGGACGTGGGGAGGAAGTACTCGCGCGCCTCCGGAGTGCCCAAGGGGGGCGCCATGGATTCCTTCGCGCTTGGCGCAGCAAACGCGTTGGTTGGGAATTCGGGCGACGCGGCAGGTCTCGAATGGGCGCTGGGCGGTGGATCTATTCGCTTCGATCGCGACACCGCATTTGCGATCAGCGGTGCAACTGTAAATGCGACTATCTCGGGACGTGACGTGGCACCGTGCACCACGATCTACGCGCGAGCGGGAGACGCTCTCTCTGTGGAGACGATCCTCAACGGCCGATTCCTCTATCTCGCTTGCAGCGGTGGCATTGAAGTGCCGGTCCTGCTCCGCAGCCGATCGACCTATCTCCCTGGACGCTTTGGTGGCTATGGCGGGAAGACACTCAAGACCGGCGACTCGATCGCGCTCGGCGCCGAGCAGGGACAGCGTCCAACGGAAGGATCTCACTGTGCGGCCGATCTCATGCCCCGCTACGACGGCGGCATCGTGCACGTCACTCGCGGGACGCACGAGGATTTGTTCGACGAGACGGCGTGGTCCACGTTCACCGAGAGTGTGTATCGAATCTCGACCGCGTCCGACCGGACCGGTTACAAGCTCGAGGGACCTCCGATCAGGAACGCGATGGGAACGCTCCCCTCCGAGGCAGGATGTCCCGGCACGATTCAGGTACCCGCCGACGGACTTCCGATCGCGGTAATGGCGGACGCCCCCACCATTGGCGGCTACGCCAAAATCGCCGTCGTCAGCGAAGCCGATCTCCCGATACTCGCTCAGCGCCGACCCGGAGATGAGGTACGCTTCGAGCTGGTAACGATCGAGCAAAGCCAACGCATGCTGAAGCGGCGCGCCGCCGACCTGCATACCATCGGCCAGTTGGCGACAAGAACCGTTCGCCGTTAGGCGCGGCTCCTGCATCTCCCCACTCCATAGCTCGTTATTGGGGC
>QHUA01000125.1 GCA_003221805.1 Gemmatimonadota bacterium
CTTGCTCCCCGGCAGCCTGCGGTCGGCAATGTGGGCGAGCTCCATCTTCTGCACGAGCTGCTTCGCTCCGGTCTCCTGGAGAACCTTGAGCAGTCGCTTGTTCTTGGGGCCACCCAGCTGTGCCTTGTAGAGATTCAGCGCCGCTTCGTCGTTGTCGCCGGCTTCGAACGCCTTCTCGCCGGCGGCGACCAGCGCATTTACCAGGTCGGTTTGCTTCTTGACCAATCGCGCCACCGCGGCGTTGTGCTGGGCATATTCGGCGTCGCTTTCATTTCCGACGGGGCCGGAGATGATGAGCGGCGTCCGGGCTTCGTCGATGAGCACCGAGTCCACTTCGTCGACGATGGCGTAGACGTGGTTGCGCTGCACCCGATGTTCGAGCGACTGCACCATGTTGTCGCGCAGGTAATCGAAGCCGAACTCGTTGTTGGTGCCGTAGGTGATGTCGCACTCGTAGGCGGCGCGGCGCTGCATGGTGCCCGGCTCGGTGTCGTCGATGCAGCCGACGGTCAGACCGAGGTATTTGTAGACGTGCCCCATCCACTCCGAGTCGCGCCGGGCCAGATAGGAGTTGACCGTGATCAGGTGCGCGCCTTTGCCGGGTAGTGCGTTCAGATAGAGCGGCAGAGTCGCGACGAGGGTCTTGCCTTCGCCGGTTGCCATTTCTGCGATGCGTCCCTGGTGCAGCTGGATGCCTCCCATCAGCTGCACGTCGTAGGGCACCATGTTCCAGTCCATCTCCTGCCCGGTGACCGTCAACTTGGTCCCCAGCAGTCGACGTGATGCCTCACGAACGGTGGCGAAGGCTTCGGGAAGAAGCTCGTCGAGCACTTCTGCAGTTGCTTTGCGGAGCTCCTGTTCCACGCCGCCACGTCCGTCGACGCCGCTCAACTCGTTGTCGATCGCATCGCGTGCCGCCGGATCCGATGTCTGGCGCTTGAGCTCCTTCAGCTCGGCGATCCGACCTTCCAACGCACTGGTGACTTCGCTAATCCGGGCGCGGAATTTCGCCGTTTGTGAGCGGAGCTCTTCCTCGGAAACGGTCTGGAGTCGGGCGTAATGCTCGTTGATCTCGTCGACGATCGGCTGAACACGCTTGCGCTCACGATCGTGGCGAGTACCGAACACTCCGCTCAACAGCCCTGTCAACGCCATTTACTGATCTTCCTCAGGCGGTACGGTCCGCCCCCCACGATAGAGCCCGCGCGCGTCGATGAACCGCTCGACGCTTTCGGGCACGAATCCCTTGATCGATTTTCCTGCGCGGAGCCGGTCACGGATCTCCGTGGACGAAACGTCGACGCGCCGCGTCGAAATGGTGACGACACCCTTCGCCGAAGCACCTGGACGAGACCCCTTAGCTCCTGATCTCTGCATCGCTGCCACAGTTGCGAGCTCACGGATGCGCTCGGGATTCTTCCATTGCCCAAAGCTCTCCAGCGCGTCCTGGCCTAACAGAAGAAAGATCTGGGCACCCGGATACCGTGCCGACAAATGCTCCAGCGTATCGACCGTGTAAGATAACCCTTTGCGGTCAATTTCCGTCTCGTCCACCTGGTAATTGGCGTCGTCGGCAACCACGAGCCTGATCATCTCCAGTCGGTCCCGCGCCGATGCCACCGCCGGACTCTCGACCTTCAAGGGCTGCGCGGAGGCGGGAACGAAAATAAGACGATCCAGATTCAGGGCGTCACGGGCATCAGCGGCGAGGAGAAGATGCCCGACGTGGGGAGGATCGAACGTGCCGCCGAAGACCCCGATCCGCACGGGCTACGTTGCCGGCGTCGCCGGCGCCGGACCACACTGCTTCAGCACTTCACGGTCGTTGGGATAAGCCTTCCGCATGTCGTTGCAAAGGTCTCGCGCGTCCTCCGTATACTTGATCGCCCGGTACGCCTCCAGCAGCATCAGATACGCGTCTCTCGTCTTCGCCGCGCGCGGATGCAGACGAATCACGTCCTTGAAGTAGATGATCGCGGAGTCGTAGGCTTTTCTCTTCAGGTAGAGGTAGCCGGTGTCGTAATCCTTTTCCGCAAACCATTCGTCGAGCTTGTCCAGCTCGTTCTTTGCGCGCTGCGCGTACGGCGAATCAGGATATGTTGTCAGGAGCGACTCGAACGCCGTTTGCGCGCTCTTGCCGTAAGTCGGATCCAGTTGCGGCTGCCGCCACTCGTGCTGATACGCCTTCCCTGACAGGTAGAAAGCATCGTCGACCAGCGTGTCCTGCGGGAATGCGTCGATCAACCGGTTATAGGTCCCTGCCGCGAGCAGATATTCGCCGTTTTTTGTCTGCGATTGAGCGAGGTAGTAGTACGAAAGCGGTAGCCTCGGATCGCGCGCGGAAAGATCAAGGGTCAGCTTCTCGAATGCTTTGGCCGCGTTGTCGTATCGACCCGCCTTGTACTCCGCCATCGCGACCTGAAAGAGCTTGTCGCTTGAGGTGTAAATCTTGGGATCGAACGGGGGCTTGCAAGCCAGCGGTGCCGCGAGCAGCAGAGCCAGCAATAATGTCTTCGGCTTGAACATCCGTATGGTATTACCCTCTGCGGGTGAGCGGGTTCATGCGGATGGGCGTCCGATTGAGTGGTACCGCACGCCCAGCTCCCGCATCTTCTCGACGTCGTAAAGATTTCTGCCATCGACGATGACCGGCTGCCTGAGCGTGCGCTTCACCCGCTCGAAATCGGGGTGGCGATACTCGTTCCAGTCAGTGACTACTACCAGCGCGTCCGCGCCAACGAGCGCCTCATAGTTAGTCTCTGCAAAATCTATTCGGTTGCCGAGCAAAACCCGGGCATGTTCGATCGCGGCCGGGTCATGCGCACAGATAGAAACGCCCTCATGGAGCAGCTCCTCGACGAGTGTAATCGATGGCGCCTCGCGCATGTCGTCAGTGCCAGCCTTGAAGGCCAGGCCCCATAACGCAACGCGACGACCCTCGAGCTCATTGCCGAGCGCGCAGCGGAGCTTGTTAACGAGCAAGCGCTTCTGCCGCTCATTTGCCGATTCAACCGCCGCCAGCACGTCGAGCGCAACGGAGTTCTCCGCTCCCATTTTCACGAGCGCCTTGACGTCCTTGGGGAAACACGAGCCGCCGTACCCGGGACCGGGAAAGAGAAAAGAAGAGCCGATGCGTGAATCGCTGCCGATTCCCTTTCTCACCATGTCGACGTTGGCGCCGAGCTTGTCGCAAAGATTGGCGATTTCATTCATGAACGAGATGCGCGTCGCCAGCATTCCATTAGCCGCGTACTTGGTCATCTCTGCCGACGGGATGTCCATGACGATTATCGGTTTTCCTGTCCGCACGAACGGCGCGTATAGCTCGCTCATCACCCGGCGCGCGTAGGGCGACTCGACGCCGAGGATCACGCGATCGGGCCGCATGAAATCCTCGACTGCATCGCCTTCCTTAAGGAATTCGGGATTGCTGCAGATGTGAAACGGAAACCTCGCTTTGCCGGCTACTGCTTTTGCGATCCGGGGCGAGCTGCCAACGGGGACGGTTGACTTCACCACCACGACGGTCTCTCGCGCCATGTGTCGGCCGACGACGGTGGCAACGTCGAGCACCTGCTGGACATCCGCAGATCCGTCTTCACCCGGAGGGGTGCCGACGGCGATGATGACGACCTCCGCTGCCCCGACGGCGCCGGCCAGCTCCGTGGCAAACGAAAGCCGCCCTTCTTTCTGGTTGCGCTCGACCAGTGAATCGAGCCCGGGCTCATAGATCGGCATCTCACCACGCTTCAGTCGCTCGATCTTGTTGCGATCAATGTCGACGCAGCAGACGGTGTTGCCCGTTTCAGCGAAGCAGGCTCCGACTACGAGTCCAACGTAGCCGGTGCCAACGACCGATATGTTCACGCCGGTGGGTTACGCTGTCGCGTAAGAGCTGGGCGAGGCTAGCGAGACGATCCGCCCTTTGCCCTTGGCCAATTTCGCCGTCGCGTTCCTGGTGTCGACGACGACTCTCGCCAGATGCACCACCCGCTGGTAATCCACCTTCGAGTGATCCGTCACGATTACCACCGCGTCGGCGCTGGAGATCTCGTCATCGGTTAGCGCGACGCTCGCATGCTCGTGACCGTCCTCGCGGTACTTCGGCACGTACGGATCGTGGTAATGCACATCGGCTCCCTGCTGCTCGAGCAGGCGGATCACGTCTAGCGCGGGGCTCTCGCGCATGTCATCGATGTCCTTTTTATAAGCCACCCCAAGCACCAGCACTCGGCTGCCGTTGACGGCCTTTTTCTCCTCATTCAACGCCTGCGCAACCTTCCGCACGACCACCGCCGGCATCTCACTGTTGATTTCGCTCGCCAGATCGATGAAGCGCGTCTTGTAGTTGAGCGTTCTCATCTTCCAGGCGAGGTAATGTGGATCGAGCGGAATGCAGTGTCCGCCGATGCCCGGGCCGGGAGTGAATTTCATGAAGCCGAAGGGTTTCGTCGCCGCCGCATCGATCACTTCCCAGATGTTGACGCCGAGCTTGTCGCAAACGATCGCCATCTCGTTGACGAGGCCGATATTCACCGACCGGAAGGTGTTTTCCAGGAGCTTGACCAGCTCCGCCGTCTCAGTGCTCGACACCGGAACCATCGTGTCGAGACACGTCGCGTAAAGCGCCGCCGCGACCTCGGTGCAGGCTGGCGTGATGCCACCGACTATCTTCGGGGTGTTCTTTGTGTTCCACTTTGGATTGCCGGGATCGACGCGCTCAGGACTGAACGCGAGGAAGACGTCTTCGCCGACAGTGAGTCCCGCCGCCTCCAGCTTCGGCTGCAGGAGTTCGCGAGTGGTCCCCGGGTACGTCGTGCTTTCGAGGACCACCACCACACCCGGACGGCAGTTGCGACCCACCGCGTCTGCTGCGGCAATCACGTATCCCATGTCCGGATCGCGGGTCTTGGCCAGCGGCGTCGGCACGGCAATCGAGACCGCGTCCATCTCCTGCATTCTCGATTCGTCCGTCGTCGCCTCGAACTTCCCCGACTTCACCAGTCGCGCCAGCTCCGTGCTCGACACGTCCTGAATGTGAGACTTGCCCTGCATCAGCGACTTCACGACGCGCTCGCTGACGTCGTAGCCAATGACCTTGAACCCGGCTTTCGCGAACTCCAGCGCCAGCGGCAGCCCAACGTATCCCAGGCCGACTACGCCGATACACGCAGTTCTGTTCTCGATCTTGGATAGCAGCTGATCTTTTAGTTGCACTGGGGACTCTGCTGGTGAGTTTGTGTGTTTGTCAGCGGCCGTAGAACGAGCGCACCGCGTCGATGACTTCATCGAGCTGGGACTGCTTTAGCTCCGGATAGACCGGCAGCGAAATCACTTCCTGTGTTGCTCTCTCACTCTCGGGAAATGCGCCCCTCTTGTAGCCGAGATACTCGAAGCAAGGCTGGAGATGAAGCGACAGCGGGTAGTAAATGGCGGAGCCGATTTCCTTGTCGCGCAAATGACCTTGCAAACCGTCGCGCTTGGCAACGCGAAGCGTGTACTGGTTGTAGATGGACTCGTTGGCGGGGTCGACGGTGGGCGTGCGCACGTCGTCGAGATCCGCGAACGCGGCGTTGTAATAAGCGGCGTTTTTTCGCCGTGCCGCGCTCCACATCGCCAGGTTCACCATTTTTGCCGACAACACCGCGGCCTGCAGTGTGTCGAGCCGGCTGTTGTAGCCGACTTCTTCGTGGTAGTACGTTTTCATCCCGCCGTGGACGCGCAGCCGCCTGATGCGCGTAGCAATCTCGTCGCGCTGCGTGACGACCATCCCGCCATCACCATAGCCGCCAAGATTCTTCGAAGGAAAAAAGCTCAAGGTTCCGATGGTCGCTGCCTCACCGGCCATCACCCACTTGCCGTCGATCTTGCGACGAGCGCCAATGGCCTGCGCCGCGTCCTCGATGACAGGGATATCCCCCGCCGCGTCCATGATCACCTCGATCGGCGCCATCTGGCCGAACAGGTCGACTGGAATGATTGCCTTAGTCGACGGTTTGATCGCCGCTGCAATGGCCTCAGTCGAGATGTTGAACGTGTCGGGATCGATATCGGCGAACACGACTTTTGCGCCAACGTTGTGCGGCGCTCCCGCCGTGGCAAAGAACGTGAACGGTGTGGTCAGGACTTCGTCGCCTCGACCAACATTTAATGCACGCAGGGAAAGCAGAATCGCGTCGGTGCCGTTGGCGACGCCGATAGCGTGCGCGGTGCGCGAGAGCTGACTGACTTCCCGCTCGAAACGCTCCACCGCGTCGCCGAGAATGAAGACCTGATCGTCGATGACCTTCGTCATCGCGTTGATCACGGAATCGCGTATCGTCGCGTGTTGTGCTTTTAGATCGAGAAGTGGTACTGCCATCGGCTGCGCTGTAGAATCAGAAAAGGTGGAAACGGTTAAAGATATACGGTTAAGGCTCAGACTTGCGCCCGGAGCGGCAAAGGAACCTCGCGCCCCGTCTTGGCGGACTCGTAGATCCCCAGGATAAGCTCCAGCGACTTCCGTCCGGCCCGCCCGTCGGTGTCAGGCTTCGCCTCGCCCCGAAGCACCGCCAGAACGTTACGGTAGTAGCCCTGGTGCCCGAGGCCATAGACGCTCGGCGGATTGGTATCTGCCTCCAGGATCAGCCTGTCGTCGTCGTCGTACTCGGCGAATTGCCAGGTCTCGACTTTGTTGACCGCGGTGCCGCCGATCTTGACGGAGCCCTTTTCGCCAAGGATGGTGATCGAGCCCTCGAGGTTCCGCGGGTAAGTGAGCATCGTGACTTCGATCGATCCCAGCGCGCCGGAGCGGAATTTCAGGATGGCGACTCCGGAATCCTCCGTCTCGATTCGTCGCGCCAGCGTCGCCGTCTTGGCCATCACGCTCTCGACGGGACCCACCAGCCATTGAATCAGATCAACGTAGTGCGACGCCTGATTCATGAAAGCGCCGCCATCGAATTCCCACGTCCCGCGCCACGACGCCTGGTCGTAGTACTCCTGCGGACGTGCCCAGTGCACCGTACAGCTTGCCAGATAAATCCTGCCGAAGCGATTGCGGTCGATGGCATGTTTGAGCAGCTGAATCGGTGGATTTAGCCGGTTTTGTTTGACGACGAATAGCTGTACCCGCGCCTTGTCACACGCGTGCACCAGCGCGTCGGCTCCGGTCAGCGAGATCGCCATTGGCTTCTCCATCACCACGTGCTTCCCCGCCTGCGCCGCTTCGACGCCCTGATCCGCGTGGAGGCCCGACGGCGTCGCAATGGTGATGACGTCGGCCTTGGCGTCCTTCAGCATCTTTTCGTAGGACGTGAAATGCGGGACCTTCCACTCCGCTCCCGCCCGGGCCGCGCGCTCGGGATCAGTGTCGCAAACGGCGACTAATTCCAGCCCGTCGATTTCATGAATCGCCTCGAAGTGGTTCTTGCTGATCCTGCCGCAGCCGGCGAGCGCGACCCGGAACGTCTTCTCCGAGCTCACTTCGAGACTCTCCTCAGTCGATCGCCTTCCAGCTTGTAGCGCGTGCCACAGGCCTTGCACACCTCGGGATTCGTTTCGGGCAGCCGCTCTCCGCACTGACACATCCAGCCGACGCGCTTCGCCGGCACACCCACCATCAGAGCGTGGGCGGCAACGTCTTTCGTGACGACACTTCCCGCTCCTATGAACGCATACTCATCCAGGGTGATGCCGCAGAGCACCGTCGCGTTCGCGCCAATCGTCGCTCCGCGTCGAACGACCGTACGCTTGTACTCCTTCTTCCGGGATACGTGGGCCCGCGGGTTCACGACGTTGGTGAACACCATTGACGGCCCGCAAAAGACATCGTCCTCCAGCTCGACGCCCTCGTAGACCGAGACGTTGTTCTGGATCTTGACGTTGTTACCGATCCGAACACCGTTCATGACGACGACGTTCTGGCCGAGCGAGCAGCGCTCGCCGATCTGCGCGCCGGCAAGCACGTGGCAGAAATGCCAGACCTTGGTATCCGACCCGATCTGCGCGCCATCGTCGACGTAGGCAGACTCATGGATGAAGGGCTTCGCCACTAGACGCCGGCTTCCTTTGGAATTCGCGCGTGCCACTCCTGCAGCGACAGCACCGACGGTGCCCGCGAGCGCAGCGATAGAATTGCGTCGCACGCCGCGTTGGCCGCCGACAGCGTCGTCGTGTAGGCGACGTGATTCGCTATCGCCGCCTGGCGCATCGTGTAGTCGTCGCGCTGCGATTCCTTGCCGAGGGGCGTGTTGATCATGAGCTTGATCTCACCGTTCAGCATCAGGTCGACGCCGTTCGGACGGCCTTCAAAGATCTTGAGCACGCTCTCCGTCGGAATCCCGCGTCCCCGCAGATACTTGGCGGTGCCCGCCGTCGCCACCAGCCGGAATCCCATCTCGTAGAAGCGGCGGGCGATCGGCGTCACGCCGCGCTTGTCCGAATCGTTCACCGTGATGAAGATCGCGCCCTCGGTCGGCAGCACGTTGTCAGCCGACAGCTGCGCCTTGCCGAAGGCGCTGCCGAACGAATCGGAGATTCCCATCACTTCGCCCGTTGACCTCATCTCGGGTCCGAGGATCGGATCGAACTCGCGGAATTTGTTGAAGGGGAACACCGCTTCCTTCACCGAGATGTAGGCAGGAGCGACTTCTTCCGTGAAGCCGATCGCCTCGAGCGTTTCACCCAGCATCACCCGCGCGGCGATTGCCGCCAGCTGCACGCCGATTGCCTTGGACACGAATGGAACCGTGCGACTGCCACGCGGATTCACTTCGAGGACGTAGACCTTTCCATCCTTGACCGCGTACTGAACGTTGATCAGTCCGACTACGTTGAGCGCCTTCGCTAGCGCGATGGTATGCTCGCGCATCTCCTGGATGTCGTCTTCGTCGATCAGATAGGGCGGCAGCACGCAGGCCGAGTCGCCCGAATGGATTCCCGCATCCTCGATGTGCTGCATCACGCCACCGATGACTACGCGTTCGCCGTCAGAGATCGCGTCGACATCCGCCTCGAAAGCGTCCTCGAGGAATCGGTCGATCAGAACGGGTTTGTCTTCGGAGACTTGCGCCGCGCGCTCGAAATACTCCGTCAGCGAAGGCTCGTCGTAGACGATTTCCATGGCGCGCCCACCCAATACGTACGACGGACGCACCAGTACTGGGTATCCGATTCGCTCGGCGGCTTCCACCGCTTCCTCGAGGCTGGTGGCGGTCCCGTTTTCCGGCTGTCTGATCTCCAGCCGTCGCGCGATCGCGTCGAACCTTCTTCGATCTTCCGCGATGTCGATTGCATCGGGCTGCGTGCCGAGGATCCGAACGCCGGCCTTGGCGAGACCGCTCGTCAACTTGAGCGGCGTCTGACCCCCGAGCTGGACGATCACTCCCAGCGGCTGTTCGCGCTCGACGATGTCGAGCACGTGCTCGAGGCTCAGAGGCTCGAAGTAAAGCTTGTCCGAGATGTCGAAATCGGTGGAGACGGTTTCCGGGTTCGAGTTGATCATGATCGTCTCGTAACCCTGTTCGCGCAGCGCCAGCGCAGCGCGCACACAGCAGTAATCGAACTCCACTCCCTGACCGATTCGATTTGGCCCGCTGCCGAGGATGACGACGGATGGCCTCCCCGTTTTCGGCGCTTCACTCTCTTCGTCGTAGCTGCTGTACAGGTACGGGGTGGCAGAAGGAAATTCGCCGGCGCAGGTATCGACCATCTTGTACGCGGGGACGATCCCAAACCCAATCCTGCGCGCGCGGGCGGCGCTTTCGGATTCTCCGCGCAGATCAGCGAGCTGCTTGTCGGAAAATCCCATCCGCTTCATTCGCCAGAGCACATCCTTGTCGATGACCGGGAGCGCGGCGAAGGATTTTTCGGCCTCGAGCAGCTCCGTCATCTGTGCCAGAAACCACGGATCTATGCCCGTAAGCTCATAGACGTCGACGATGGACAGCCCCGCCAGGAGAGCGCGCTTTATCTGGAAAATTCGCTCGGGGGTCGGCTGCCGAAGCGCTGCGCGGAGCGTCTCCAGCGCGCCGTCGACGAGGCGGTCGTCCACCAGAGTCGGCGCGATCGTCCAGCCTGGGCGGCCAATCTCGAGCGCGCGCAAGGCTTTCTGGAACGCTTCCTTGAACGTGCGCCCGATCGCCATCGATTCGCCGACGGATTTCATCTGCGTCGTGAGCCGCGGGTTCGCGGCGCGGAATTTCTCGAAGGCAAAGCGCGGGCACTTCACGACGACATAGTCGAGAACCGGCTCGAACGACGCCGGTGTGGTGCCGGTGATGTCGTTGGGAATCTCATCGAGCCGATAACCAACCGCGAGCTTCGTCCCGATGCGGGCGATCGGAAATCCGGTCGCCTTCGATGCCAGCGCCGACGATCGCGATACGCGCGGATTCATCTCGATCACCAGCATCTCGCCGTCGCTCGGGTTGATCGCGAATTGGATGTTGCAACCGCCTGCTTCGACGCCAATCTCCCGAATGACGGCGACGGCAGCATCGCGCATCAGCTGGTATTCGCGATCGGTGAGTGTCATCGCCGGCGCGACGGTGATCGAATCGCCCGTGTGAATGCCCATCGGGTCGATGTTCTCGATCGAGCAGACGATAACGACATTGTCGGCGCCGTCGCGCATCACCTCGAGCTCGAACTCCTTCCAGCCGATGACGCTGCGCTCGACCAGCACCTGACTCACCGGGGACAGATCGAGTCCGCGGCGGATGGTCTCCTCGAATTCCTTCCGGTTGTAAGCGATGCCGCCACCCGTCCCGCCGAGTGTGAAAGCGGGACGGACTATCGCCGGGAACGAAGTTTCTTCGAGAATCTCGAACGCCTGGTCGAGAGTGGTAGCGATCCCGCCTTGCGGCACGGCGAGACCGATCCGTTTCATCGCTTCACCAAAAAGCTTGCGATCCTCCGCCATCGCGATCGCCCGCGCGTCCGCTCCGATCAGCTCGACGCCGTATTTGTCCAGCACTCCACGCTCGGCCAGTTTCATCGCCACGTTGAGTGCAGTCTGCCCGCCCATCGTCGGCAGCAGCGCGTCGGGTTTTTCCTTGGCGATCACCAGCTCGACGTACTCGGGCGTCACCGGCTCAATGTAGGTGCGATCCGCAAACTCCGGGTCCGTCATGATCGTGGCCGGATTCGAGTTAACCAGAACGACCTCGAATCCTTCTTCCTGGAGCGCCTTGGCGGCCTGAGTGCCAGAATAGTCGAATTCCGCGCCCTGACCGATGACTATCGGCCCGGAGCCGATTACGAGAATTCTTTTGATATCGGTGCGCTTAGGCATTGCGTTGGAAAATACTTGCGCGGCGATCCGGGGAGAACCAAAGTTCCGATCTAAGAAAAAGGGAGCCCCAAGGGCTCCCTTTTTTGTTGGTGCGCAACAAGAGCTTAGGCAGCGCTCTTCCCTCTCGGCGCGCGCACGACCTTGCCGGCGTGAAGGCAGCGCGTGCACACCTTCACCTTCGTGATCTTGCCATCGATGACGATGCGGGCAACCTGAAGATTCGGTCTCCACGTCCGACGCGTCCTGTTGTTCGCGTGCGAGACGTTGTTGCCGTAGGCGACGCCCTTGTCGCAGATGTAGCAGCGATTTCTCTTGATCTGTGCCATTGCTTAAGCCTCGGCCGCAATCAGCTCGATACGAGCCATTTCGGCGCCGTCACCCTTACGATGACCGGTCTTTAGAATCCTGGTGTAGCCGCCTTTTCTCGACGCAAACCGCGGTCCGACTTCCTGAAATAGCTTGTCGGCGGTCGCGCGGTGCGCAACGTGACGACCGGCGAGACGACGGTTGTGGAGCGTGCCTGTTTTCGCCTTGGTGATCAGCTTCTCGACGAACGGACGAAGCTCTTTTGCCTTCGCCTCGGTCGTCTCGATGGCGCCACGCTCGATCAGCGCTTTCGCCAGACTCCTCATCAGAGCCAGCTTTTGCTCGCTGGTCCGGCGGAGCTGCTTGCCGCGCTTACGGTGACGCATCCTTAGACTTCCTCTTCGTCGTCAGCACCAACGGTGGCGACGTTGCGGTTGGGTGGCGTGCCCTGATCCGTGATGCGGACGCCGTCAGGAGTCTCCTCGTACTTCATGCCGAAGTTGAGGTTCTCTCGCTCCAGCAGGTCAGCGATCTCATTAAGCGACTTCTTGCCGAAATTCTTGACCTGGAGGATCTGGCTCTCGCTCTGACGAACAAGATCACCCAGCGTGCGAATG
>QHUA01000204.1 GCA_003221805.1 Gemmatimonadota bacterium
ACCGGGTTTGATCTCGTCACCGTAGAAAATTATCGGGACGTGCGCGTCGGAGTCGTTTGGGGTTCCGTGCTGTCCCGGTGGACCCGGCGCCCAGTAGTTGTAGGGCGAGAGGGTAATGACTAGCGCCGCCTTGCTTTCGTCCGCGAACATATGCAACCACCTGCGCGCAATTCTGTCATTGACAGTATCTGCTCGGGCCAGATCCGAAATCCGGTCCGCGCGTGCAACACCGGGAATTCCCAGGAAGTCAGCCCTTACCGCTCGCAACAGTGAATCCTCATTGATTCTCGCCTTTGCCAGCGCCGGCTTGTCCAGCTCGAAGACTCCGCCATCCATTGAAAAGCCGTTCCCCCTATACACGCCGAGTATATAGCTCAAGCCGTATCCGCGTACCCCTGCGCCGGCGAGTGAATTGCTCAGCGCCTGCAGCATTGGCCTGACGTTGACTCTAATCGCCCCGGCGTTTGGCTCACGGGCGCGGACTTCCGGAAGCGGAGTGAGACCGTGATCGGCAGTGAGAGCAATTACGACATCCTGCTGCTTTCGAATATGGAATAGTGAATCCAGGAAGACGCCGAGCGAGCGATCGAGTCGCAGAATCTGGTCGTGAAGCTCGCGCGAGTCAGGCCCGTAACGGTGGCCCACAGCATCGGTCGTCGACAACGAGATGGCTAGAACGTCTGTCTGCGGACCGGCGCCCAGGTTGAGCGCGTTGACTCCTGCAAGCGCGAACTGGAGTGTGAGGTCATCCATCCACGGAAATTCGGCGAGAACCAGCGCAGCTGAATCAGGAGTCGATGGCTCGACATGCGGAAATAGAAAGCCGACTCCGCCCGCTTCGGTCGGCACACTATCCGGCTCCGCATAAGCAGTATCCGGCAGCAACAGCTGCCACGCACGTCCCACATAGCTTGCTGGAATGCGGCGGTTATTGAAGGACTTCACCCAATCGGGAAGAGTCGAACCGTAGTAAGTACTCGTTGTGAAGATTCCAGTCGGAACGTACCAGAACACGGGCTCTTTCAATTTCCCGACCGGTAAAATGGCCGCGCGATCTTTCCTCGAGACGGACAACACTCTGGTCCGTGGATTCTTGGCCGTGAGCCAGTCGACGAGTGTCGTCCCCCGAAATCGAAACGGCGATGCGCCTAGACCCGGTGCGTCGACCAGCGACACCGTGGTATCAACTACGCCAGCACTGTTAGCTGAGATACCAGTGTGAACCGGAAAGCGGCCTGACAACGTTGCGGCATGTCCGGGCGCTGTTTCGGTGATTGCATGATCCTGAAACGCATTGGAGAAAAACGCGCCACCGCGATAGAGCCTCCCCAAACCACCAGTGAGCTGAGACTCGAAGCGCGTCACGTAATCGGGTCGCATCGCGTCGACAGTTATGAACACGACGAGTTTCGGCGCCGAGGTCTCGGGCGCCTGGGCACCTGCTGGCACTCCGACCACGCCGACGAACCCGACCAGGGCCATCGACAGCGCAAAACTATTGAAGCGATTCATTGAGTTCTCGGGTGTGGAGTCGATCGACTATTTACACTGCGCCGGCACACCGGCAGGAAGGCCAAACGCCGTGGTGACGGCGATTCTCCAGCCTTCGGGCATTTTAACGAAAATCCGCTCCGAGACTCCGCTCGACGTGGTGTCCTTCTGGGTCACCGTGTAGCAGTAAGTTCCGTAGACGACGCCCGGCGCTATCGGCCGTACGCGCAAATTCCTGGCGATCAGTGTGTCCGGCCAGGTCGAATCCCGGCGAGCACTCCAGTTTTCGTACCCGAGCTCGAGTCCGGCAGGCCCATTCCGCGCCAGCGTGCTGGTGTGAAGATAAGTCGCGAGGTAGCGAGCACGGTCACGTTTATGTATCGCGTCGATGTTTTCTTCGAACAAGTGCCGTGCTTCGATGGTGTCAGATGCAGGTGACACCGATGCCGATGTGGTGTTGGGCGGAACCTGCGTGCAACCGATTGCCGCCAGCATTGCGATGACGCGGGCCGACGCCAGCTTAGCCGATGCCATATTCCCGGGCGAAGAGTCCCCGAAAGTTTAATCGGGAACGCGGAGCTTAGCGACTTCGATTCGGCTACTGGCCGATGATCTTCGCCAGAATCGAAACGCCACGTTGCAGGTCATCCCGGTCCATGATCAGCGGCGGAAGGATGCGCAGCGTATGCTCGCCAGCAGTCAGCGCCAGCAAACCTTCGTCCCATCCGCGCTTAATGATGTCGTTCGCTGACTCGACCACATCGAGACCCCAGATGAACCCCATTCCACGGATCGCGCGAACTTTACCGGAGCGACGGCCAATTGTCTCGAGCTGCTCCCCAAGCCAGGCTCCATTTTCCCGTACTGCCTTCAGCAGTGATGGATCCGACAGACGCTCGAAAACGTGCCCCGCCACCGCGGCGACGAGTGGTCCGCCTCCGAACGTTGTTCCGTGATCACCCGGCTGTATCGTGGCCGCAATCTCCTCCGACACCAGCACTGCTCCCATGGGAAGTCCACCCGCCAGTGGCTTCGCCAGGGTGAGCATGTCGGGAGTAACCCCGCTGTTTTCGTACGCAAAGAGGTACCCGGTCCGCCCAAGCCCGCACTGTATCTCATCGAATATGAGCGCGATCTCGCGCTTGTCAGTGATTTCCCTCAAAGGACCCAGGAAATTCGAGTCGAGAACTCGCACGCCTCCTGGAGTCGAGCTCGCTCAGATCACGCTCGCAGATCGAGACGGCACCGGCGAGCGGACGAAACGGAGCGCGATATGACGGGCGATCTGTCGCCGCCAGCGACGCGAAGAGCCGACCGTGAAAGCTTCCGCGGAGGGCGATGATCTCGACCTTCGCGTCCGAGCCTACCTTGCGCGCCCAGCGCCGCGCGAACTTGAAAGCGCCTTCGTTCGCCTCCGCCCCTGAATTGCAGAAGAACACCTTTGACGCGAACGAGCGCTCCACCAGCTTTGCGGCAAGCTGCTCACCCGCAAGTGTGCGATAAAGGTTCGACGCGTGGATGAGGCCGCTATTCAGCGCGTCGTTGATCACACCGGCGACGCCGGCGTCACCGTAGCCAAGTGCATTGACGGCGATGCCACTGGCAAAGTCGAGGTATCGCTTCCCATCGGAGTCAATCAGCTCGACCCCTTCGCCGCGCACCAGTTCCATCGGCGCGCGCTTGTAGGTGGAGAGAAGCGCTGATACCTCCGACCCGGTTTCGTCTTCGACCGGCAGCGTAACGGCGGTCATATGGCAATACTCTGTGATAGGGTTATAAATGTTCCACGCTCGTCGTCGACGAGACCGTCGAGATCGCAGATTCGAACTGACGCTACTCCTCCAGCAAGAGCGGCTTGAGCGGATTCGATCTTTGCTGCCATTCCGTCAGCAGCGATCCCGTTCACAATCATGTCGCGTGCGGACTCGCCACTGAGAGTCGACAGGATTTCACCTTCGGCATCACGCACGCCTTCCACATCGGCGACGAGAAAGAGCTCGTCGGCTCCGAGTGCAGCGGCAATTGCAGCTGCCGCGTCGTCGCCGTTCACGTTCAGTGCGCCACCGTTCGAATTATTCGAGTCGTAAGCAACAGGAGAAATCACTGGCATGTACCCCGCGGCCAGCAGGGAGTGAAGCAGATCGGTGTTGACAAGGACGGGCCGCCCGGCGAAGCCAAGCGCCGCCGCATCGATCACTGCGGCGCTAATCAATCGGCCATCCTCCCCCGACATCCCAATCGCTGGAACGCCGGCGGCGAGGAACGCATTGACGAGCCGCTTGTTGACCACGCCGGAGAGGACCATTCGCAGCAGCTCGAGATCGCCCTCCGATGTAACCCGGCGCCCTCCAATGAACGCCGGTTCCCTTCCTAGCGCGCGCTGCATGGCGGACATGTCATCACCACCGCCATGAACGACACAGAGAGACCCCGGCGTGGCGAGCCAGGCGTCGCGTAGAATGGTCGGCAGCCGAGGATTGGCTTGCGCCCGCCCTCCGATTTTCACGACCCGCATTATGCCGGTAGCCCTGCCTGCTCGCTTAATCCGAGAAGGACGTTCGCGTTTTGGAGTGCCTGCCCCGCTGCCCCTTTCATCAGGTTATCGATCGCCGAAATGATGATCAGCGTGGGCTGGCGAACGTTTGCCGCCTTGGCAACACTCAGTCGAACGACATTCCGTCGTACCACATCTCGCAGCGACGGCGGCTGGTCAGCAATCTCGATGAATGGCTCGCCTTTGTAGCAATCGCGCCAGAGTGTGAGTGGATCATCGACGTATTCCTTGACCGGCACTGTGATCGTCGCCAGGATTCCGCGCGCTACAGGGAGCAGGTGAGGCGTGAAAAGGATGTCGTTGTCTTGTCCGCCCAGTTGCGCCGCGACGGCACGCATCTCCGCCAGATGGCGGTGCTCGTTACCCACGGAATAAGCGCGAAAATCTTCAGCGACTTCCGCAAAAAGGAGATCCGGCCGCACCGAATAGCCCGCGCCAGTCACTCCACTGGCGGCGGTGACGTTTATGGTAGCGCCCGGCGCTATCCAGCCTTCGGTGAGGAGCGGGGCAATGGCGATCAATACCGCGGTCGGGTAGCAGCCGGGGTTGGCGACGATTCCTGCTCCAGGAATGCTGTCGCGCATCAGCTCGGTGAGTCCGTATGGAGCCTGTGTGTCATTGGCGCTTGCATGAACGCCGGGCCTGAAATCCGACGACAGGTCGACGACGCGCGCCCCGGTCGCTCTCGCGTTACCTACCCACGTTGCGGCGGCACCGTGCGGGAGGGCCGTAAAGACGACCTCCGCTTTGCTCAGCGGGGCATCTTCAGTCGCGACGTAGGTCACCTCGGTGGCGCCAATGCGCGCGCGCTGTCCTCGCTGGTCATTCGCCGATGCGAAAGCGAGCCGCAGTCCGGGATGCTGGGCGATGAGCCCGCACAGCTCCCTGCCGGCGTAACCACTGGCACCAAGGACTCCTACCGGAACTTTATGCATAGAGAATGCATAACATTACACTCGGTGCCCGTCAATGATCCGGCGTGTCGTCTCGCGCAAACTTCACCGCCATGCTAAACTCAGCCCGTGGCCAACAAGCGTGAACGACACGACACCATTCTGGAGATCGTCAACGCCCGTGTGGTGAGCAGCCAGGAGGACCTGCGCAAGCTTCTCCTCCAGCGCGGCTGGGATGTCACCCAGGCAACCCTGTCGCGGGATCTCCGGGAGCTGCGCTTGGCTCGGGTCCCGACTCCGGAGGGCGCCAGATACGCCATTACCGATGGTAGCATAGAGGAGAGCAGGGCTGCACTGGACACCCTGCTGCCTCAGCTTTTTCTGCGCGTCGACGGCGTCAGCGAGATGCTTGTCCTGCGTACCGTTCCCGGCGGCGCCCAGCCCATTGCCGCCGCCCTCGACGGTGAAGCATGGTCGGACATCCTCGGCACAGTCGGGGGTGACGACACCATTCTCATCATCTGCCGATCGGTTGCCGCCCGCGAGCGCGTCATGAGGCGGCTGAGGGCCATGGCCGGAGAGCCCTGATTCAGCATTGACGGGCTCCTTTGGACCGATTAAATATTCAGTTATTCTGAATACTTATTGAGGAATCCGTGATCCGAACCATTGCCCTTGCCTACTCCGGCGGGCTCGACACGTCCATCATCGTTCCTTGGCTCAAGGAACGCTACGGCGCGCGCGTCATTTGCGTTGCCGCCGATATTGGTCAGGGAGAAGAGCTGGAAGGCGTCCGCGCAAAAGCGATCGCATCGGGTGCCGATGAGTGCTACGTCGAAGATTTGCGCCAGGAATTCGTGGAAAAGTTCGTGTGGCCCACCCTCCGCGCTGGCGCTATCTACGGTCGTAAATACCTCCTCGGCACTTCGATGGGTCGGCCGCTCATTGCGCGCCGGCAGGTCGAGATTGCCCGCCAGGTCGGCGCCGATGCACTCGCTCACGGTTGTACCGGGAAGGGCAACGACCAGGTCCGATTCGAGCTTACGTATGCGGCGTTTGCTCCGGATCTTCCGGTCATCGCGCCGTGGCGCGAGTGGGACATTCGGAGTCGTGAGGATGCGATTGACAAGATCTACTCGCGCGATCGCAATATCTGGCACATCTCGCATGAGGGCGGAATTCTCGAACAGCCGGCGGTGGCACCGCCTGCCGATCTATTCATGCTGACAACCGCGCCAGAGAGGGCGCCGAATGAGCCGGAGGAAGTCACCATCGGCTTTATCAATGGGACTCCGGTCTCGGTAAATGGAGCCGAGCTCGACGCCGTCGATCTCGTTGGGGCGCTCAATGCTATCGGGGGGCGGCATGGCGTCGGTCGAATCGATCTCGTTGAGGACCGGCTGGTTGGAATGAAGTCTCGCGGGGTGTACGAGACACCGGGCGGCACCCTCCTCTACTCCGCTCACAGCGAGCTCGAGCAACTCGTACTCGATCGCCGCACGTTGGCCGCCAAGGATCTCATCGCTCCCCGCTACGCGGATCTTGTTTACGAAGGACGCTGGTGGACCACCGAGCGTGAGGCCTACGATGCCTTCGTTAACGTTACCCAGGAGCGCGTCACCGGTTCGGTAACACTCAAACTCTTCAAGGGAACGGCCTCTGTCGTTGGCCGTGAAAGTGAATTCGCGCTATACGACGAGCGGTTCGTCACATTCGGCGAGGACAACGTATACCAGCAGAGTGATGCGGCGGGCTTCATTAGACTTTATGGACTTTCTGCGCGCGTCCGCGCCATTCGCGACCAGGAAATGGCTGCGGCCCAGAATGAGCGGGCAAAGAAAGACGATGCCCGCAAGCCTGCGACCCTGGCTATAGCCTGAACAAGAGGTCGACAATGTCCGACCACACGTCGCACAAACTCTGGGGCGGAAGATTCTCCACTCCAAGTGCGGCTGCACTCGAGTCGCTCAACCGCTCAATCGGCACGGATTATCGACTCTGGCCCTTCGACATCAGTCTCAGCCAGGCCTGGGCAGTAGCACTCTGGGGTGCCGGGGTTCTCACGCTGGAAGAAAGCAAGCGCATTGAGCGCGGACTAGGGGTGGTGGGACAAAAACTGGCGGCCGGTGCACAGCCACTCACGTCTGATGAGGACGTCCACACACTCATCGACCGCATGCTCCACGAAGAAGTGGGGGACATCGCCTCCAAGCTCCACACCGGGCGCAGTCGCAACGATCAGGTTGCGACCGCTACCCGTCTGTGGTCCATCGACGCATGTACGAAGCTGGATGCCTCCGCCCGATCGCTCCAGCAGGTAATGCTGGATCAGGCGGCGTCGCTCGAAGATGTGTTGATGCCGGCATACACACATCTCCAACGGGCACAACCCGTATCCGCCGCACACTGGATGTTGTCGCATTTTTGGCCGCTCGAGCGGGATCGAGCGCGCATTGCGTCCGCGTCACGTGCTGCGGCGGTGTTGCCTCTCGGCGCTGGAGCGATCGCCGGCTGTGCATTCCCCATCTCTCGCGTGTTGCTTCAGGGCAGCCTCGGCTTCACTTCTTTGTCGCAGAACAGTATCGACGCCGTCGGCGACCGGGATTTCGTGGCCGAGTTGTTGTTCACCGTTGCCATGATCGCGACCCATGTCTCGCGCCTCGCCGAGGATCTGATCATCTACGGCTCGAGCGAATTTGGATTCGTTCAGTTCGGGGATGCGTTTACCACGGGATCGAGCATGATGCCCCAGAAGCGAAATCCCGACGCTCTCGAGCTCGCGCGCGGGTCCGGCGCGCGCGCCATCGGAGATCTTGCCACGCTTCTCGCAACACTCAAAGGATTGCCGAGTGGTTACAACAAGGATCTTCAGGACGACAAGCGTGTCCTGTTCGATGGCGTCGACACCGTTCTACTGGTCTTGCCGGCCGTCGCGGGTGCGCTCCAGGAAATCCGATTCAACGCGAAACGCATGCGCGCAGCCATTTCCAGCAGCATGATGGCGACTGATCTCGCCGACTATCTGGTCGAGAAAGGCGCTAGCTTCCGCGAAGCACACGCCGCGATCGGAGAGCTGATTCGCGAGAGTGAACAGGAAGGTTGTGAGCTCGACGCCCTTCCCCTCTCATCCTTCAAGTCAGCACATTCGCTTTTTGGCGACGATATTCTGGACTGGCTCGACCCGGCGCGCTCCGTCGCGCGTCGCGATGTCCCGGGCGGTACTGGTCCGACAGCTGTAGCCGCGCAGATTCGCGCCGCGCGTGAGGCGCTGTGGCCAGTCAATGAGATTGCGCGCGGCAACGAGTTGGTGCTGCGCGCCATCTGAGAATCAAAATCAGAAAAAGGGGACGCAATTGCGTCCCCTTTTTTTTATTTGCCTCGGATCAGAACAGCACGCCAAAGGTGACGGGCACGAACTGAAAAACACCACCCTTCGCTTCGCTGCGTGAAATGCTGTGGTATCTGGACTCGAGAAAAGTAGCGAATGGTCCAAAGCCGAAGGTCGCTCCGAGTCCGGCGTTCACGCCAAAATTATTTTCGGATTTCGCGCCGGGGACATCCGCCTTCGAATTGTACAAGCCGCCACCGGCGATGATGTAGACTTTGGCGGTCGATCCTGGAAACGCGAAAATCAGATTCGCCAGCGCGCCTGTTACACGCAGATCGGAAGTAACCGCAGTGCCACCGCTCGGTACTCTAGTATGCAAGAGATTGTTGTAGATGCCGTCAACGCGAAGGCCGAATGGCAGATCTGCAACTCCGATCGCGAATCCGACGATGGCGTTGTATCCGGTTTTCTGGGTGTCACTCAATTTCCCAACAGGAATCGCCGCCCCTCCGCCCAGACCCAGAGCGTAGGTCTTCTGCGCTACCGCCGGAGATGAGAGTGTGAGCTCACAGCAAGAGAAAACGA
>QHUA01000200.1:0-3306 GCA_003221805.1 Gemmatimonadota bacterium
TATTGATGCCTGCAGACTAACGCGGCTTCCAAAGTCGAACGCACCTGTTCCAGTAGCGGGAGATCGCGACCTTGCGCTGTCGATTCAGCTGTCGATTGAGCCCGACATTAGCCGGCATCGCGAGGGTGAACAACGGCAGATCACGCTGTCCGTCAACGATTTAACGACTTCTTGCCGGACTTCCTACTCCCCTTCAGTCGCCTGATAAGCGTGAGGTCGGTAGTTCAACTCTACCCAGGCCCATCCCTGAAATGACAAAGACTTAGCCCGCTAAGGTCCCTGACTTTGGCGGGCTTTTTCGTGTCCGTACAGAGCGTTTGTACAGAGTGCGCCGAATCCTGTCGCGGATGGCAAAGGACTGCAACAGGTGACGCACGTCGGGCTGTCTCCAGTCCCCGTCCCTGATGTTTTGCTCCTAGAGGTGCGCGGGTGGGTGAGCTGACGAAGAACTACGAACGGAGGGTCGAGTAAAGGAGAACGACGCAGCGCCTGGCACTTTCGCTCTCACGCTGCCGTAGTGTTGATTTGGGAGGGTGCTTATGTCGCCAGACTTGTGGGTTCCCGCTGTCACAACCATCGTTATCGTTGCCATCGTTTGTGGCAGCTCGTACAGTCTTCTCAAGATGTACATGCGACGAGGGAACGGAACGGCTGTCCCACAGCCGGGCCTAAAAGAGATCCACGATGGACTCGGGCAACTCCAGAGGGCCGTCGATGCGATTGCGATTGAGGTAGAACGGCTTTCGGAGGGCCAGCGCTTCACGACCAAGCTACTCGCCGAGCGCGAGAGAGAGGTTGCTCAGATCCCTCCGGCAATTCGCGAGGGCTGACTTCCTAGTGTCCGTAGTGGTGTCCATTCAGATGCGCAAAGTGTTCGCGGAAGTGCGCAAGATGCTCTCAAATGCGCGACATGCTGAGCAGGATGTTCGTGAAAGGCAGGCGAGGAAGAACTTCTGAGCCTATTTCATGTTCTTATGAAGGTGCCTGATAAGCGTGAGGTCGGTAGTTCAACTCTACCCAGGCCCATAACTACAAAAAGCAAAGCCCGCAACGATTTAGCGTCTTGCGGGCTTTTTCTTTGGAATCGTTGGCGGGAGTATGGTGCCGGGAGCGGTGTCAAAAAAACAGTCAGCCGAAATCAGCGAGGTTTGTTACTGTCACAGAACACTATCGCTCTTCGAGGGGCCATCTTGGCCGGAGGTCGGCGCGGTTCGAGGTTCCTCGATCTTACAATTCAAGCCACGATAGATCAGCAACGGCGATGTTGATCGCCCCGGTTACTCCTTCGCTCGAGGCCATAATCGTTGCGGAGCCCGGCGCGACGCATGTCAGCAAGCCGGTTGCGGATACCGTTGCCACAGCGGTGTTGCTGCTCGCCCAGGTCACCACGCGCCCCGGTAGCACGTTGCCAGTCGCATCCCTCGTTGTCGAGGTCAACTGGAATGTCGCTTGGACATTAAGCGTCGCCCCAAGAGGGACAGGTGCCCCGCCTGATGTCAGCGTTACGACCACCGACGCGACCGGTATGATGAGGCCAACAACCGGGGGCCCGGTCACGGGGGGTGCGGCGGACTCAGAGCAGGCAGCGAGCACGAACGCGCCTGCGGCAACGAACAGCCGTCTCGACATGTACGACATATTCCTCCTCTTGGCGGGAGCGCAGCGTACGCTGCTCTCCCTGCAACTAGTGCTCAGAGCTAGTCGGCGGTCCCAAAATTCGACGTTCGTCGGAAGCAACCGGGCTGCTCAGGGCGGTTCCTATCCGGAAAAACTGGGATGTTGCGGCCATCGGCGCAATATTGAGTTACTCCAGCCGATGTCTCGATGCGCAGCCCGCGTCGAAAAATGGGGAATTCAACCCATGCAGACTCTGCAGTCGGATTGGCATCTCCAACCGCTGCGGCGGGATCCGCGCTACCGCGAGCTATTGAGGCGGATCGGCCTTCCTACGCACGAGCCGGCACCGGGACCATCCCCGGCAAGATAAGGTTGGTCCGATCCCCATCGTCGATAGTTTTCTAACCCGGACATTGGATGCGGCCAATCGGACCTGACGCCGACATCCGGTTGATTGGGCAATGTCCTGCGGGGTTTTGTTCTCACCCCGCGCCACTGCCGGTCAAATGTGCTAAATTGAATGACACGTTCAAAGGAAAAAGTGAGAGAATTCCAGTTCGTCGATGGTGAGCGCACCTTTTTCTGCTCCGTGGAAGTTCCCAGCAGGGAGGGAATGGCCCCGTGGTGGTGGTTCAGGGTCGATTCCAGTGGCAATACCCGCTATGCTCCCTTCGAGGCCAAGCCGAGCGACACCACGCAATCCGTTCGGGCGCGAATCATCGCCTATTATGCAGAGTTGCTGGCGATCCAGGCGCGACCAGCCTATCAAAAGCCGCCGTGGCGAAAGCCGGAGAAGCCGGCCGAAGTCGCGAAGTAAAACCCCGCCAGAGCCTACCCCGCTGGCGGGGTTTTCTTTTTCGGATCAGTGGAACGCGAAAGCAGACGCATCCACGACAGCGCGCGCTTCTTATCGTCTCGCTGTTGTTGTGATGAGGCGGCGAATGAACGCCACTTCCGCGAGGTCGTACGGCGTCCCGTCGCTCCTGAAGATGTCGTGAAACCATACCGCGGGATCCGCCGTGTACTCCCGATCCCAAGAGTCCCAGGGATAGATCGTCTGCGTCTTCCCCGCGGCGAAGCCCCAGTTGTAGGCGCCGACACGCCGCCGAGCGAAAATCGGCAGGATCTTCTGGAAGGTGCTTCCCCGCGGGCGAGCCATATACTCGGAGCAGATGATCGGCCGACCGTAGCTCTCGAGAGCTGTCACGAGTCGCTCGACATTCGCGCTGTCGTCGTAGCTGTGAAAGGTTATGATGTCCGAGCTGTCGAGCATGTACGCGGTGAAGGGCGGGATGCTCGTCGGATCGATCCAGTCGCCCCTCCACGGCGCGGCAGTCAGCGGCTGCGAGGGATTCATTTCTCGCGCCCACACGTATGCCTTGCGCAGCAGGATGAACGAGTGCGCTTCCTTCTCGGGCGGCTCGTACGCCAAATACGCTGGACGGTTCGTGTTGTCAGGCTCATTGAACACGTCCCAAGCGACTACGCGACGGTCTTTCGCGAAGTGTCCGACAACACCCTGCACGTAACCGCGTAGCTGTTCGAAGCTGGCGGTGTCGGAGAGGATCGCGGCGCCGGGACTTTGCACCCAGCCGGAGTTGTGCACGTGCGGGATCGGTGCGCGCTGTTGACCAAGGTGGGGCATCGGATCCCAAACTGCGTCGAACAGAACGAACATCGGTCGAATGT
>QHUA01000200.1:3313-5581 GCA_003221805.1 Gemmatimonadota bacterium
CTGTTCCCATAGGAGATGGTGCAGGAAGACGCGCATCGTGTTCAAGCCCAGTGACTCGGCCCATCCGAGCTCGCGGTCGATGGTACGTGGGTCGAACGTCGCCGCCTGCCACATTTCGAGCTGGTTGATTGCAGTGCTGGGGATGAAGTTGCTGCCGACGAGCCAGCCCGTGGAATCGGCCCACGCGCGCGCCCGTTCCTTCGTCCAGACGGCGCGCGGGGGTCCGCGCGTCGCAACTCCGAAAGCGAAGATCGTACGCGACCGGTACTGCTGACCGGGACGTAAAATCGTAGATGGGAAATTCGGATGATTGGGAGAGTCGGGGTAATGTTGGGTCTCGAGCGCCAATCCGGAGCGGTATTTGTAGTTGTGCCCCGCCTTACCGGTGACGCTCCCATCGAGGAAGTTCCCGGAGTAGAACTGAATCCCTGGCTCGGTCGTGATTACGTCCAGCGTCCGGCCACTCCTCGGTTCGGCAAGGTGTGCCGCGTGCACTAAGGAGTCCGGCGAGGCTGCGCCGCGGTTTAGCACGAAGTTGTGGTCGTAGCCGCCGCCGTAGCGAATCTGCGTGTTCTGTCGCTGGCCAATGCGTGCACCGATGGGCATAGACGTCCGAAAATCGAACGGTGTGCCAGCGATCGGGGAGATCTCACCGGTCGGGATGAGCGTCGAGTCCACCGGCGTCATCGAGTCGGCGTTGATGGTGAGCTCGTGGGCGAGAATGTCACGGCTTCCGTCGCCGGCAAGGTTCCAGTACGTGTGTTGCGTGAGATTGACAGGCGTCGGCTTGTCGCTCGTCGCCCGATAGTCGACGATCAGACGATTGTCGTCCGTCAGCGTGTAAGTGACGCCGGCGCGAAGAGTTCCTGGATAGCCCTCCTCCAGGTCCGCGCTGGTGTAATCGAGAATGACGCCCACCCCGCTCACATTCCGGAACGGTTCGGCGTTCCAGACGACTTTGTCGAAACCGCGGAGGCCACCGTGCAGACTATTCGGCCCGTTGTTCACGCCGAGCCGATAGGTCGTCCCATCGAGGGTGAATCGGCCGCGGGCAATCCTATTGCCGTAGCGACCGACGATCGCGCCGAAGTACGGGGAATCGCGAAGGTAGCCGCTCAAACTGTCGTACCCGAGCACGATATCGTCGAACTTACCCGAGCGGTCCGGCGCCTTCAGCGAGGTGATGATGCCGCCGTAGTTCGTCAGCCGGACTTCGATACCGTGGGCGTTCGTCAGCGTAAACAGATCGACGGGCCGTCCGTCCGCCGTTTGGCCGAATGGCGCGCGAGTCACGCCCCGCCCCACCGCGGGTGTGCTCTGCGTTGATGCGGGGGTCGGCATGCAGCCGATCTGACCGAGTAGCGCGATTGACGCCAAACATAGTCTCACAGCTTCTTACTCCCGGCAGGTCGACAAAAACCTGCAACCGATCAATCTTAGTGGCAGCCAGACTTGCGACATGCTTCCGATCCGCGCAAGCTGAGCACTCTCGCGATGACAGAGCGCTTTGAGCAGGTTCAGCGCGCCTTCACGGCTTACACTATCGAGCGCGAACTCGGTAGCGGTGGAATGGCTTCTGTCTACCTCGCGCATGACAAGAAACACGATCGCAAAGTTGCCATAAAGATTCCTCACGCCGAGCTCGCTGCCTTGCTCGGCGCAGACAGGTTTCTCCAGGAGATCAGACTCGCCGCCACCTTGCAGCATCCCCACATCCTCGGCCTGCTCGATTTCATCAGCACTAACGCAATCTCTACGGCCAAATACCCACTTTAGCTCGCAGTTCGGACCAGAGAGCTCGCAGTTCGCGATAGGTTCTCAGTTCGCAATCAGCTCGCAGCTCGCAACAAAAAATCCCGCACCAAAACGGTGCGGGATTTTTTTTCTCTCGTGTTACATCGCTGGTTTCTTCGCCGTAGGCGGCAGCATTCCGTTCAACCTTAGATAGTTCGCGTACTGGCTGTAGTGGTCGGCCCAGTCACCCGTCGTCAGCGTCATCACCGCCGCTCTCGACATCTTGCGTCCACCGAAGAATGGAAGCTGTTCTCCGAGATTCGTATCAGTGAGCGGTGCCAGCGCCTGATCGCAGAACGCGAAACTCTCCCGCAACTGCGCGAGCAGGGCATCCTTGCTGTCGGTGCCCGTCATTTTTGCGCGAGCTGGCGCTTTCATACCTCCGATCGAGCCGCATAGATAATCGTTGCCTTGAACGAGGTGAACGAGGATGTCGCCGACGCTCATTTGCGATGGCGTTGGCTTGTAACTGTA
>QHUA01000201.1 GCA_003221805.1 Gemmatimonadota bacterium
TCCTCGGCGAGAGTGTGCATGTAGGAGCGCTGTGCACCCGTCATCGGCTCCTCGCCTGTCGTCCAGTCATCGGGATCCTTCTTTTTGTTCGACCCCTCTTCTTCCTGAGTTCGACGGTCAACCATAGTTCCCCTCCTTCGAAAGACATCGCAAGACATTCAGGCACGAGCCATACCAGGACTTTCCGTCGATCGGGCTCCAACGACCGCAGGCGTAAGAGAACGGCCTTTAACTAAATTAGCGGTGATGGAAGACCTCACTGCCGGACCGCTCACCAGGCATCTGTTGAAGACCACGAGCTTCATGCTCGTGACGATGATCTTCCAGACGCTGTATTTCCTGATCGACCTTTACTGGGTCGGCAGACTCGGCACGCACGCGGTCGCCGCCGTTGCAATAGCCGGCAACGCCACCTTCATCGTGCTTGCCCTGACCCAGATGCTCGGCGTCGGCACCACGACCGCCGTGTCGCACGCGGTCGGAAGAAAGAGCCACGACGATGCGCAGCTGGTGTTCAATCAGGCGCAGGTGTTGGCCGTCGTTATAGGAATTGTTTTTCTGATTGTCGGAATGCTGGTGAGACTTCCGTTCAGCCGCGCGATGAGCGCCGATACGGAGACGGCCGCGCTCGCGGCTCAATACCTTCTCTGGTTCATTCCGGCGATGGCACTCCAGTTCGTGCTGGTCGCGCAGTCGGCGGCACTGCGCGGAGTCGGCAATTTCAAGCCAGGCATGTTGGTCTCGACCGGCTCGGTAATCATCAACATGGTGCTGGCGCCGTTTCTTATT
>QHUA01000202.1 GCA_003221805.1 Gemmatimonadota bacterium
CGATGGAAATGGATGGGGAGCTGCGTTTCGCGAGATCAAAGACCGTGGAGCTTCGTTGCCTGCCGCGCGCGCTGGCCGTGATTGCCGCGCCCGGCGCATTCTCCTGATCCTAGACCGGCGGGATCGTGAGGACGACGGTGTCCCCGGGAGCAACAGTGATTTCCTGGCTCACTGAGGCGCGACGCCCACCGATTGGATCGGCGACGAAATGCAGCGGAGTAAGTCCGCTCATGAGAATTGACGGAATGTTGAAATTCGTTTTGTTGTTCCCAGTGGCAATGCCGAGGCGCACGCGCTGCGAGCTGCGGGCGGCGTAGACGGTCATATCAAGAAATCCCTGATTGTCTACTTGGACGACCGTCGGCTGGCTGGGCTCGGCGGTGTCGGAGCCGTGCTTGAAGGCGTTGCAGGCGAGGGCGCCGGCAGCCAGAAATGTGAAAGCGATCAGTCGAGTTTTCATGGCAGGTTGATGCGTGAAACAGTGATTCGAGTTGCGTCCGAGACGGGCATAATGCGTTCCAGTTTCTGGTATCGTAGGTTTCGTACACCCTAATGAAACCCTTGATCATTGGAATCGCGGGCGGCTCCGGGTCCGGAAAGTCAACCGTCGCGCGCAACGTCGCCGAGCTGCTAACGACATCGTCCGTCGCCTTCATCGACATGGACGCGTACTACAAGAATTTTCCCGAGCTTTCGCTCGACGAGCGTCGCCAGCTCAATTGGGATCACCCCGATGCGTTCGACTACGATCTGTTGTTTTCTCATCTCGACGCGCTCAGCAGGCGGCAGGCGATCGAAAAGCCGGAGTATGATTTCGTGACGCACCTGCGGCGCGCGCGACCGACCCGCGTCGAGCCAGCCGACGTCGTCGTGATCGACGGAATTCTGTTATTCGTCGACGATCGAGTTCGCGATCTCTGCGATGTCAAAGTCTTTGTCGATGCGGACGCCGACATCAGGCTCATTCGTCGCATCGAGCGAGACACCAACGACCGCGGACGACCGCTCGACGAAATCATCGAGCAGTACTTGTCAACGGTGCAGCCCATGCATTTGGAGTTCGTCGAGCCGAGCAAGCGCTATGCGGACGTGATTGTACCGCGCGGTGGTCACAACGCGATCGCTATCGAAATGATCGTCGCTAAGATCCAGCGGCGACTGCAACGCGAAGCGGACGGCGGTGCGGCACGCCGTACACCATCAGCACAGCGGCCAGCGCCCCCAGCGCGAACATAATCGACCAGACGCCGATCGGTCCCGTACTGGCGAGAAGCTGCGTTCCGAGCCATGGACCCGAGGCAAGAGCCAGACTCAACGACATGCTATAGGCGCCCATGTATGCGCCTCGCTGCTGGACCGGCGCGATATCTCCCAGGTGCGCCGACATCGCCGGGAAAAGCATCATCTCACCGAAGGTCCATACGACGACAGTAACGAGTACTCCGGTTGCGGAAGAGACTACCGCCAGCGATCCGAAGCCGATCGCGAACAACATGCATCCAGTGAAAAGAGCCCAGGCGTTCGGCCAATGCGAGGTCGCCCCGTTCAAGGGAACTTCGAGGGCAACGATCAGCAAAGTGTTGACCGTGAAAAGAGCGCCGTAAAATGCCGGCGAAAGACTCAGATATTGAACGAGGTAAAGCGGAAGAGCGGACTCGTGCTGGAAGAACACGATGCCGACCAGGAACGAAGCGCTCAGAAAAATGAGCAGTCGCCTGTCATGCAACAGGCTCCGGGTGTCGCGGCGATCCAACGAATCCGAATCTGCGGACCGTCCGCCAGTCGCCGCGTGCCATGGAGCAAACGTCAGCACGAGCCCCGCAATGATCGTCGTCAACGCATCGACCAGGAACATCGCGCGGAACGACACGGCGGCCAGAAAACCGCCGAGCGCCGGCCCCACGCTCATGCCGAGGTTGATCGCCAAACGATTCAGCGCGTAAGCCGGTTTGCGCTGCTGGGAAGCGACGACGTGCGTGATCGCAGCCAGGCTCGCCGGTCTGAAGAGCTCGGCGCACGCGGCCCAGAGCGCCGTGGCAGCGTAAACAGCGCCTCGACTGTGGGCGAGCGGAAAGAACAGCACCACCGAACCTGACATCAGCAACGACGCGCGCATGATCGGCAGCGCACCGATTCGATCGCTGAGCCAACCGGAAATGGGACCCGCGATTATAGCCGCAGTCCCATAAACGGCGAGCGCGAAGCCGGCCTGCCCAAGAGTGAACTGGCGATCGCGGGTGAGATAAACGACGAGGAACGGCAGCACCATCATCCCGGCGCGGTTTATCAGATTCGTGGCGAAGAGGAGCCACACCTCACGAGGAAGTCCGCCGAGTCCCCGCCACGGATTGAGACGGGAGTCTGCAAACGAAAACGGCCACCGGTTAAGTGGCCGTCTCGTTTCGCGGGTGGTCGGCTCAGTTGTCAGGCCCATGATGCGCCGTGTAGGAATCGAACCTACAACCTAATGATTAAGAGTCATTTGCTCTGCCAATTGAGCTAACGGCCCCGGTGCGACGGGCTCTTTTTCTGGTGCGCCAGGAGGGACTCGAACCCCCGACCCACAGCTTAGAAGGCTGTTGCTCTATCCACCTGAGCTACTGGCGCTTCGTCGTTGGAGTCGGGGCGCCCGGATTTGAACCGGGGACCTCCTGCTCCCAAAGCAGGCGCGATACCAGGCTACGCTACGCCCCGTTGAGCCCCACAATGTAGTCCGGTCGTAAACATCGGTCAACGCCGTGGAGTCAAGCGCTGCAACAACTTGGCGAACGCTCGCGCGCGGTGACTGACGCGCGCTTTCTCCTCCATCGGGACCTCGCCGAAGGTCCGACCGAGCTCTGTGGATTCGAAGTACGGGTCGTAGCCAAAGCCCCCGGTTCCGCGCGGCGCTCGCGTAATCACTCCGGCGGATTCGCCGCGCTCAACAAGCTCGGTGGCGCCATCACAGTACGCAGCGGCGCACACGTATCGCGCGCGACGATCCGATGCGCGCTCGAGACGCCGCAACAGCAGCGCGTTGTTTTCATCGTCGAGCGCTTGTCCCGAGAGGTCGGTACGGCTGCTCCAGCGTTTGCTGTGCACGCCGGGAGCGCCGCCGAGTGCCGCCACCTCGAGCCCCGAATCGTCGGCGACCGCCGGCAGGCCAGAGATGCGATGGAAGTACCGCGCCTTCGCGAGCGCGTTCTCCTCGAAGGTCAGCGCGTTCTCGAGATCGCCTTCGTGGGGCGACTCGTGTATGGTGGCGGCGCGGAGGTCGATGACGTCGATGCCGACCGCGGTGAACATCGGACGCAGCTCGCGCAGTTTGCCTTCGCTGCGAGTTGCGAGCAGCACTCGACTGCGATGCGGCTCAGC
>QHUA01000203.1:0-317 GCA_003221805.1 Gemmatimonadota bacterium
CGCTGCGGGTGACGCACGCCTTCGCCCGTGATTTCGCGGGCGTCCCGACGCTCGAGCGCGCCGGACAGCTCGGTCGTGAGACTGGTCGTCCGCCGGCGACGATCATGGAGCGGGCGATGCGCTTCATTCAGGAGACGACTCCCGCCTTGCACGGCACGACGGAGCGTTCCGCGCGATTCAGCAGCGCCCAGGTGGAGGCACTTCAGCTCGTTCTCGACGCCGAGACGAGCTCCGAGCGCGACAGGCTGGGCCGCTGGGTTCCATCGCTGGCGACCATTGGATCGGTAAGCCCCCTCATCGGGCTCCTCGGCACCGTG
>QHUA01000203.1:325-3501 GCA_003221805.1 Gemmatimonadota bacterium
GACGCGTTCATTGGAATTGCTGCGAAAGGCTCGGGCAATATCGGTGCGGTCGCGCCGGGAGTTGCGGAAGCTCTTATCGCGACTGCCGCGGCGCTCAGCGTGGCGATCCCGGCAGTGTTCGCGTACAACCTGTTCGCTGCGCGGCTCAACAAGATCGAAGGAGAGCTGGAGAGCGTTGGTTCCGAGCTGATCGCGCTGATGGTAAGAGAGGGCATGATCTGATGATCGACGGCATCATCTTCGAAACAGAATTTTGATGGCGCGGCGCGGGCGCGGTCGCGATCGGCTGACTCTCAACGCCGAGATTAATGTCGTGAGCCTCATCGACGTGATGATGCTGCTGATGATCATCTTCATGATCACGGCGCCGATGATGCAGGGCGGGGTCGACATCTCGCTGCCGAAGGCACAGTCGCGTCCGCTGGAGTCGAAGAGCGGTCTCACCGTCACCATCGATCGCGCCGGCGCGATCTACGTCGACGATGCGCGTCTCACCTTCAATCAGTTCTCGGCGAGCTTCAAGGCGCTGGCGCGGCGACGAGGCAGCGGCGGAGTCTATCTGCGCGCCGACGATGGCGTGCCGTACGGCACGGTAGTTAGAGTGCTGGCAATCATGCGCGCGAGTGGCGTCGGCGACATCGGATTGGTCGCCGAGCCTCCAGAGGCCAGATGATGCGACGCGGAGAGAGCGGGTCTCGACTGGTCGCCCCGTTAACGCTCTCCGCCGTTCTGCATGCAGTGGTGGCAACACTGCTCTTCTACAGCCTCAAGGAGAGCAAGCCGGTCGCTCTTCCACCGATGTATCGCGTGAATATCGTTGCAGCACCGCCGGGCGAACGCGCCATCGGCGAAGTGAAGACGAATCAGTCGAAGGCGACTCCATCTGTTACCCAGCCGACCACTGCACCGTCAACGATCCGGGAGACGCCCGTCCCGAAGCGTACCAGCGCGAAGACGACCGCGAAGGGTGCGCCGACGGAGGCAAAGGCATCGCCAAAGTCGAAAGTGACAACACCGTCTGAATCCAAAGTCCAACAAGCAGCGAAGACCGAGGCGCCAAAGGCGGGAGGCGGCCCCACCGGGGGCAAGGGAACCGATGTCGCAAGCGTGCGCACCGAGGGGATCGAGTTTCCGTTTCCAGGGTATCTCAACAACATCGTTCGTCAGATTGCAATCAAATTCAAACCGCGAAATCCTGCTGCACGTCTCAAGGCGGAAGTGAGGTTTCTGATCCATCGCGATGGCTCCGTGTCAGACCTCACATTCATCAGGCGATCAGGCAATTTTTCGTTCGATCTCGAGGCGCAGGGCGCTGTCGAGGCTGCGGCGAGCGCGATGGCATTCGGCCCACTGCCAGATGGATTTCCTGACGATGTTCTGCCCGTGGTCTTCAGCTTCGATCCGGAATTCCTGAAATGAGCGCGAGATATCGCGGAGCTCTCTTTTTTGTCGCCGCAATCTCATTCGCTGCGACTTCTCTGCGAGCGCAGGACACCGCCACCACCGGGGTCCGGCTCGGCCTCAGCTACGCGGCTGGAGCCAAGCCCGGCGTGATCGTGCTGCCGGTGCCCGACGACGACGATGATTCGCTGCGAGTCATAGTTCAGCGCGACCTTGATTACAGCGATCGCATGACGGTCATCGACCTCGATCGGGAAACCCTGAGGGGTCTCGTCCCGGCGCCCGGTGAGAAGCTCAACTTCGAGCTCTTCGCCAAGTTTGGTGCGGCGCTCATCGTGCGGATGACGCCGACGACGCAGGGTCTGCACGTCGCGGCATATGATGTCTCGAGAGGGCAGCTCCTTCAGTCCGAGCATTTCCTCTTCGATCGCCGCGACAGGGACTGGCGGTTCTCTGTGCACGGCGTCTCCGATCAGATCGAGCAATGGGTGTTTGGAAAGCGAGGCATCGCGCAGACGCGCGTCGCCTACGTCAACAACGGTGAGCTGAAGATCGTCGACAGCGACGGCGCCGAGACGCGAGCCATCACCACTGGTCGTGGCGCGCTGTCACCAGCGTGGTCGCCGGGCGGCGAGTCCGTCGTCTTCACAGTGCTCGGCAACACCGGAACTCAGGTGCAGGAGCTGGACGTTCGCAGCGGCAAGACGCGCAGAATCAGTCAGATTCGCGCCGGCTTGAACATCACGCCGGTGTATCAGCCTGGCGGCAACGCGATTCTCTACGCGCAGGGAACCGGAAGCGGAACCGATCTGGTGCTTGCCGGGCTCGACACGGACTCCGCGATACCGAAGCGAATCACCATCGGCAGAGGTACCGACAACACTTCACCTTCGTACAGCCCCGACGGCCATCAGATCGCCTTCATCTCCGGGAAGTCAGGCTCGCCCCAGGTTTATATTATGGATGCGGACGGCTCGAACGTTCAGCTGCTGACGCCCTACACACCCGGCGTGCGCAGCTATCGAGCGAGCCCGGACTGGTCTCCCGACGGTCGCGCGATCGCGTACGAGGAGCAGAATGGCGTTTTCCAGGTCTGGATGATCGACGTTCGTGATCGTGTTCCGAAGCAGCTCACCAGTGAAGGTGAGAATGAAGATCCGTCGTGGGCGCCTGATGGCCGGCACGTCGTCTTCACGTCGTCACGGGGCGGAGACAAGCAGTTGTGGATTCTCGATACCGAGTCAGGCCGCGCGCGCCAGCTCACCCACGCCCGGGGAGCGAGACTGGCAGCATGGTCACCGATTCTGGCAAATCCGGAAGTAGGGACATATTCACAATGACAAAAACGACTCCGTTGATTTTGTGCGCGCTTCCGCTGCTGTTCGGCGGCTGCTTCTTCGCGACAAAATCCGATTTCGACAAGCTCCAACAGGATGTCGTCGGAGCACAGGCGAGCACGAACGCGGCTGATTCTGTGCAGCGCGCGTATCTGATCGAAGTAACCAGGACCGTCCGCACCCTCAGCGATTCGATCAACGCCCTCAGCAAACGCGTCAATACGCTGCGTACGACCACCGAGTCCGACCTGGCGTCGATGAAGGAAGACATCTCGCAGCTGCAGGACCTGAGCGGCCAGAGCCAGCGGCAGCTGCGAGACATGCGCGCAGCCGTCGAGGAGAAAACTGGACAGCCTGACGTTGCCTCTCCGACCGACAGCTCCGCGCCCAGCGCTAACGCGCCCGCAGCGTCGGGGGGCCCCGGACCGGCCCAGCTAC
>QHUA01000126.1 GCA_003221805.1 Gemmatimonadota bacterium
ACGACGTCGCCCAGAAATCCCTGGTAATTCTTTCGCAGGACATTCACCGAGTATTTGGGGGCGTCGTCCCGGAGATTGCGTCGCGGGCGCATCTCACGAGCATCCTTCCAGTCGTCGATCGCGCGTTGAGCGAAGCCGGCACCCGTCTCGATGATCTGGACGCGATTGCAGTCACCAACACCCCCGGACTGGTGGGTGCGTTGCTCGTAGGAGTGAGCTATGGAAAAGCGCTTGCATTCTCTCGCGACATTCCTCTGCTCGGCGTCCATCATATGGAGGGACACCTGTTCGCCGCCGCGCTGGAGCATCGCCACGCCGTCCCTCCGTTCACCGCTTTACTCATCTCGGGCGGCCACACGCTGCTGCTCGACGTCGAGGCGTGGGGAAAGTACAGATTGCTGGGCGCCACCCGGGACGACGCCGCCGGCGAGGCATTCGACAAAGTCGCCAAGCTCCTCGGCTTGCCCTATCCGGGCGGTCGCTACGTCGAGCAGTTGGCTGCGACAGGGAACCCGAAGCGCTTCAAGTTTGCGCGGCCGATGGTGCGCAGAAACGCGGAGCAGAGCGACGCTGATTATTACGCGTTCTCGTTCAGCGGCTTGAAGACGGCTGTGCTGAACGCCGTGCGCGAGTCAAAGGACATCGAGTCGGACAAAGCCGATATCGCGCGAGGATTCCAGGACTCGATTATCGACACACTCCTGGAAAAAACCGCCCGTGCGGCGGCGGCCTGCTCCCGGCAGCGCATCGTATTGGGCGGTGGAGTTGCGTGCAACAAAACTCTGGCGGCGGCGATGCGAACCCGGCTCGAGCCGGAGGGTAGAACGGTTTTCACGCCGAGCCCAAGACTGGCCACCGACAACGCGGCAATGATTGCTCGCGCTGCGTTCTTCCGGTTCGAGCACGGCGAGAGAGCCGGTCTCGATCTCAACGCCTACGCCAGCAGCCCTATCCCGGGAATGGTGGCCGCCTAGATTCCTTCGAATGCAAAAAATCTTCGCCTCGATCGTCCACCAGCCGCTCTCATATCAGGTCGGCCCGCTTCAGCTAACCGGCTTCGGATTGGCAGTGCTCCTCGCTTTCGTGATGGCGCAGATAATCGCGCAACGAGAGCTCACCCGCCGCGGTCACGACGCCGAACCGATCGGCGATCTCATATTCGCGGCGGTGATTGGCGGACTCCTTGGCGGCAAGATTTATTACGCGATCCTGATGCGTGACGCGAGCGCGCTCTTCAGCAGAGCGGGCTTCGTGTTCTGGGGCGGACTCATGGGAGGAATCATTGCGTGCTATGTGGTGATCAGGTACAAGCACCTCTCCTTCCCGCGCATCAGTGATGTCGCTGCACCGGCAATCGCCGCCGCCTACTCACTGGGCAGAACCGGATGCTGGGCGGTCGGTGATGACTACGGCCGTCCGTTCAACGGATTCGG
The DNA here is from genome assembly GCA_003221805.1 of Gemmatimonadota bacterium. Lineage (GTDB taxonomy): Bacteria > Gemmatimonadota > Gemmatimonadetes > Gemmatimonadales > Gemmatimonadaceae > UBA4720. Next base: position 1,434 of record QHUA01000126.1, read on the forward strand.
TGCGGTGAGCTTCCCGCATGGTGCACCGCCTTCGACCGTCGCCAACATGACGGATCTCTTCCACATTCCGGCGCCGCCGGGATCTCCACCGAACCAAGTCCTCTCTGTCTATCCGACTCAGCTCTACGAGGTTGCGCTCGGGTTCGTGATGTTTCTAATTCTGTGGCGCTTCCGCGACCACAAGCACGCCGAGGGCTGGCTGTTTGGATTGTACTGCGTGCTGGCGGGAGTCGAGCGATTCGTCATCGAGTTCGTCCGCGCCAAAGACGACCGTTTTCTCTTCGGAACTTTCACGGGTGCGCAGGTAATCGCCTTCTGCTTTACAATCGGCGGCGCGATCCCTGGAATTTATGCCCAGCCGCAGGCAGCGTAGCCGGGGTTTGCTGACGGTCGCGCTCGCTCTGAGCGGGATGGTGACGGCATCGGGATGCGCAACGATGGAAACCGTCGCCGCCGAACCGGGCGTGGCGTTCGACCTCCCGCTTGGCAAGACTGCATTGCTGGCTGGAGGCACCGCGCGCATCACCTTCAATCAGGTCACCGAGGATTCGCGTTGCCCCATGGATGCTGTTTGCGTCTGGGCAGGCGACGCCAAGATTCAGCTGACAGTTGAACGCGACGGCGCACCCAAAGATCTCCGGACGATCAGCATCATCTCCCCCAACAACGAAACTGCCTCCGGCAATCTCCGTATTCGTCTTATAGGGCTCTTTCCCGTACCGCGCTCAACGGAAAGCGCTACGTCTCGCGCGTACATCGCGCAACTGGTGGTAGATAGGATCTGACGGCGGCCTGGTTTCGATGAAGCGATTCAACTTGAATGCGGCAGCTCTGATCGAGTCGGCCCGGGTCGGCGCCGACTCGTTGCGCACTAATACCATGCGCACGACCCTCTCGACAACCGGAGTGATCATCGGCGTGGCTGCTCTCGTCGCCGCGTTCTCGATAACCGATGGGGTCGATCTCTGGGCAAGGGCGCTGATCGCCCGTGAGAGCAGCGTCCAGGATGTGGCGATTACCCCGCGCACCAGCACCGTCGTCGCGGGACGCACTGTTCCGATCAGTGGATATCCAGTGCTCACTACCGAGGACGCCGAGCTCGCCAAACAGGAGATTCCCGGCGTGGCGCAGTACGCCCTGACGCTTACCGGCAACGCGCCGGTCGAGTTCGGCGATCGCCGCGCGACGGCCCTACTGACATTGACCACAGCGAGTCTCGCCGATTTTACGTCGATCGACGTTTTGTCGGGACGATTCTTCACGCCGAGCGAAGTGCTGCATTCAGCGCCGGTGATCGTACTCGGACATCGGCTGGCGCAGGAGCTGGCCGGCGGTCGCGATGCGTTGTGGCTCATCGGCCGCGCGATCAAAGTCAGCGGGCGCAAGCGCGAGGTGGTAGGAGTCCTCTCGCCGCCTCAGGTTGGGCCAGAGCCCGATCTGGCCGCATTCGCTCCCTTGCGCGGCGGCGAATCGTTGCTCGAACCTTCAAAGGAGCCGCGACTGCCGACGCTCAGGCTGAAGGCGCGCAGCATCGAGGCTGTCGACACATTGCGCACGCAGGCGGTAAACTGGCTGGCCGAGCGATACGGAACACGTGTCGAAAAGCTGAACGTCGAGATCGGCACCGAGCGTCTAGAGAACACGCGTCAGGCGATGCTGTTGACGAAGCTGCTGCTCGGGTTGCTGGCGGGACTGATTCTCGCCGTCGGCGGAATCGGAATCATGAACGTTCTGCTGGCAGCAGTCGCCGAGCGAACGCGGGAGATCGGAATTCGAAAAGCGGTTGGCGCTCGGCGCGCCGACATCCAGACCCAGTTTCTCGTCGAATCAGTTACCGTGACTGGCGCCGGTAGCGCAATCGGATTCGTCGTCGGAATTATTCTCGCCCAGGCCGGCACGGCGGTGTTCCGGCTGTGGGCGCACGCGCCGATCTATCCGGTGATGCACCTCAGCACGGGACTGCTCGCGGCGGGATCAGCGATTACCGTCGGACTGATATTCGGTACTTACCCGGCGCGACGCGCAGCGGAGCTGGCGCCAGTGGAAGCAATCGCCCGAGAGTAGCTGTCGCGACGAAAGGGACAGGCTGAATCTCGGTGATTGCCAGCCAGATGCCGCGCAGCGTGATGGACGGGATGCCGATCGTCACCTTCTCATTGGTCGGTCCGCTCACGGCAAAAGCCGATAAGACCACCGATCCCTGTTCGGCGAACGACGCGATGTTGCACGTAGCAGTCTTGGCGTATGGTGGCAGAACGATGCTGCACGTCTGGCTGGTCGATGACACCTGACTCGTAAGAGTTCCCGATTCCGACGACCAAACCTTATTCTGGCCCTCGAAGTAAATCGCGGCGGCCGGGAAATCGTTGCCCGCCAGTGTGAAATCGAAGTTGCTGGTGCCGGGATCACCGACGAGGAGGATCATCCTGTCCGGCACCTGCGTCGCCGAATGAGTCTGCCAGAGAATGACCGCGACGGTGAGCGATGGCGGCGTGCACACTCCTGGCGGGGGCGGCGCTATCGTAACGACGAACAAGTTCTCTTCGCACGTCCCGGCCGGGTAACTCTCGTGCAGCCCCAACGCATACATGCCCTGCGATGCGCCATCGATCGTCACATCGACCTGGTCGAGCACGGGGGCGATGGCGCTGAAAGTGGCATTCGCCTCGCTTGTCGTGGAGCCGATTCCGCCAGCCTGGTTCAAACCGATAGCTAGACTTTGCAGAGCCGCATTCGCGTCAAGCGAGGTGGGTCCCGTCGAATCGCTGCCACAAGCCGAGACGAAAATCGTCGCTAACGCGAGGAACGCGTGCGCCTTACGGACAGTCATAGGGGCGAGGGGCGAGGGACGAGGGATGAGGAAAGATGGAGGCGGGAAGCGGGAAGCGGGAGTGAGAACCGGAGTCCCACAACCCTCACCCCTCGCCCCTCGCCCCTCGCCCCTCGCCCCTACGACGAATGGTCGTGGACCATCCGCCAGCCGCGCGCCGTCCTGACCCAAATCGTCGTGAACCAGCCGGTTCGGTCCGGACGGCCGCCGCCGGTGAGAATATATTGCCCGGTAACGATGGCCTGATCCGGTCCGATCGGGCGAATCTCGAGATGATCGTAGCTCAACACCTGGATGGGACGTCCGGTGCGCCAGAACCCGGCGCGCATCTGGCCCTCGATCCCGCGGACTCCGCGCACCAGTCCAGTCGATCCCATCGCGGTCGCGGTGTCGGCGTACGCTGAGAGATAAACCGAAAGCTCGCCACGATTCCATCCTGCAGCCGTCGTATCGAGAGTCGCCTTGATCGCTGCCGCATCACTCGAGTATTGAAATCCCGATGGAGATCGCATCTGGCGGGCGCAAGCAGCTGCGAGGAGAGTCGCGACCACCACGCAAATTTTTCGCGTCATCTCGTCTCCGTATCTTCGGGAACGAGTCGCAGGCCAGTGCCCCAGGGATCGGTCAACAGCCATTCGCTTCCCTCCTGTTTCACCGGGTACCCCGCCTTCTTCACGCTCTCTGCAGCTGCATCGGCATCCCGACGCGTCGGAACAATGATGTCCCATTCCAGCAGCCGCGCATCAGCATCTGTCGCCGCCGGGGCGCCACGAGCCCAGGTATTGGTGCCGAGGTGATGATGATACCCACCGGCCGACATGAACAGCGCACCCGGATAACTCCACACAACTTTGTCGAAGCCGAGCGCGTCGTGATAGAACGCCTCGGCCTTGGCAATCTCGTCGACGTAAAGATGAACGTGACCGAGTACTGTGCCCGGCGGTATTCCGGTCCACGGCTCGCCACGCGCTGACTTCACCAGATCTTCGACATCGAGATGGTTGGTGGTCATGTACAGCTGACGCTCGTCGTAGCGCCACGCCCCCCGCGGCCTGTCGGCGTAGACCTCGATTCCGAGTCCATCCGGATCGGTGAGGTAGACAGCTTCACTCACGAAGTGATCCGACATACCCGCGTAGGCTCCGATCTCGCCCAGATGCGCGACGAATCGACCGAGCGCGGCGCGATCGGGCAGCAGAATGGCGAAATGGTAGAGACCGAGTAAGCCACGACGTGGAACCGGACGCGCCGTGCTCAACTCACGGAGATGAACGATCTCCTTATCCTCGGCGACAGGGCCGAGACTCGCTGAGTCGCCGCCGCGACGAAGTACGCGCAACCCGAGGACTTTCTCGTAGAAGGTGATCGAGCGCTCGAGATCGGCGACCACGAGCCTTACTCTCCCGAGGTGGGTCGCCTCCGGGAGTCGATAACCTCTTGGGCGGATTCCGTGCTCGGTACCGGTCGCTACCATCTGCTCTGGGCTCATGTCTCGTTTCCCGTTGCCCGTACCCGCTTCCCGTAACCCGTAACCCGTAACCTGCTTCCCGCTTCCCGCTTCCCGCTTCCCGCTTCCCGCTTCCCGCTACGCCTCGACACCCTCTGCTTTGTGCCCCGGCCAGAACGTTTTGATTGTCGCGAACACGAGCAGCGCGATAAGAATCGCCTGCGCGGTCAGAGTTTCCACGCTCGGATAAATCCCCATCGCTTCGACGTGCGGACCGCCGGGAATGACTGTGATCCGCATCAGATTTCCTTCCTGCAACTCGCGAACCCCCTTCCCCATAAAAACGAACGCCATGTAGTACAGGAGGAGACTGGTGACGGTGAAGAATGGGCGCATGGGGATCCTCACTCCATACCTATAGAAGAGCGTGAAGATCACCGCCAGCACGGCGAATCCGGCGACGATGCCGAGCGACAGCGGCAGGCCGACATTCGGTCCTTCGTTGAACAGCGCCTGGTAGAAGAGCGCGGTCTCCGCGCCTTCACGGTACACAGCGAGGAAGGCGACGAGCGCGAGCGCTTGACCGCCACCGTGCTCGAGCGCCGAATTCACTTTCTCGCGAATGAACTTCTGCCACTTGGCCGCCTCGACTTTCGAGATCAGCCAGTAGCTCACCGAAAAGAGGACGACGACGGCGACGAGCATCGTCGTCGCCTCGACTATCTCTCGGCTGGCGGGCATCGCTGCGAGCAGGGTTTTCAGCACGACCGCAGTCGCGAGGCTGGCGACGACGCCGAGAGTTATTCCCACCCAGATGGAGTGGAGACGCTCGCGATGTCCGGTCTTGAGCAGGAAGGCGACGACGGCGCCGATGACGAGGATCGCCTCGAATCCTTCGCGCAGGATGATGAGGAAGGATTGGAAGAATGCTTCCCAGTTTCCGGATGGAGTCTGGGTGAGATCGACCACGGATGGCAATCCGTCGGCGATGGCATCGCGCGAGCTCTTGGCACGGGTGAGGTCTTTCTGCTTCACCGCTCCTTTGAAGTCGGCGAAGTGTCGTTCCATCGTTGCGATCAGCCCCGGTTTCTTGGCGCGCGCCGGAGTCTCGAGCGGCTCGAAGGCGATGTAGGCATCGAAGGCTCGATCGCCCGCTTCCGCAGTCTTGCCCTTGCGCGCGAAGTCGAGTGCGCTGTCGAGAAGAGCAAGGATGACTGGCGACGCGGTATCGCCGACCATCGCCGTCGCGTCGCGCGAAGCTGGAAGGATCATCGGCTCGCCGCGCAGTGAGTACAGATAGTTGATGATGTTCCAGCGCTGTTGCGGCGTGAGAGAGGACGCCATCGCCGGCATAGCGGTACCGCGAACGCCGACGGAGATGACGTTATAGGCGAGAGTTGGAGTGAGCTCCGGAGTGAGGTGCTTGACTCCGATCCCCGGTGGCGCGGTACTAAGCGTGTGGGCGGCGGGTCCATCGCCGGCGCCAGTCGCGCCGTGGCAAGAGCTGCATGCACTCGAGTAGAGTCGGTGTCCCGCGGCGGTATCGAGCGGGCCCTTTGGCAGGTCGATCGCGCCAGCGGTCCCGAGCGATGCGGCGAAGAGCCGGTGTAGATCCCTGACTGCCGAAGGGGGTTTTCTGAGTGCCACCGCCTTGGTGATGCTGTCGAGAATGGCTCTGGTTGTGGGCGCTTCGTACCCGTTTAGTCGCGCCGCGACTTGCTTGGCGTCGGATAGGAAGCCGTAAGTCTCGTCGAACTCATCTTTGGAGATGAGTTTCCCGTGCTCGTCGACCGCTTTCGCGTACTCTTCGACGGCGACACCGACGATGCTCGAGAGGCGTTTGGCTGGATTTTCCTGGGCGGCGACTGTGGTGGCCGCAATAAGCGACAGGATGGAGACACGAATCCCTCGCATCGATCGACAATTCATTGCGGAGTGAATTTATCGGGATTACGAGTGGAAGCAATTGGCCAGGGGAAGGTTTAGCAACTGCATTTCGAACTACGGGCTGTTCCGAGCTGCGAGCTAATTGCGAGGTACGAGCTAATTGCGAGGTACGAGCTACCGCCCCAGCCTCAGCGCAGTGCTCTCATTTCGTAGCTCGTAGTCGGCTCGCAGCTCGTAATAGGTTCGCACCTCGCAATTAGCTCGTAGTTCGCAACCAGCCCGTAGTTCGCAACCAGCCCTCAATTCGCAATCAGTTTGCAATTCGAAATCCCTCTCCCCTTCCCAATGCATCTCTAAACCTGTAATCGCCAACGAACTCATGGTCACTGATCGCCGCTCTAACTCCAGTCCTGTGCTCAAACTGCGCGACGAACTCCGCCAGCCTCCAGCTGGTAAACGTCCCTCGCGGTAGTCCCAGGGCATCGATGGCATTCTCGATCGCCTCCGGCTCTCCCTCGACCTCGACCAGGACATCCATCCGCGCATAGGTCTCGAACCGAACCGTCGCTCCGCCCAATTGGTACTGCGCGATGTCGCGATCGATTTCCCAAATCAATTCGAAGCCAAGGCGCAAAAGAATCTCCTCGAGTGAACCAAAGTCTTCGACTGGCGTCGTGACTTCTTCGCGGACCTTGTAGACATCGCGAAGTTCAGTCGGGCCCTTCCAATCGAGAAACGTCTTCGTCTGGCCGCGACTCTGATAGCGACGAACTCGAAGGACTTCATCCCGCGCCGACAGCTGACGCGTCGCGAGATCGTAGCGACGATCGGACATCTTGCATTCAAAAGAGAGTAACGCTCCCGCTTTCTCGATCAGTTTCCTTCGCTCTGCCAGATTATCGACGACGGCCTTGAGCTCGACCTCACGCATTGAGAATCGTCTCAAGCACGTGCTGGGTGTTTTTCAGCGATGGAAATACGGCGTAAGGCTTGTGCGATTGCAGCTGCTCCACCGTGTAGTGGCCGCTGGCGACGCCGATCGCCCTGGCTCCCAGTGATCGACCGCACTCGATGTCGGCAGGCGTATCACCGATGACGACGAGGCGATCACCGGCGATGTCGAGCCCCAGCGTCTCTCCCGCTCTCCTTCGCGCGATCGCCGGAAGCTCCGGACGGTGCTCGTGGTCCGATCCGAACGCGTTGACGCGGAAACGATTGGGATCGATTCCCGCGGCGGTAAGCTTGATCCGCGCGCCCGGCTCGACGTTTCCAGTTAGCAGCCCGAGCACCACGTCTTTTCGCTCACCGAGTGCATCGAGCAATGGAACGACTCCCTCGAGCGGACGGACGTTGAACTTTCCGCTCTTCGCTCCCTCGCGCAGGCCATCGAGATAGAGCTCGATCAGCTTTTCCATCCGCGCGTCGATGTGCTCGTCGGTGTGTCCCTCGAGCCGCATCACGTCGCGCACGATCTGCTTGTCGGTCTTCCCGTCATATCGGTAGGAAGGATTTCCCGGCGAGCCGAACACGAGGCCGAGCGCGCGTTGCATCGCCGCGCGGCCCATGCCGCCCGAATTGAGCAGCGTGCCGTCGATGTCGAAGAGTACGAGTCTCATGCTCTGGTGAGGAAAACGCCGGCGATGATCGTGACTGCGCCGACTCCCTGGAAGACCGTCGGATTCTCACCGAGGAATGCCCACGCCACCAGCAGCGCGATGATCGGCTGCAGATTGGTGTACACTGCCGTGCGCGTCGGTCCAAGTACGCGTAGCCCGCGGTAATAGAAGATGTAGGCGACGCCCATCGAGATGATGCTCGAATAAAAAAGTGCCAGCCATCCGCCGAGACCTATGTGCGCCCAGTCAGTGGCCACGATCGCCGGCGCCGAGGCGAGCAGCAACGGAACTGCCCCGCCAATCATAGTGATGGCGGACAGCTTGAGGACTTCGATACGCTTCGTGTACGGCTGGAGCAGGATCGTGTAGAACGTCCACGATATGACGCCGAAGAAAACGAGCACCGAACCCAGCAGCGTCACCTCGCCATTCGATGGCCGCGCGCTGCCGATGATCACCAGTGCCACACCGACCACCGAGAGTCCGATCCCGACGAACGTCATTCGCTTCACTCGCTCGAGCCCCCGCGCCCTGGCGACGAGCGCGATGAACGCCGGCGCGGCGCCGACGATGAGCGCGGCGTTGCCCGCACGGGTGCGCGCGACACCGTGCACGAAGAAGAGCTGGTACAGCCCGTTGCCGAGCACGCCGAGCAGAAGCAGGGGGATGACGTCGGCGCGTGGCAGGCGGATGCCGCCGCGTGTCGACACCACCAGCAACAGAAAAATCGCGACGGTGACGACGCGCAGGCCCGTGAACGCGACCGGACTGAAGATGTGCGTCGCGTACTTCACGACGACGAAGTTGATTCCCCAGATCATCGCCATCGTGAAAAGGAGAACATCGGTCAGCCCGAGCGCCTGGTGGGCGGGGCTGGCGGGGTGGGAACGCGCGTCGGCGATGGCTGGCGCTGGTCCAATCGATTCTGTCATCGACGAAAGCTAGCCGGCCAAGCGGCGGCGCGGCTACTTTGGGTGATGCACATCTCTTTTGCCGTTTTCGCCGACGCCGCCAACCTTTCCCAGGAAGGAAAGCTCAATGTGCTCGGCGTCTTCGACGCGGTGCAGGTGGCGGGACTGCCGACGATTCACCCTCGCACGCACTTCATCGTGCGACTCAAGGCCAACGGCGACGACGTCGGCTCGCACAAGCTCACCTTCCGCTGGCTGAGTCCCCTCGACGAAGAACTGTGGTCATCCTCAGGCGAAATGAACGTCGCGCCGGCGCCCAACCCGGTGTTCGAGGTCGACCTTCCCATCATCGCCGTCGTCGATCTCCCGCTCAATCGGCCTGGGCAGTACACGATGCAAGTCACACTCGATGATCAGCCTACTGCAGCGGCTAGGCTATTCGTCAATGGGCCGATCGGGACGCCGATGGTTGGGGGAGCGCCGAATGGGATGGTCAGCTAGCTAAAACTGCATTCCGAGTTGCGAGCTAACTGCGAACTGCGAGCTAACTGCGAACTGCGAACTAGCCACCATTAAATGGATTGCCGCGGCGAGTGGACAGCTCGCAGCAAGTTCGCAACTCGCAGTCGGCTCGCACCTCGCAGTAAGTTCGCAATTCGCAGTTAGCTCGCAACTCGTAATGCCGTTAGTCCCAGCCCGTAGTTCAAAGAACTCGTCGTGCGAACCGGAACCTCTTGATGAGTAGCGATGTGTATTCATCGTGTCCATCAAGATCATCGACCGCGTATCCTCCCCGTCCAAGCGCGAGGTGCACGACTTTCATCCCTCCGAGGGAGATCGCGACGTGCGTGATATTTCCATCGGGCTCATCGGAGAAAAACAACAAATCCGCCGGACGCAAATCATCCATCCCTTCGACCGGCTGACCCGTCGAGGCCTGCATCCATGCATCGCGCGGCACTCGAACCCCGTGCAGGTGGAATGAGCTGGAGACCAAGCCGGAGCAATCGCATCCCCACGGCGTCACCCCGCCCCATTCGTACGATGTCCCCTCGAAAAAAGTCATCGCCGAGGCGGTTATCGAATCCGCCAATGGCGGAAATGCGTGGCGACGCTCTTCGAGTGTCATCGCCAGTCCACCGAATCTCTCCTGCCCCTCCGTGATCAGCGCGCCCAGCGGCAGCTTTCGCGTCGCACCATGCTCGTCGCGAACGGTGCAGCCGAGGGATAACGGACGTGGATCGTCCCAGCCGGTTTTGGACAAGGGCGGCACCGGATCCGGCATCGTCACCACGTAGCCCTGATGCACCCAGCCGGGATACGCATCGGCGCCTTTGACGTGCAGCCATAACCCATTTCGCTCGACGACCTGGGCGATGTGACCGTGGAGAAGCTGCGATACCTGTGTTGTTCTTACGTCGGGCTCGCACAGCATTGGTGCGATGGCCGCGATTGCGGTGACGCTCTCGCTCAATGCTCCGGCCAGTCGACCTTCGTCGGAGCTGGCGTCATCGGTGGCTCGGGACGTTTTGCGCGACATGATTTGCAGAGGGTGACACCACGAAAGTTGCAAATTACGCAGACGAAAGTCCCGCAGTCAGCGCAAGGGTAGCCTTCGGAAGCTCGCTCCTCATTCCCGCAGGAGCGGCAAACCATCAGATCCTTTTCGCGCAGATTTTTCACCATCAGTCTCGTGTCGGAGCCCGAACCGGGCATGCCCGCAAATTCGTTACTTGACGAATGAGCCGGGTTTTAGAAACGCCAGTTCCGGAAGAGGTCAAATCCGAGCTGGGACGGAGTCTGGGTCGGACTGAACGTCGGCGTGGTGCCTTTGACGTTGCAGGTCGTGTTGCTCGAGCCCGGCTCGATCGCCGCCTGAGCGCTATAAACCGAGCTGATTCTGTATTCCAGCTGCAGTCCCAGGTTTTCCTTGAACGCGCTGGGATTCACGAAGCAAAGTCCGGTGCTCAAACCCAGGAACCACCGGCTGCCCAACTGCTTGCCGAGCACGGCGCGGGTATTGAGCAGTCCAAAATAGGCAGGATTGTTGGCGGCCAGATTTGGATCAGTGCCGGTCGACGTCTGAATGTCTACGTAGTCGAGGACGTTCTTCGGCAGCGCACTAACGAGGAGATTCCCCACCGTCCGTACTCCGATTGCCGCGACCTGGTTACCAGTGTTGTCGAGACCGACGGCTGGCTCGCCCGTCACCAGATAACTGAGCAAGTCGCTTTCGGAGAGCGGAAGGTTGTCCGGATTCCTGAGCGACAGCTCGGGATGGGCCAACGTTCCAGTGATGTCGACTTCGACTCTGACATCTCGTCCATTCGCACTCTGCCGCGGCTGACGCACGGTGTGAATAGCGGAAATGTCCAGTATCGGATTCAGATCAGCAGTGCCGACAAACAGCAACGTCCCGTGCTGCACGTCGAAGGTCGGCTGCACGAACGGGTCGACGAGATTCAGCCGGTACGTTCCCTTGTCGGCGCTGAGATTTCCCTGCAGCGCCAGTAGCGCCGGCTGACCCGGACCCTGCGGCGCCAGTGTCACATTCAGCGACCCGCCGAGTTTGATGTTCGCTTCCGTCGACCGCAGCCACACGTCGGGCCCGATGTCAACGTTCACATTCTCCAGCCGGAGATTCCTTGCCACTGCCTTCGGCGCGCGGGGCATCACCTGTCGATTCTGCGCCAGCAGCGTATCGACCGCGTTCTGGAACTCGGGATCGTTGAGGTCGATGACTTTCTTCTTCATCACCTCGGGGATGTATATCGACCCGCGCTCGACCCGCACCGTTCCGCGCATCACTGCATCCTGCGTCGATCCCGTCAGCGTCACCGGTGGACCAGTCGAGATGTCGAGCGCGGCCAGTCCACCTTTGTCGATGGCGTGGAAATTCGACGCGTTCGCCGTCAGCGAGAACGATGGATTGTCATAGTGCTCGAAGCTGACCGATCCCGTCACGTTGGCCGAGCCGCGGCGGTCCTTGTTGGTCTCAGCCGATAGCTGCTTGATGTGAACCGAGTCTCCTGCCAGCGAGATATCCGCCCGGATGTGATTGAAGCGTGTTCCCAGGTTTGAGAATCCCGCTGTGCCATCGGCGAGCGAGATCTGCCCGAACATCTGCGGCTGTTTGACGGGCCCACGAACGTCGACATCGGCCACGATTGCGCCGCGGGCTTCGACCAGACCCGGCACGAAAGCGCGGAAAAGCCTCATGTCGACGCTGTCAGTGCGCACGTGACCGCGCACCGAATCACCGGTGAAGCGCACGTTCTGGACGATCAGCTTCGCCTTGCTGCTGTGCTGCAGTATCAACGAGTCAAGCGTCAGGAATCCCTTCGAGAACTGGGCTCGGCTCGGCGATTCCAGTCGATAGCGATTGTCCGCATCGACCAGGACGGCGGCGCTGTCCAGCCTTACTATGGTAGTGTCCTTGCTGCGCGTGATGTTGCCCGTAAGATCGGTCTGCACCCCGCTCTGGCTCAGCATCTTGTTGAATCCAAGCGGGCCGAGCGTGACAGTGTCCGCGCCGAAGATGAACGATCCCGTCGGCTGCTTGGTGATGTCGGCAAGGAGAATGGAGCCGCGAATGCTTTCGACACTCTCTCTATTGAGCCGCACATCGTTGGCGCGCACGACTCCGTTGAGGGAGAGGTGCTCGAGACTGCCCGAGAGATCTCCAGTCAGCTCGGCGCTGCCGTAGAGGGAATCGAGCTGCGAGCTATTGGTGAGCGAGGGCACGAGTGCGCGCAAGCGCGACAGCGAGTCCATCACCGCCGAGAATTTCAGAGAGCCGCTGTGAGCTCCCTCGAGGGCAAAGGTGCCGGACGCCTGTGCCTTCAGCCCTGTCGCGTTGAGCGCGAGCGTATCGACCGTGGCGACGCCGTTGCCAAAGTGCACTCGCGCCACGGAAGGATCGACGCGGAATCCGGCCAGAGTTGATTTCTCGATCGACGCCACGGCACGCCCAGTGAGAGTGGCCAGATTCGTCCCGCGCACGTCAAGATCGTACTGTCCCGAGAGTTGACTATGTGGCAGCTGGTTGTTCTCGAGCAGGGTCCTCAGATCGAGGTTGGTCGATGTCAGCTTGCCACGCGCCGCGTACTCTTCAGGCTCGGCATCGACAATCCCGTTGAACGCGAACGTTCCCGGCGCACCGGTGAGAGTCGTGTTGACGAGCAGATTCGGCGACGTCCCCTTCACTTGCACCGGACCAGCGTAGCTCCCGCGCAGCGGCAGCAGTGGATAGGAGTGCTGGAGCGCGGTGAATGAAAGCGGCTGCGCCTGAAGCGCAAGATCGTACGTGAGGTACTTCTCGCCCCACGTTACGCGGCCACTGCCCGTCGCATGCGAAACGGGGAGGTTGCCGTCGTGGTGGAAAAGGCTGGCGTTGCTGAAGCGCACGTCGAGCCACGATGAATCCAGCGTTGCCGTCCCCGAGACCGTTCCTTTCAGTTTCGGAAACAGGGGGTTGAGATATTGAAGCGTCCGCAGGTCGAGCGTGGCGATGTCGACGTTGAAGCCATGAAAGGCCGTGAATGCTGGATACAGTATGTCGAGCTCGCCCTCGCCGCGCGCTTCCGTCACCGCGCCCGGGACGTGCGCGTCGTCGAAAATCAGCGCCGATTGCTCGACCTTGAAATGATTGAGCGGGCCGCCCGGCGCTCTCACCGTTCCAGTGATGTTGCCCTGCCAGTCGTACGGGAACCGTTTGCCGTTCAGCGTCCGTAGCAAATCGAAATTCACCGGCGTCGCCTGCAGCTCGACGTTTTTCACCGCCAGAATGTCGGCGCCGGTTTCGAACGTCATGTTCCCCAGCAGTCGAGACTTCGTCGTCCGCACATCCATGTTGGTGATGACGTAATCGAGGTACTTCGGATTACGCTGGCTGCGGATGTCGAGCTCCATCTTGCCACCGCCGGTCGTCGGCAGCGTCGGGTACACCCACGCCACGTCGGCAAGCGACACCGAGTCGCCGATGATGTGGATGTAGTACCGCACCGGCAGGTCGCTTCCCCAGACGATGCTGCCGTGACCTCGCCCCGTAGATCCTGGGAGATCGAAGTGCTCGCCATCGACGAATACCGAATCACCCAGATTCAGCGCCGTTCCTACCACATTGGTGAACTTGAACGGCGGATCCGCTTCGGCGAAACTCAGTTTTCTGATTCTGACCAGCCGACCGACCGTGTCGGGGTCCGCGATGCGCGCAAAGCCGAGATTCGCGTCAGCGTCCGTCCAGCGCCAGGTGCGCGCGAATCCTTCGCGGGTGCGCCTTATCTCGTGGTCCTTGCGCGTCAGCTCGAAGCGAACGGCGCTGTCACGTTTGGCGCCTCGCAGAGTGTCGGACACGTGCCACGGCAGCGTCAGCAGGAACCTTGCGTCGCGAATGACCGACGAATCGACGACGATGTACTCGCCGAAACCGCGCGCGTTGCGCTGCTCCTTCTGGACGCTCGCCGGAAAGATTCGCCTGAAATTCCAGTCCCCATTCTCGTGCTGCCTGATGTGCACGAAGGGATGCTCGACTTCGAGGTGACTGAGGAGGATGCGTCGGTCGAACAAATCGCGCGGATCGTAGCTGACCGTAATCGGCCCCGCTGCGAAGAACACCGAGTCTTCGTCATCGCGAATTTCGACGGAGTCGATTGTCACACCGCCGACGAGTCCGCCGCTCATGTGCCCGAGGTAGACTTTGCCCTTCACTCTGCCCTCGAGCATCGTCGACACCATCCGGCGCAGTCGTTCCTGCCCAACGCTGGTATGGGTGACGCCGAGGAAGATGAAGATGAGGATCGCCACCAGTCCGACGAGGATGATGGCGCTTCCAATCACGATGCGGAGACGGCGGGTCATGCCTTAGAACGCCTGTCCGATCGCGAAGCTGAAGGTGAGCTTCTTGAAGAACCGGTTGTCCACCGGCGGCTGATAGCTGGCCGGACACGTCTTGCCCAACAGGTCCTGCGTCGCCGTGGGGGCCTTTGTGACAGGGTCGGTGCCAAAAACGGTCGGGAAGAAATTATTTGGACTAACGCAAAGGAGCGGTGCTCCGCCGAATTCGGTTCCCTCGTAATACAGCGGTCCCTTCGGACGCTGATAAGGGTTGTACCCGACAGCGATGCGCACCGGCCCAACCGGCGAAAATGCAGTGATCTGAATTCCCGGTGTGACTTTCAATTTCACTTCGCTCACTTGAGGCGTACCCCTGTTCCAGACTTCGCCGGCATCAGTGAACAGCGTCCACTGCAGCAGATCTGGTGCGAAGGGGCTGCGCAGCCGCAGCTCCACGTTGCCGACCACCAGCGAGTTGCCGCCGACCGGGACGACCCTCTTGAAAGTGCCGCTGTCGGCTGTGGCCGCGAGCACAACAGTGTCCGGATTCCCGAGCGTGTCAGTCGACAGGAATTTCTCGTAGTGCTTGGCAATGTATATAAGAGAGCCGAGCTCGTTCTGGGAAAAGCCGCGGACAGTCGTCGGACCGCCCGCATACAATCTCTCCTGAGGCGGAATGAAGCCCGCCGCCGATGCGACGTTGCGTCCGAACACGCTGCCGCCTCGGATGCGGAAAGCCAGCACGTTGCCGGCGCCCAGATTGAGGTACCGCGATGCGTCACCAACGACTTTGTTGAACTGCAAATTCCTGTTCGAGAAAATCACCGGCGACGAGTTTCTCGCCTCGAGTCGGATGATCGAGCCGCGTGTCGGCGACAGCAAGCTATTTGAGTTGTCTCGCGTCACCGCCAGACTCAACACCGCCAGCTGCTGTGTCCGTTGCAGCTGGTCGCGCTCGGCTGCCTCGCACTGGTTGAACACCGCACAGAACAGCGCCGGTTGCGCTTCAGTGCGACCGTAATCCATCGAGTAGGTGAGAGTGATCGGAGTGCGAGTGACCCCGCGCCAGACTACGGAAGCAATTCCTCCGACGGCTGTCGTTCTCAGGTACGCGTTGTACTCCGAAACGCGCTGACTGTAGATGGTAATCGTCGGAACCGTGCGCAAACCGAGGAAGACGGGCTGGCGAAGCGTGGCGCCGGCGTAGTAATTGAGGCGGTCGCTGAACACGTCCTGCTTCGCCGCCGGGCAGAGTCCCGACCAGTTATCGAGCGGCCTGCCGATGCCGATCTTCGACAAACGAGTGTTGATGTCGAGACGACGCGCGCCGTTGAGGAAGTTGTAGTCGGTGTACTCGCCGGTGACTCTGAAGCAATCGAGCGTGCCGTAGCCCGCGCCGACGCGCGCCGCGTGCATCGCCGCCTCGGCCAGATCCACGTGCAGCGTGACGAGAGAATCCGCATCGCTGTCCGGCGTGACCGAGACGTGCTGATACGCTTCCGTCTGATAGATGGCGCGCTGCGCGTCGATGATCTCGTCCTCGCGGTAGAGTTCACCGGAGTCGAGACCCATGATGCGGCGCACGACTTTCTCCGGAATCTGCTGCTTTCTCTTGGGCAGCGGAGTCACCGTGATTTTGATTGCTCCAATCCTCGTTCTCAGTCCAGGCGTCACGAACAGCGTGTCCCACGCGCTCAGCGTCGTATCGTTCACGGCGAAGCGGTTGACTGCGTCGGCTCTCGGATATCCGGAGTTGTGCAGGCGCTGTCGGATGGTATCGGCCGCGGCATCGATCGCGAAGCGGTCGAATCTTCCGCCCGCGCGAATTGACAGATCGCGGATGGTCCCTCGACCTTCCGGAATAGAATCCAATCCGCTTACCACGAAGGACCTCAATATCATCGGCGGCCCCTCGTTGATCTTGAACCTCACCTCGACCGCCCCGGGAGCCAGCTCCTTTACCACTGTGTCGACGGTCACTTTGGGATACCCCCGCCGGCGGTAAAAGATTACGAGCCGCGCCCGATCGTTGGGGAGCTCATTGCGGTCCAGACAATGTTTGACCGTGAAAGGAAGGTGCAGGTAACGCCGTGCCCATGCCGAGGGCGTAGTGACGATCGTTTTGGCAAGCTCGGCGTCCGAAAAGGCGTGATTCCCGTCAAATTCGAGACGCATCACCTCGAGATCCCCGCTCTGACATTCGATGTCCTGAGCGTCAGCGCTCCTGCCCGCCGAGAGCGCTGCAAAAACCACGAGTGCGGTGTTGATCCACCCCCCGAGGCGTACCCGGGGCAACCTCACCCGCGCAGCGCGCCTGCGCCTGGCGGCCGGCCGGGAGGCAGCTCGCGAGCGAAGTGTGTCTCCGTCTCCGGCTCGCTGCGGTCGCCCAAAATTCTCTTCGGCGTCGTCGTTGGTGCGCGAGTAAGCTCGCTCTGTGGAACGAGAGGCGTGCGCTGGATTAAGAGTTGCACAACGTAAAACCCGGCCAAACCGACGGCGACGCCGACACCAATGGCTGGCAGCAGATCCTTGGCGCCAAGATGGCGGCGATAATAGTATTCTGCGCTCACGAGAGGCCTATTTCGGGATGCGCGAAAGTTCTCGTATTTCGCCCCTTCATGTCAACCGTCAGAGCACACCATGCGGCGACTATTCCTCCTCGTATTACCCGCGATTCTCAGCTGTGGTGGCGGTGGTGAATCTTCAGCTCCTCAACGCAAGACTATCATCGATTCGCGTGATACCTACGACCCGCGATCGATGGATCCGGCACTTTCAACCGATGTTCCCACAGGCCGCGCCGTCGCCTACATCTTCGACGGACTGACTCGCTTTACACCGGACGCCAAAGTAGTTCCCGGTCTCGCAAAATCGTGGGACGTCTCACCGGATGGAATTACATACACGTTCCATCTGCGCAGCGGCGTGAAGTTTCACGATGGAAGTCTTTTCGCCGCCAAGAACATCGTCTCGACCTTTCAGCGAGTGCTCGATCCTAAGACGAAGGGAGGGCGTGGTTGGCCACTTTATCCGATCAAAGGCGCCGAGGACTTCGCCGCGGGAAAGGGCCAGACCATCACCGGGCTCGCCGCGCCGAACGACACGACGGTTGTAATCACCCTCAAAGAGCCCTTCGCGATCTTTCCGAAGCTGCTGGCAATGCCGGTCACATCCATCGTTCCCAACAATCCCTCAGCCGATCTCGGACAGAAACCCATCGGCACCGGACCATGGAAGTTCGTCGAGTGGCGTCACGACGACTTCCTGAGATTCGCAAAGAATCCTGACTACTTCGACGGACCACCGAAGACCGATTCACTAATGGCGCGCATCATTCCCGAGATGAGCACCGCCACCGCTGAATTCGAGGCTGGCAACGTCGACATACTCAGTGTGCCTGACGAAGCCGGCAAATCCTGGGAGGCGGACCCGGAGAAGAAGAAGCTGCTCACCTCAGCACCGGCGCTTCGGTTCTGGTACGTTGCCATCAATGTCACGCGCGGCCCGCTCAGCGACGTTCGCGTGCGCCAGGCGCTCAATTACGCCGTTGATGTCAGCACGATACTCAGCGCGGTGATGGCTGGCCGTGGCTCAGTTGCCGCCGGCGTCGTCCCGCCCACACTGGGCGGTGCTGACCCGAGTCGCAAGGGATACTCACACGACGTGGCGAAGGCGAAGCAGCTTCTCGCCGCCGCGGGACATCCGAACGGCATCGACGTTGAGCTGTGGGCTGCCACGACGGATCAATCGCCGCGCCTGTCGCAGGCAATTCAGGCCAATCTCGCCGAGGCGGGAATTCGCGCCAAGATCGTGCAGCGCGACGCATCGTCGGTTCGGGAAGCCGCTCGCAAAGGAGCGTCGGACCTGTACGTCAAGGAATGGTGGGCTGATTATCCCGACGCCGAGAACTTCCTCTTCCCCCTCCTTTACAGCAAGAACAAAGGCCCAGGTGGCAACGTCTCGTTCTACTCCAATCCGAAGTTCGACGCGCTCATCGATCAGGCGCACCGGGAGCAGGACGAATCCAAGCGCAATGCGCTCTACACCCAGGCCGATCAGCTCGAGTTCAACGACGCGCCGATAGTCTACCTGTTCTTTTACAAGGACGTGTACGCGGTGCAACCGTGGATTCACGGCTTCACTGTCCCCGCCGTTTTCAGCGGCCAGCGCTGGACCGATGTGACGATCAGCAAATAACTCGTGTTCGCGTTCATCGTCCGCAGACTGCTGCTCGCGATTCCAACGTTGTTCGGAGTCCTGGTAGTCGTTTTTCTGCTGCTTTACGTCGCGCCCGGTGACCCAGTACAGGAGATGGTGGGTGAGCGCGCCGATCCGGAAACGATCGCGCGGCTGAGAAAGGAGCTTCACCTCGACGAGCCGTTGTTGAAGCAATTCACGCTATACACGGGCGGCGTGCTGCGTGGTGATTTCGGCAATTCCTACATCACCCAGCGTCCCATCA
This sequence comes from Gemmatimonadota bacterium, assembly GCA_003221805.1. Taxonomy (GTDB): domain Bacteria; phylum Gemmatimonadota; class Gemmatimonadetes; order Gemmatimonadales; family Gemmatimonadaceae; genus UBA4720. Next base: position 20,422 of record QHUA01000126.1, read on the forward strand.
TCAGGGACATTCGCGAGCGATTCCCCAAGACGCTCCTCCTCGCCGGATCGGCGATGCTTCTCGCATCGGTGCTCGGTATCACCATCGGCGTCCTCAGCTCGCGGCATCCCGGCGGCTGGTTCGACCGCCTCGGACTCGGCGTCGCGTATCTCGGAATTTCCTTCCCGGTCTATTGGGTCGGATTGATTCTGATTCTCGTGTTCGCGGTGATGCTGCGCTGGCTGCCACCGTCAGGCTATGGCGGAATCAAGTATCTGATTCTGCCGGCGTTTGCACTGGGATCGCGGTCGATCGCCTTCCTTGCGCGCATCACACGATCGGCGATGCTCGATGTGCTGGGCGGAGATTTCGTGCGCACTGCGCGAGCAAAAGGGTTGAGAGAGCGCGCGGTTGTCATACGGCACGCACTGAGAAATGCGCTCATCCCGATTATCACTGTACTGGGCCTCGACTTCGGCTACTATCTCACCGGCAGCATTCTCACGGAGACGATCTTCAGCTGGCCCGGACTGGGACGCTACGTCGTCAACGCCATTACGCGCCGCGACCTGCCCGCCATTCAGGGATCGGTGCTCTTTCTGAGCGTGATATTCGTTCTGGTAAACCTCCTTACCGACCTCGCGTACGCTAAAGCGGATCCGCGCGTAGCGTACTCCTAAGCTGCGCGATGACGAAAACAGAATCGAAGGCGACGAGCGCCAACCCCGCCAGCCCCCGCGAGCGCGCTGTGCGACACCAGATCGAGAAGATCGAGAAGGAGTCGGGCGCCAAAGCTATTGCCGTCGCCCTGCACGACAGCGAGACTGGATTCGAGATCCACTATCACGCCGATCGCTGGTTCCACGCCGCCAGCACGATCAAGGTTCCGATTTTGCTCGGGGTTTTTGCGGCGATCGATCGTGGCGAGCTGCTGCCCCATTCGCGTGTCCACGTGCGCAACCGGTTTCTGAGCGTCGTCGAAGACATTCCCTTCCGCGTGGAGTCCGGCCGGGATCCCAACGCGGCGGTTCACAACGCCATTGGCAAGATGATGCGCGTCGACGAGCTCGCTTATCATATGATCACGACCTCGAGCAATCTCGCCACCAACCTGCTGCTCGGCGTCATCGGACCGGCATCGGTCAACGAGACGCTGCGCGAGCTGCACGTCGACGACGGAATCGAGCTCAAGCGCGGGGTCGAGGACGAGCTCGCGTTCGAGAAAGGCATCAACAACATGGTGACCGCAAACGGTCTGCTGAGGATCCTGGTGATGCTGGCCGACGGCAAGGCGTTCTCGCCGGCGCTGTCGCGGCGGATGATGGACATCCTGCACGGCCAGGAATTCAACCAGGGTATCCCCGCCCGTCTGCCGAAAGGCGCACGCGTCGCTCACAAAACTGGCGAGATCTCGACGGTCGCCCACGACGCGGGGGTAGTCTACTTGCCGAAGCGAAAGCCGTACTCGCTCGTGATCCTCACCGAATGGGATCCCAGTGCAACCGCCCGGTCGCGGACCATCGCTGCGATCTCCCAAACTATATACGAGCTGTTGACCAAGGGACCTGAACTCAAGGATGAATGACGGCTTCAACGCGCTTGGACGAGACAGAAAGGGTGAATGAATCGCCCAATTTCCCGCTTCGGGTGGTTGACGGGCTGACGCTACCTCCAGAGTACCGAAAGGCGCTCCGGCCGGGCGAGGACTGGAAGGACGGCAACGGCTTTCCGCGCCAGCTCCCCCGCTATTTTTATGAAATCCCGTCCTGGGATACGGCCATGAAGATCGAGTTGGCCACGCATTTCCTGCTCTGGGAGTTCATCCAGGTCGACGTTCGGGAAGCCCCGCCGTTGAGGACGTTTCCCCGGTACGTTCCGTGCGCAATAACCCTCCTTGCGGTGTGTCTGGAGAGGTTTCGGGAGGCGGTTGGGACGCTGGTCCATATTTCGGCGAACGGCGGGTATCGCTCGCCGTCACATCGGTTCTCGAAGAACGCCACTCCGCACGCCTGGGGTACTGCCGCCAACATCTATCGGATTGGCGACACCTACCTCGACAATCGAAACGCGATCGAGCGGTTCAGCTTGATCGCGCGCGAAACTCTTCCCGGAATCTGGACCCGCCCATACGGAGCGCCGACCGGATATGCGGAAGATCATCTTCACCTCGACCTCGGCTATGTGCTGTCGGTGCCACGGGACGTGAAAAGTTGACGAAATCGTTTCGCAAGAGAGTCACCCATATTGGAGCACGTTGGTTAGGAAGACAGAATGGCGCAGCTGAAGAAGAAGAAAGGACCGGAGAACAAGTCATCCACGCACGAGCGGATTCAGCTCGCGGCGATCGGTATGGAAGCCGAATTCGCCGTGATCATCGATGGCGTGCAGGTAAGACCGGAGGACATCTTCGGCAGCCCGCGCAAGATCATTCGCGAGAAGATGATGCACCGCAAAGGTCGGTCATATCATCTGCCCACCGGCGGGGCAGTTTACTTTGACACCGGCGTCATCGAGGTTGCCACCCCGGTAATTGAAATCGAGCGCGGCTGCGCGGCTCGCGCCGGACGCTCATTGTGGGAAGCGATTCTGTTCGTGCGGCAGGAACTGGACGCGTGGGAGCAGGCGCACGACACCGACGTGCAGCTCGCCGGATTCAGCACGCACTACAACATCTCTTTCGAGTTGCCGCGTAACGAGCAAGGGACGACACGGACGGTCGAACAACTGGCGTACTTGCTGACGCATATCCTGCCCGTTCCGGTGATGCTGCTGGCGGCGAATCGGCGCTCGACCGGAATCGGAGTCAGGCCGCGCGGAGATCGCATCGAGATAACCGCTGATTTCACTCCCGACGCCCCGCTCATGATCGCGACGGCCACGGTGATCGTTGGCATCGTGCGTGAGGTGATGCGCTGGCCCAGCTATGAGATTTCGGTTCTCGACGAAACGGACATTCCGGTGATCAGAGGGTTCCGGCCGATGCCGCACACTACTCGCAAAGGCTGGCTGGCACGGTTCGATTGCTACCCCGAGAATCCTTTCGTCTCGGACATCGATGGCGACAAATGGCCGACTACCGACGGGCGCTTTCTCTCGCTGCGTGCGATTGCCGGCCTGATCACGAAGCACTTCTGGCCGTACATCCGCCGCTACTCGGATCCATTCACGCTGCGGCTCATCGGCTCAGTGATGAAAGGACGGGCACCTTCGCTACTCGACCTCGATGATCGTCCCGCCGGCTACGAAGATGTCGGTCGGCTCTGCACCTGGGACAATCTCTTTCCGGAGCGCGTGCTGCCGCGGTCGCAATACGAGCGCGTCCTCATCCGGG
>QHUA01000193.1 GCA_003221805.1 Gemmatimonadota bacterium
GTGATCGAACCCGAGTGCCTCGAGGATCTCCGCTGGTGGGTTGATACGAACAGGAAGACGGCGCTACGAGTTCTTGCTCTGATCGAGGCGGTGATGCGAGATCCCTTCTCGGGAATCGGAAAACCCGAGCACCTCAAGCAACTGGGTCCGAATATCTGGTCTCGGCGCATCACGGGTGAAGACCGACTGGTTTATCTCGTCGGCGACGACCGCGTGAACTTCCTGCAAGCGCGGTTTCATTATTGATGGACTCCCCCTTCTAGTTCACAAAGCGTATAGAGGGCGCCTCATCGATGGGTAATCGTACGACATTACCCTCAGGAGAGGCACGTGACGTTCACTACGCTCCATCAGCGGGTTTCAGCGTGCTACTACGTCACAATGATTATGTCGGTGCCCGTTCCAGCAACCTTATCTTCTGCCAGATCTTTCCGGAAAGACCCGTCGTCAGCGTCTCAATCTCATTTACGGCGCCGAGCAGCACCATGCGCGAGGCTGCGCAGCTGGTGTATCACGCCGAGCGTGCGCCGACGCTTCAGCCGCTTCTCCAAAGTGACGAGGAACTAGGGAGCGATACCGAAATACACGATGTTTTGGATGGCCGCCTGTCAGGGCAGGGGATTGGCCTGCGCGAGTTTCTTCTCCTCCCTCGTGAGATGAACGACCAGAATCACGATGATCAACAGAAATACAGCGCTCACCGGAATCGTCCCCAGACCAAGTCCACCGTCGGCACGAGCCTGCGTCAGCAGATCGCCCATCGACGCGCCCAGCGGTCGGGTAAGGATGTAGGCGAGCCAGAAGGCGAGGACTTCCCCGATCACTCGCATGCGATAGAGCCCATAGATGATGGCGATCCCCGCCGCAAAAATCACCGCCGACAAAGCGTAGCCCACCGCCATTCGCTCGGACAACAGATCTCCACCGGAAGTGCCAAGCGAGAACGTGAAGAGGATCGCCGCCCAGTAAAATGCTTCGCGCCTGTGAGTGAAGATCGTGTGCACCGACAGCGTCTTCTCGCTCATGTACCAGAAGACGAATACCAGGATCAGCGCCACCATGAAAATCGCCGTCGTCGTCGTGAGCGGAACGCCGAGGTTGTCGACCAGGTTGTCCGATATCAGGGTTCCGACCACGCTGATGAAGACCACCACCAACCAGTAGATCCACGGCACGTAGCGGCGCGCGCGGAACTGGATCCCCAGGGTGATCAGCAGCAACGCTCCCATCACGTAGGACGTGACCACGGTGCCGAGTTTGAACGTGATCGAGAGAACGTCGCCTGCAGTTTCGCCGACCGTCGTCGCCAGAATCTTTAGAATCCAGAATACGAGCGTGACTTCCGGAACTCTGTTGACCAATCTCTCCAGTGCTTCTTCCAGGGGCGTCGTCATTGCGTGGGTTGGTGAGGACGCACGCACCAACGCACGATGCATTCCTTGCCGCGCGGCTGTCATCTGGCCGACGGGAGGTGGATTTTCGTAAGCGCGCCAAGGCTGGACCCCGGGTTATCGCGGAAGCACCAACGTCTGAAGCTTTCCGACGACCTCCTCGATAGTGGCGGGTGGCAGGGCACAAATGCGCGCCGCTTTCCTGGCCCGCCAATCGAGGCTTCTTACCTGGTCAGACAGAACGGCTCCCTTCACCGGTAGCTCCACTGGCAAGATCACCTCGAACGGGTAGCCCTTGACCTGGTTCGTTACGGGACAGAACAGGGCCAGGCCGCTTCGCGAATTGTACCGTTTTGGCGAGACTACGATGGCTGGGCGACGTCCTGCCTGTTCATGGCCGGCGTGCGGATCGAACGTGAGCCAGACTGCGTCACCGCGTTCCGGCACGTACGCCTGCTTCTTTCCTGACCGCGTCACCAAGCCTCGGCGCCGGCTCTATCCCCCCACCTGGTCTCCTTGTGGGTGTTGTGGGCGGTGATCCCGCCGATCAGATCCTCGAGTTTCCATTCCTTGGCGGCCGGACTGACCACGATCCGACTGCCGTCGACGGAGATGTCGACCTGACTGTTTTCGCCGAGCTCCGTCTGTGCTGCGAAAGGCTTGGGGATGCGCACGGCGAGGCTGTTACCCCAGCGCTGAATTGTTGTAATCATGATTGGCGGCGGTAACGGAGGTGGAGGCTCTGTATCTACAATATATATACGCACAACGGGGCTGGATGCAACATCGAATCCCAGCCACAATGATCGAACGCGCGTGACGTTGTAGGGTGGGCCGTCATGGAGGCTGTTTCTTCACTTCTTGCGTACAGTCAGACCCTGGCGAGCGTGGTCGAGAATGACGTTGGCATCGGCGGGACTTTCGCTGTCCAGGGAGATGTCCCCGCCGCGGGTGGGAATCCGGGAGTTCGGTGCCAGCGCCTCGCCGTAGATGATCATCAGCTCGCTGCGGCGGTCGGCGGTGGGAAGGTGGAACATGCGCACGCGAGCCATCCGCGCCGGGAACCTCACGTCGTGCCTCGCCAGTAGCGCGGCAACGGCGGCGCCATCGGAGCGAGGATCCCGCGTCGCGGCACCGTAATCGGCGAATGCTCTCACATCATAGATGAATTGCAAGCCGCCGAAGTCGGTCGTCCGCTCGGGGCGATAACTATAGGTGTTGCTGTTGGTGGGCAGGTAGTGCTCGAACTGTACCCAGTAGAACGCTGCGACGGGCCCGCTGCTCGCGCCTTTGACGAAGACGTGCTGCTCCGCAAAGGCGTTCCCATAAAGATTGACGACCTGAGAGCCCACGTACCGAAAGTCGTTACCGAAGGTGAGATCGGCGGCCGGTAGACGATTCGAGATGATTGTCTGCCCCCGCACTTCCCGCTCGACCGGTGGCGTGGCCAGGTCAGGCTTCTTTGCGCAACCGATGGAGCAGGCGACAATGAGGAAGACGGCCAGGTATCTCAACGCGCGTTACTCAGTTGACA
>QHUA01000194.1:0-1421 GCA_003221805.1 Gemmatimonadota bacterium
ATGCCGTCCGAAGCAGCACCGCGTCCCGGTGCGGCCCCGCGGATCCAAAACAGCCTATGAGGAGCGTGCTCCGATCTACGCCCAGCGTTTCGCGAACGGCCCGCAGGGCCTCCGAGCTGACGTCGGCACGCGGGATGTTGCTGCCTACAGGAATCACCTGAATGCGCTTCCAAACTCCGACTCGGCGGAGGCGTCTTGGCCACTCGCTCGAAATGGCTGTAACGGAATGGCTTGACACAACAATGAGGAACGCCATTGCGCGCCCCCACAGCCCAACGAGGCAGTGCTTCAATGAGCGGTCGAATGGGATGTAGAGTTCGTGGAAGTTGAGCAGGACTCGAACGCTTGTCGTGACGCGGAGGAGGAAAGGAAGAAGGTTCACAGCGGCTGTGATGCCCCGCCGGTCAAAGGCGTGCGGAGTGTACTGGAGCATCAACACATCGCAATGGAGCCGGCGAACCGTCCGAAGGATCTGCCAGAGTCCACCCATTCCCCACGCTCTAACCACACGATGAACTAGCACGCCGCGAGGGGGTGGGTACAGCACGTCGTCAAGGTCACCAACAGACGTCAGGACCTGTACCTCGTAGCCGACCTCGGCGAGGGCCCTCGCCAGACAGTAGGTATAGTCCCCCAAGCCGCTGAGATCTGGAGGAAAGTGAGGCGACAGCAGGCAAACGCGTCGAGACTCTACCGTAGGTGTCCCTCGGCGGTACAAAGCGCCTTCAAGCCGTCGCGCAGCGAATACTGAGGTTGCCAACCAGCTACTTTCCGAATCTTGCTAATGTTCGCTTGAAGATGCGGACGTTCAACCGGACGAATCCGCTCGGGGGTCACTTCCGCTCGAAGGTGAGTTCCCAACAGCTCGCTGAGCAGCTCGACAATCTCCCCGACTGACGCTGCCACTCCGGTCCCGACGTTGAACACGTGGAACGGACCGGACAACGGAACTTCCCCCAACGCGACCAACGCATCCACGGTGTCGGCGACATAGGTGTAGTCGCGTCGTGGCCACAAACTCCCCAGACGGACGCCGTTGCCGCGACGGACCTCTCCGAGGATGTGCGGGATTACGTGAGGCGTCGTCTCTCTGGGGCCATAGACATTGAAGAGACGGGCGGCCACCCATGTGGTAACCTTCCCCCGCTGCGCCTCGTTCTCCAGCAAACGCTCGCAAAAGAATTTTGAGAGTCCGTACACGTTGAAGGGCTCCACGGGGTCCACTTCCTCGCACCCTTGATCTCTCTGCGCATACACATCGCCGGTCGAAACAAGCACAAACCGCCGGCACGCGAGACCAGTCACCAGAGCTTGCGTCCCGACGACGTTAACGGAAAGCGTCTCGACCGGATGAGCCATGCACTCCGGGATGTAGTGAAGTGCTGCAAGGTGGTAGATCACGTCGTCGGGACGCAAGCTCT
>QHUA01000194.1:1427-4709 GCA_003221805.1 Gemmatimonadota bacterium
TTCACGGGAGGCCAGGTGCCTGATGGAGTTGTCGCCTCGTCTGAGAGTATCAAGCACGACGCCGTCCTTCCCGTCGGCAAGTAGACGCTCTGTCAGATGCGATCCGATGAAGCCGGCCCCGCCGGTCACGAGCACGGTCATGCTGGGATCTCTGCCAAGCCTTCAAACGACCCGCGAGCACCTAGGCTAGTTGAGCAGCTCACGGTAAATTGCCATGAGTCGGGGGAGGATCACTTTCCGATCGAACCGTTCCTTCACGCATAGCCGCGCCCCCTCACCTAGCCGAGCTCTCAATTGGGGATCCATCTGTAACTCCGCGATCGCCGCAGCGAGGCTCGGGACATCACCTCTGGGCACCAAGAGGCCGTTAACCCTGTCAACAAGCCACTCCCGGACGCCGCCCACGTCGAACGCCACGACGGGCTTTCCGTAAGCCATTGCCTCGGGACCTACCAAGCCAAACGGTTCTGGCCAGAGAGAAGGCAACACCAGCAAGACACACCGCCTGTACTCTCGCCGGAGCGCTGGCCTACCGAGCCAGCCACGAAACTCGACCAGATGGTCGATCCCCAGTTCCGCAGCCAGGTTCTGGCATCGGCTCCGAAGCGGGCCGTCGCCTGCTATCACAGTTTTGAAAGGCACCTGCAGGAGGGCGAGCGCCCTGAGCAGGCTGGGCAGACCCTTCTCCCGAGTAAGCCGCCCCACGAACAGCACCGTCTCGCCTTCGTCGGGAGCGGCTCCCGGAGGAAGCTCGACCCACGGTGCGAGAGCAACGACGCGATCTGGCGCGAGACCAGAGCGGAGCAGTTGCTCACGGACGTACCCACTGAGCGTCAGCACGCGCCTAACGGTTCGCAGCGCAGTTATGGCATCGACCGAGAACGCAAACTGTCCCCAGAGTCGGACAGGGTGACGCGCGGCGCATCGGTGCGTATATGCGTGAAGAAGGCACGGGACTCCCAAAGGCCGTCGGCACACCATCCCGGTTCGCCAGAATACCTTCGAACCCCCCGGGCAGTAGGCGTTGTGATCAAGAATCGTCACCGTCGTTGGTAGTCGCTCGGCTGCGAACCGGATCACGTCCGGTCTTGTCACTTTGTGGATGTGGACGAGATCTGGTCGCTCACGCTCCACAACAGTCTGGAAGGCAGCCAAGGCGGCCCTTCCAGGCCGTCGGAAAAGCTCCGGAACCTCGTACGCCGGCACGCGGCGAACAACTGTAGGGCCTCGCTCTCGACAGATTGCCACGGGGGTGCAGCCCGCCTCGTGGAGTGCGTCGATCATCTGGAGCGCGATGATCTCCGATCCTCCACGGGGCACGAGGGAGTCCTGCACGATGAGGACTTTCACGGCTGGAGAACCTCACGGTACGCTTGTAAGCACCGACTAGCCACTTTCGGCCAAGTGAACTCACGGAGTACGCGTGCCCGTCCGGCCTCCCCCATTGCTCTCGCTGTCTCGGGTCGAGCGAACAGAAACTGAATCCTTTCCCGCAATGCTTTCGGGTCATTCGGCGGTACAACGAAGCCGGTTACGCCGTGTTCGACCACTTCCGGGAGGGCCCCGCAGCGCGTCGCAACCACCGGGGTAGCGCAGGCCATGGATTCGAGCGCCACGAGGCTGAGCAGCTCCGCGGATGTATGGTTGCCGTGGATGTCTGTATGCACTGAAGGAACGGCGGTTACGAGCGCTGATGAATACTCCCGAACGAGATCTTGATCCGAGGCATCGGTAAAGAACTCGACCGCCCTGTGTTGAGCCATGCCTTGGAGCAAGTCGAAATAGGTTGGGTCGTATGGTCGCCCGACTATTCTCAGCGGCGTAGATGAGTCGATGGCCTCGATCAGATAATTAATCCCTTTCGCGGAAATCAGCCGACCGACAAACAAAACGCGACGGTCGCGAGTAATTTCGAGCGGTCGGAACATCTCCGTATCTACGCCCCCATAGATCACGCGCACACGTTCCAGGTATGGTGCGTGTTGCTGCGCGCTGTACCCGCTTAGGAGCAGAAAGCCGCCGACGAGCCGACGGGTATCGATGCCGAGCTTCGAGAGATATGAACTCAGGGAGACGCCCCCGCCGCCGATGTCCGTCACAAAGAGCTTCTTGCGGAAAATGGTGGCGAAGGCAATGCTGAGATCCGTCACGACCTGAGGGTGGCCATAGCAGTGGAGGACGTCGAAAGGGCTGAGGTCTCTCAGGAACGCGATGGCCGCGGGATTCGCCGGATTACCCTTCGGGAAGTGCTTCGCTGGGTACCGCCGGATCTCCAAGTCGGCGTCACGTTCTACAATGAGGCGGGGCAGACTTCGCGAGAAGGTAATCATGCTGACTTGCACATGCCGGGACATGTGCCGCGACAGCTCAAGCACGTACCGCTCGGCGCCGCCGATCACCGAGTCGTCGTCGAAGAACGTAGGGCAGATCTGCGCTACTTTCAGGAGAGCCGATCCCGTCGGAAGGTCGTGATCAAACATCCTGTGAACCATCATAAAGAGACCCGACAACGAGCCACTCAGCTAGATGGTGATGTTGTCTACCGCCGCCTCCGCCCTCGCGCTATACACCCGAGCGTTCACCGTCGGAAGCAAGACGAGTGAGAGTCCCCGAGGCAATCAAGAGAGTGGGGCGCCCAATGCGGGAGCTGGCGCTGAGGCTGGCCACTGCACGCAAGGGCGTTCGTCGGGTAGTCAACGGCATAGAGTATCGCGTGGATTCGCGCTGTCGCCACCGCTTCGCCCCCGGATACGAGGCAGCCGGCGCCGGCTTCCTGTGCAAGCGCATTGCGCCGGGAGCCGTCGTCTATAACGTCGGTGCAAATGTCGGAGTACTCACCGTCCAGCTCGCGAGATGGTCCGGGCCCAGAGGCAGGGTCCTTGCTTTCGAGCCTAACCCTTACGCTACCTGTCTCCTGAAGAGAAACCTCCGGCTGAACGGACTTGACTCGCAGGTGGAGATCGTCGGTGTGGCGATTGGTGATACTGTGGGAGATGTGACGCTACACGTGTCGGGCGCCAACGGCATGGCGCGTGTGATGAGAGCTAATCCTCTTCTCCCCAAGACGGAGGCGGTTCGCGTCCCCGTCACGACGCTGGACCGGTTTTGGGGCAGTCGCCAGGTGAAGCCGGACTGGATAGTAATGGATATAGAGGGCTGGGAGGTGGCGGCGCTTCGCGGCGGACGCGAGCTCCTCAGCGCAACAGAGGTCGGAGTGGTCCTTGAACTTCACCCCGATGCGTGGTCTTGGTGCGGTGACTCCCGAGCCGACCTGGAGCGCAT
>QHUA01000195.1:0-487 GCA_003221805.1 Gemmatimonadota bacterium
GGAGATAAAGGCGCGTCTTCTCTGGAACTTCACCCAGTTTCTGGGGCGATTGTCCGCCAAGCAGCCACTCTTCATCGTCCTGGAAAACCTGCAATGGGCGGACGCGTCGTCGCTGGAGCTCTTTCACTTCATCGCCCGCCAAATCGCCGAGCACAAGATCGTGCTCCTCGGCACTTACAACGAAGCCGAGCGCGACTTCAATCCGGTCTTGCGCAGCTCCGAGCAGTCGTTGCTGCGGCTCGGCGTCCTCACCGTGCAACGATTGACTCCGCTTTCGCAGCCCGAAGTGGAAGCTCTCGTGCATCAGATGTTCGGAGGAGACGCGGGCGCGACGAAGCATTTTTCGGCGCTGCTCTACGACTGGACGCGGGGCAACCCATTCTTCGTCGAGGAGACGCTCAAGTCCCTGGTCGACTCCGGAGCGATTTCCCAGCGAGACGGTCGCTGGACCGGCTGGGAGATGGAGGCAATCCAACTGCCGTCGACG
>QHUA01000195.1:560-6932 GCA_003221805.1 Gemmatimonadota bacterium
ATTGCCGCTCTCGACGAGCTGATTGCGCAACGCGTGCTGCACGAGACCGGTGACATGGACTCCATTCGTTACGACTTCACTCACCCGCTGCTGCAGCAGGTCCTCTACTCCGAGCTGGGCCAGGCGAAAGCAAGGCGTCTACACGCCATGATCGCCGAAGCGCTAGAGAGTTTGTATGGTGGGTCGGTCATGGCACACGCCGACGAGCTCGCGCTTCACTTTGCGCGGTCACACTCTGACACTCTCGCGCGCAAAGCAGTGAGGTACCTGTACGCCGCCGGCCGCGCCGCGCTGGAGAAGTACGCCAATCGCGAAGCAGCGAATTATCTCGCGGCGGCGCTCGACCGTCTGGACCGCGATGCCACGATCGTGGAAGTGCCACGTGAAGAGATTCTGCTGACCCTCGCGCGCACCCGGCAGCGCCTTGGCGAGTACGACGAAGCGATGACGCTGTGGCAGAGCGCGCGCGATAATGCGGTCGTTCGTGGCGAGCGCGGCGCTCTCGCTGATATCGAGCATCGGATGGGGCTGGCCTGCTATTGGAGCGGCAAGTACGCCGACGCGCTGTCGCACTACGAGTTTGGCTTGGCGGAAGCAGACTTCGCAGTACCCGCGACGAGGGTTCGCCTGCGCCTCGCCAAGGGAATCGCCCTACAGGACCTGGGGCGACTCGAGGAAGCGCAGGCAGAGGTAGAAAGCGCTCTTTCGTCGGCCGCTGCCGGTGGCGTTGACAACGACACGCTGTTGTCGCGTGCCCATCGCGCGTTGCTCCTCCTTTACACATGGACAGGGCCCTTCGAAACCGCACGCACGCACGGAGTGGAGGCGGTCGCTCACGCGGAGGCTGCCGGTCAGCACATGCTCGAATGGACCGCGCACTGGGGACTGGCATTGCTGGCCGGAGTCTCTGGAGATGCGGAAGAAGTAGTGAAGCACATCAAGCGCAGCGACGAGCTAGCAGATCAAATGCAGTCGCCGCTGTTGCCTCTCTGGTCTGCCGAGATCTGGGTTCAATACCTGTCGGGAATCGGGGACTGGGACGCCGCACTCTCGATTGCGGAGCGTACGATCATCCAGGCAAAGAGCCTCAATCAGCGTGTGCTGCTACCGCGGCTTTACGTGTGGGCGGGTTTGATCTATCTCTGGCGAGGCGCCGAGGAGAAAGCAAAAGAATACTTCGACCTGGCGTGGAAGATCGCGGGTGGCGAAAAGACTGGCTCGCTGGAGGGCGTTGGCGAGCGAGCGCTCGACGTTCCTTCCATCGTTCCCGCTCACCTCGGCCTTGCATCGTATTACCTGGCGAAAGGCGACCCGGAGGAAGCGGTGCGAGTTGGCGAGGCGGGACTGGCGATCGCCGATCGCACCGGTTACGTCGTTTGGTCGCTGCAATGGTTGCTGCCGGTTGTTGGCGAGGCGGCGCTATTAGCGCGGGACTTTGATCGTGCGGCCCGGCACTCGGCGAGGATGCGCAGGGATGCCGGCCGCCTGAAGCATCGCCTGGGATTGGCCTATGCGGACGCGTGCGATGGTCTGATCGCATGGTTCCGCGACGGAGATCCTCGTCGCGGAATCGATCTGCTGCGATCAGCGGCGGAACAGCTCGAAGCAATTCCGTTCCCTCCCCAAGCTGCCCGTGTGAGGCGAAAACTGGCCGGCGCGCTGGTGGAGACTGGTCAACGCGAAGAAGGAGCTCGCGAGCTGCGCAAAGCGCACGACGTGCTGGCGAGACTTGGGGCCGCAGAGGAGCTCACTGGAACACGCGAGGAAATGAGGGAGCGTGGTGTGCGACCACCGCCGAAGACCGTCGCTACCGGCGCTGCTGGCTTGACCGGACGCGAGATCGAGATTGCACGAATGGTTGCCGGCAGAAAGTCGAACAAGGAAATCGGCGGCACCCTGCAGATTTCCTCGCGAACGGTGAGCACGCACCTCTCCAACATCTTTGTCAAACTCAGCGTCAGCTCCCGCGGCGAGCTCGCCGACTTCGTTCGGCAGAACGATTTGCTGGAAGGCTAGCCGAGCTACACACACACGAAAGCTGCAAGTCATCGAGTAGATTTGGCCCATGATCGATGACATTCTCGCAGAGCTCGAAGCAGACACATCGCTCGATGTCGGAAAACAGTTTGCAGCTGTGACAGCTCGCTATTTCGCGGCCACGCGCAGCGGCAGCGGTCAGGTTTCTACGCCGCTCGGCGTCGAGGAGCTCGAGCGCCGATTCACCGAAGACTTCCCCGCCGCCGGCCGGCCGGTTGGCGAAATCATCGAGCGCCTCGAGCGAGAAGTCCTCGCCGACGCCAACAAGTACTACCATCCGATGTACATGGGACACCAGACGTCAGCGCCACTGGCGGTCGGCATCTGGATGGAGAGCGTCATCGGCGCGCTCAATCAGTCGCTTGCTGTCTGGGAGATGTCCCCGACTGCGTCGATGATCGAGCACCGAATTGTCGCCTGGCTGGCAAAGCTCGCCGGATATGGTGGTGGCGCCGGTGGGACGCTCACGTCGGGCGGCACCGAAGCCAACTTCACGGCAATGCTCGCCGCGCGTAACGCCGCGGTGCCGGACGCGTGGGAAAACGGGATCGGCGCAAATCCGCCAGTGGTCGTTTACGGCGAGCACGCCCACTATGCCGTCACCCGCGCGATCGGTCAGCTCGGCATGGGACGTCGCAGCGGAATCTCGATCTCTTCCCGCAAATACAAGATCGACGTTGGTGTGCTGGTGAAGACGCTCGACCGGCTGCGTGATGAAGGGAAAGGCGTAATGGCCGTCGTCGCGACCGCCGGCACTACGGCGACTGGGTCATTCGACGATTTGGAGTCGATCGGCGCGGTATGCGAGGAGCGCGGCATCTGGCTGCATGTCGACGGCGCCCACGGCGCGAGCGCCGTCCTCTCAGCGAATCCTCCACCGGCGATCAACGGCCTGCGCTACTCACGCTCGCTGGCGTGGGACCCACACAAAATGATGCTGCTGCCGCTTGCGGCAGGCATGGTCCTCACCCGCGACGAAAGTGATTTGGAGCGCGCATTTGCACAGCAGGCGCCGTACCTGTTTCACGGCGGCAAATCGACGCGCATATTCGACCAGGGCATTCGGAGCTTTCAGTGTTCGCGTCGCGCCGATGCGACAGGCCTGGGATTGCTCTACGACCACCTTTGCCACACCGCCAGGCTGCTGTACGAGGAAATCGAGAACAGGGACGATTTCGAGAATCTCCACGAGCCCGAATCGAACATTCTCTGCTTCAGATTCGTGGGCGCAGGCGGAAAGGCGAACCCGCGCAGATCACCTTCAGAGGCGGATGCGAAACGAATCGACGAGCTGAATCGCGCAGTGCGACCACTCTATAACAAAAAAGGAAGCGGCTGGATCACCGCGACGGTTCTCGACGGTCGCCCGGTACTGCGTGTGACGATGATGAATCCGAGAACGGGCATCGAGCACGTGCGCGCTCTCCTCGACGGTCTAGTCGCCAGGGCGAAAGATGTGTAATCAGCCTAGCTGGCGAGACGTGGCGCGCGTTCAAGATCGCTTTCAGGCGCAGCGCCGAACTCGACAGCGTGGCGCTCGCGTCCGAGCCAGGCGATGATCGCGGCGGCGGAAAACACGATTACTGCGACGATCGCCATCGACCTGGCATAGGTCATTCGCGTGGCCAGGATGGCTTCGAGATAAGCGACGGAGCTCGCTATCAGAACTCCGCACTGGTACGCGAACCCGGGAAGAAATCCCCGCACGTTGTCCGGCGAGAGTTCGGTGATGTGTGCGGGAATCACTCCCCAGGCGCCTTGCACCATGAATTGCATCGCGAAAGCACCGACGACGAGCCCGGCGAGCGCCGGCGAGAATGCCCAAATTGGAATTACCAGTATCGCGAGCACGAGCGCGAGAACGATCGATCGACGCCTGCCGATCCGATCGGAGAGATAACCGAAGCTGATTCCCCCGAGGATCGCGCCGATCATCGAAAACGCGGTGAGCGCCGCGCGCTTTTGTGGCGAGAATCCCCAGTCGCGCTGCAGAAACGTCGGATACATGTCCTGGGTTCCGTGCGAGACGAAATTCATTGCCGCCATCAGCAGCGTCAGGTACAGGAACAGCTTCCAGTGCGAAGCGATGCCCCGGCCGAGGCTGCTCCAATCCTTGTGGCGCGTCCGCTGCCAGACTTCGGACTCCTCCACGCGGAAGCGGACGAATAACGCCAGCAGGGCCGGCAGTCCGCCGATGAAGAACATTGGCCGCCATCCCCAGCGCGGAAAGACGAAAAAGTAGCAGACGGCGGCGAGGAGATACCCGGCAGCGTAACCCTCCTGTAACAGGCCGGACAAAACGCCCCGCCTTGCGGTAGGTGCCTTCTCCATCGCCAGCGACGCGCCGACGCCCCACTCGCCGCCCATGCCGATTCCAAACAGGGCGCGCAGGATCAGAAACACGGTGTAATTGGGCGCGAACCCGGACAGCACCTCGACGATCGAGAAGAAAACGAGGTCGATCATGAGGGGGATTTTCCGCCCGTAACGATCGGCCATCAGACCAAAGATGAACGCGCCAACGGGACGGAAGGCGAGGGTCACCGTGATTGTGAGCGCGAGCTCGGCGTCGGTCTTCTGAAATTCCTTGGCGATGGCGGTGAGCGCGAACACCACCAGGAAAAAGTCGAAGGCGTCCAGTGTCCAACCGAGGAAACTGGCGAGGACCGCCGAGCGGTGCCCGCGCGAAGTTATTGTTGTCACATGACAAAAATACGTCCACTACTCGCGCTCGGCGCGCTGCTCGCCTGCGCGCCCGCCGCGACGCCGCGTTCGGCGCCGCCGGTCAACACCGTCGACACAGCGATTGCCTCAGACGCGGCAGCGGATACACTGCTTGCGGATGTTCGTGCGCTCGATTCGAGCATCGTCGTCGACCTTCGCTACGCGACGACGAACAATTTTACCGGGGTACCCTTGCCGGGCTATCTCGCCAATCGGGCATTTCTCCGACGCGAAGCGGCCTCGGCGCTGGCGCGCGTTCAGCGAGATCTGCGACCGCGAGGACTGGGTCTCGAGATTTACGATGCCTACCGTCCCGTGCGCGCGACGCTGGCGATGGTTGCCTGGACCGAGCGAGTTCACCGGGCGGACCTGCTCAAGGATGGCTACATCGCCAGCCGCTCCCGGCACAACCTCGGGCTCGCCGTCGATCTGACGCTGATCGATCTGGGGTCGGGAAAAGAGCTCGAGATGGGAACGCCATTCGATACGTTTTCGCCGGCTGCGCACACCGCGAATGCGACGGGAGAAGCGGCGGCAAACCGACAGCGGCTCAAGGCCGCCATGGAACGTGAGGGTTTCACTAACTACGACCAGGAATGGTGGCACTACACCTTAGACGTCGCCAACCCGCTCAGGTTCGATCGCGTAATTCAATAAGCAACAGAACACGACCGGCAGCCGGCTGATCGCTTCCTGTGGATGGCTGCCGGCGAGATCGAACACCTTGCTTGTATAGGGGAGGGGGGTATATTGCAGGCAGGGGAAACTAAATATGACAGCGAATGTTGAGCCGGATCAAGACAGCGTAAGTGCAATCAATTTCCCGGTGACGGGGATGACTTGTGCTGCCTGTCAGGCACGGGTGCAACGCGCGCTCACCGCAGAACCCGGCGTGCTCAATGCCTCGGTGAATCTGGTGACGCGGAGCGCAGCGGTGCGCTACGATCCATCGACCGTTTCGCCGGCGCGCTTGATTGCCGCAGTGCGCGCCACCGGTTACGACGCTGAGCTGCCGACAGGGACCGAGGACATTCTCGCCGAGTCGGGCGACGCCAGTCCCGAGATTCGCGAAGCGCGCTCACTCGCCCTGCGCGCATCAGTCAGCGTGCTCGCCGGTATCGTGGCAATGGCGCTTTCAATGGGCAGCATGGGCAGCACTCTCGTCAACTATTCGCTGCTTGGGCTGACCTCTGTGATTCTGCTCTGGGCTGGTCGCGACATCTACCGCGGTGCGTGGAAAGCGGTGCGCCACGGCTCGGCCGACATGAACACCCTCGTGTCGCTCGGCACGGGCTCCGCTTTTATCTACTCGGTGGTGGCGACCATCGCTCCGAACCTGTTCGCCAGAAATGGGATGGCGCCGGACGTCTATTACGAAGCGGTGATCTTCATCATCGGCCTGGTGCTGGCTGGGCGCGCGATCGAAGCACGCGCGCGAAGCAAAACGTCGGAGGCGCTGAGAAAACTCGCATCGTTGTTGCCTTCCGTCGCTCGCGTCGAGGAGGGAGGCGCCTGGGTCGACAAGCCGCTGGCTCAGGTCCACTCTGGAGAGATCGTTGTCGCTCGACCGGGAGAGCGTATTCCCGTCGACGGAATCGTCATTGATGGCTC
>QHUA01000215.1 GCA_003221805.1 Gemmatimonadota bacterium
TCTATCAGAGACTTCGCGCGCTGCACGAGCTCGACGTCAGCCATTCGCGCGCCTAGGTGAGTCCCATTTTTTTCTTGACTTCCGTCATCGTGCCGCTGGCAATGGACCCGGCGTGCTCAGCGCCGGCAGCGAGATCCTTCTTCATTTTTGCCGGATGCGCCGCAATCTCCTTGGCGCGGGCACGGATTGGCACCAGCTCCTTCTCCATCGACTCGTGCAGAACCTTCTTGCAGTCGAGGCAGCCCCAGCCGGCGCTCCGGCACTGCACCGCCACATGCTCGACGGTAGCCGCCGGACTGAACGCCTTGTGCAAATGGTAGATGTTGCAGACTTCCGGCGTACCTGGATCAGTCCGCCTCACCCGCTTCGGATCGGTCACCGCCGGCTTCAGCTTCTCCCAGACCGATTTTGGATCTTCTAGCAGATCGACGGTGTTGCCAAGCGACTTGGACATTTTTGCCTGGCCATCGAGTCCCATGATGCGCCGAGCCGGTGTGAGCAGCCCTTTGGGCTCGGGGAAAAACCCGCTGGCGCCGAAGCGCGCGTTCCACTTTCTGGCGATTTCGCGCGAGAGCTCCAGATGCTGCAGCTGATCTTCACCAACCGGCACCAGCTCGGCGCGATACAACAGGATGTCCGCGGCCTGCAGCACCGGATAATTCAGGATGCCCGCTGGCACGCTCTCCTCGCGACTCGCTTTCTCCTTGAACTGGGTCTGGCGCTCCAGCTCACCGAGCGGCGTCAGCGTGTTGAATATCCACGCCAGCTCGGTATGTTCCGGGACCATCGACTGCACGAAGATTGTGCACTTCGCGGGATCCAATCCGGCAGCGAGCAGACCCAGCGCCATGTCAGCGACGCGAGCCCGCAAATCGTCGGGCTTGTAGGGAAGCGTGATGGCGTGGTAGTCGACGATGCAGAAAAACGACTCGTACTTGTGCTGCAGCTCAACCCAGTTTTTGACGGCACCGAGGTAGTTTCCGATGTGCAGGGAGCCGGATGGCTGAATGCCGCTGAAGATGCGGGACATTGCGCGAAATTAAAGAGCGAGAGACAGGAGTTGCAAGGAATTCAGGCGACAGACAGCAGTAACGACGACTTGCTCGACATATCTCTCGATGCTGCGCGCCGCGGCGCAGAGGTCGTTCGCGCTGCAACGGCGCAGCGAGACAAGCTCGTTTGGGAGACGAAAGGGCATTCAGATTTCGTAAGCGAGGTCGACAAAGCATCTGAGCGCGAGATAGACGGCATCATCAAACGCCGGCTCCCCCAGGCAATCGTGCTGGGCGAGGAGCTTTCGCCGACGGCAATCGCCGGCAAAGGAATCGTCGTCATCGCGGATCCCCTCGACGGCACCACCAATTTTCTCCACGGTTATCCCGAGTATTCGGTTTCGGTGGCAATCGCGCGCAACGGGATCCTGTGCGCGGGCGTCGTCCTGAACGTCGCGCGGGGCGAAGAGTTTACGGCCATAAAAGGCGGCGGCGCTTTTCTGAACGGAAAGAGAATTCGGGTATCGAATCTCAGAGAGCCGGGCCGCGCATTGATCGGCACCGGTTTTCCGTTCAAGAACATCGAGAAGTTGCCGCGCTACCTGGAGCAATTCAGTTTGGTGATGCGCGGCACCGCTGGCATCCGCCGCGCCGGTTCTGCCGCGCTGGACCTCTCGAATGTTGCCTGCGGGCGTTTTGACGCGTTCTGGGAACTGGTGCTGGCGCCGTGGGACGTTGCCGCCGGAATTCTGATGGTGCTTGAAGCGGGCGGGATTGTCACCGATCTGGATGGAAATCAGGCAGAGTTGCAGGCAGGCTCGTTCGTTGCCGGCAACCCCGCCATGCACGCCTGGCTGCTGCAGACTGTCAGGCGGGCCAACATGAGCAAAGGAAAGACTGAATGAAGCTCGTCGAGTGTGTACCGAACTTTTCCGAGGGCCGGCGTCCCGAAGTCGTCAGCGCGATACGTGACGCCATCGCCTCGGTCGATGGTGTGTCGGTGCTGGATGTCTCGTCGGATGCCTCACACAATCGGTCCGTCATCAGCTTCATCGCGCCGGTCGAGTCAGCGGTCGATGCAGCGTTCGCCGGAATCAAGGCTGCGGCGGAGCGAATCGACCTCTGTCAGCACTCGGGCGAGCATCCGCGAATTGGCGCGACGGATGTGGTGCCGTTCATCCCGCTCGAAGGCTCGACGATGGAAGACTGTATCGCGCTGGCGCGCACGCTCGGCGAGCGGGTCGGCCGCGAGCTGAAGATTCCCGTCTATCTCTACGAGCGCGCCGCCACGACGCCCGCGCGCGAGAATCTGGCCGACGTTCGCCGTGGAGAATTCGAGGGTTTGCGCGAGGAGCTCGGGAAAAATCCCGCTCGGAAACCCGACTTCGGCCCCGGCAAGATCCATCCGACCTGCGGCGCGACGGCAATCGGTGCGCGTCCGTTTCTCGTCGCCTACAACATTTACCTCGGACCCGCATCGAATCTTCCGATCGCCAAGAACGTCGCCAAAGCTGTTCGTGGATCCTCCGGCGGCTTCAAGTACGTGAAGGGACTCGGTCTCGAGGTCGACGGGCAGGCGCAGGTTTCGATGAACCTGGTCGACACCGAGAAGACGCCGCTTCACCACGCCTTCGATTTCGTGAAGATGCGCGCCGAGGCCGAAGGAGCACAGGTTACCTGGAGCGAGATCGTCGGGCTGGTGCCGGAGAGAGTCTTGTTCGATGCCGCCGTCAGTCATCTGCAGCTGACGAAATTCACAGCCGAGCAGATTCTCGAGCGGCAAGTGCGCGAGGCAGTTGGCGGCGGCGAGAGTCTGAGCGGGTTCATCTCCAGCGTCGCAGCGTCGAATCCTGTTCCCGGTGGCGGTAGCGTCGCCGCCCACGCCGGCGCCCTCGGCGCGGCGCTGGCCCAGATGGTTGCTGGACTCACCATCGGCAAGAAGAAGTACGCCGCCGTCGACGCCGAAATGAAGGAGGCCGCACTAAAGGCGGCGTCGCTCGGCAATCAGCTCGCGGGACTCGTCAAGCGCGATGCCGGCGCCTATGCACAGGTCTCGGAAGCCTACAAACTCCCCAAGGAGCCGGAGGACGCTGCGGCGCGCCGCTCCGCCGCCGTCACGAGCGCACTCCTCAAGGCCGCCGAAGTCCCACTCGAGACTGCGCGCGCGGCTGTGGAGGTGGCACAGCTCGCGGCGCTACTCGCCGAGAAGGGAAACACAAATGCGGTAACCGATGCCGGAGTCGCCGTCCTACTCGCGCACGCTGCCGCGAAAGGCGCGGCGTGTCAAGCGCTGGCGCGCGAAGCGGAGCAGCTGGCGAAGAAGGCCGCCGAGCTCGCAGATCGAACGACCGCCGTCGTCGAGCGTGCGCTCTCCAGCTAACACGGCGCCGAGGACATGATGCGGATAAGAAGTCCAGAAACCCTGGGCACCTTGGCGATCTTCGTGGCGGGAGTCGCATCGGCACAGGTGACGCCTGTCTCACCACTGGTCGGAACCTGGGAAGCAGTCGCCCGATCAGCCGGCGGACTCGGCGCGACGCTCTCCTTCGGCGGCGACAACTCGCTCTCTTATACCGTCGGGGCGATGGTTGACTTCAAGTATCGGCGCGTGCGTGACAGCCTCTTCATCGTCGATCCGGAGGGACACTCGACACCGAGTCGGATACGAATCGCTCGCGATACGCTGATCACAGTTCGCGGCAACAGCGAGCAACGCGAGACTCGCGTCGGCGCGGTGTCGCCCGGTGATTCTCTGGTGGGACTTTGGACCTACCCGCACTACACCGGCGTCGCCGCTTACGAGGAATACACGCCCGCCGGCGATCTGCGTCTGAGAATTCCGATACGTACGCTCAAAGGGACCTACGCGACGCTCGGCGATTCAGCAATGCTGCATCTTCCGGGGCCGGGCGGCGGCGATCGCGCCGTTCATTTCGCGGTCGTGGCTGACACTCTGTTGCTCGTCTGGAACGGTCAGACCAACCGCTACCTAAACGCGGTCCGTTGTCCGTGATCGCGATGGTATGCTCGAAGTGCGCCGAGCGCGTGCCGTCGACGCTGACCACGGTCCACCGATCGGGCAACGTCCGCGTGCCCGGCTTGCCAACATTCACCATCGGCTCGATGGCAATTGTCAGCCCCGGCTGCAGTCGTACACCGCGTTTTGGTTTCCCGAAGTTGGGAACCTGCGGATCTTCGTGGAAGCCGACGCCGATTCCGTGACCGACGAGATCGCGCACCACGCTGAAGCCCGCCGCCTCCACCACTCCCTGCACGGCCGCACCGATGTCCCCAATGTGATTCTCGGCCGTCGCTGCCTCGATCCCGGCGGCCAGGGCCTTCTTCGTCACGTCGAGAAGCTTCTTCGATTCGGGATCGACCTTTCCGGCGGGGACCGTGGTCGCCGAATCGGTATAGTAGCCGTCCAGTTTGACCCCGATGTCTATCGAGACGATGTCGCCCTCTTCGATGACTCGTTTCTTCGACGGGATGCCGTGAACGATTTCCTGATTGATCGAAGTGCAGATGCTCGCTGGAAAATTGTAGAGCCCCTTGAACGCCGGCGTCGCGCCCGGATGCGACCGAATGAAATCGTCAGCGATCTTGTCCAGGTCCATCGTCGTCATGCCGGGGCGTACGCTTTTCTCGAGCAGCCGCACCGTCGCAGCGAGAATCTCCCCTCCGCGCGCCATTATTTCGATTTCCCGCGGTGACTTGATCTGAATCACTTACGCACTTCCCTCTTCCCTCTTCCCTCTTCCCTCTTCTCTCTTCCGAGCGCCTTCAACGCGCGGGAGGTCACCGTGTCCACCGGTGCGTCCGCGTCGATACGCGAGACCGACATTTTATGATTGCGGTACCAGTCCACTACCGGGGCCGTCTGTCTACGATAGACCTCGAGACGATTGCGAATCGCTTCCGGCTCGTCGTCTTTGCGCCGCACCAATTTGTGGCCGCACTTCTCGCAGATGGAGCCAGGCTCGCGTCCCATGTACGGCGTCTGGCAGCCTTCGCAGACGGTACGCCCGCTGAGTCGCTTCACCAGCTCCTCATCGTCGACGTCGAACAGCAGCACTTTGTCGACCTTCTTCCCAATCTCTTTCAGCATCGTGCCGAGTCCCTCGGCTTGTGGAACAGTGCGTACTGCGCCGTCGAGGATCGCTCCCTTCTTTGCCGCCGGCGACGTCATCACATCCTGAAGAATACCGAGGATCACGGAATCCGGAACAAGGTCTCCCCGGTCCATGTAGGCCTTGGCCTCGCGCCCGCGTTTCGTGCCATCGCGCACGGCGGCGCGCAGAACGTCACCCGTGGCGATCTTGGGGATGCCGAGCTTCGTGGAAAGCCTGTCGGCTTGTGTTCCCTTGCCAGCGCCGGGCGGGCCGAGCAGCACGATGATCATCAGTGAGACCCTGAAAAGATTCGGAGGAGCTTTTGGCTCCTCCGATTGAAATCTAGTAAGCCCCGCCTGCCTGGCGCCCGCGGAATCGCACCCGGCCCTTCTTCATGAAGCCGTCGTACTTCCTCAGCAACAAATGCTGATTGACCTGCGCCATGGTATCGAGCGCCACACCGACCACGATCAGCAGCGACGTTCCACCGAATCTGAACGGCACGTTGACCGCGTCGGCGATGAACACCGGCAGCAGCGCGATGAAGGTCAGGAACAGCGCGCCTGGGAATGTGATGCGCGACACGACGTGGTCGATGTATTCGGCCGTCTTGGCACCGGGCTTCACACCAGGAATGAAGCCGCCTTGCTTCTTGAGGTTCTCGGAGATGTCGATCGGGTTGAAGATGATCGATGTATAGAAATAGGTGAAGAAAACGATCAGGATCGCTTGCGATATGTAGTAGAGCCACGTGCCGGGAGCGACTTTCTCCGCCCACTGACTGGCGATGGGACTGCCACTGAACTGCGCGATCGCGCCCGGCACCACGATTACCGACGACGCGAAAATGATCGGCATCACGCCGGCGGCGTTGACGCGGAGCGGGATGAAGTTCTTCGCCGCTTCCCGCTGACGGCCACGTGCCATAGTCCGCTGCGGGATCTGAATCATCACTCGCCGCGCAGCCATTGTCACCGCGATCGTGCCGGCGACCACACCTACCATCACGAGGCCGAGGACGACCAGTGAGAAGGGTCCGACCGCCTGTGTCTTGATGAAGCCGAAAGTGCCGAAGATTCCCGGCCAGAACCGCTCGACGATCGAGAAGAAGATGATGAGCGAGGCGCCATTCCCCAGTCCGCGCTCGGTGATCTGCTCACCAAGCCACATCACGAAGATCGCGCCGGCGGTTAGCACCAGCACCATCTGCAGCTTGAATCCGAATCCCGGATTGATCACTGCATTTTCAAGTGATGACGTGAAGAGCGCGAAGCCCCACCCTTGCACCACGGCCAGTATCACGGTGGCGTAGCGGGTCCACTGGGTCACTTTCTTTCTGCCCTCTTCGTCTTTCTGCATCTTCTCGACGGTCGGGATCACCGCGCCCGCGATCTGGAAGAAGATGCTGGCGGAGATGTAGGGCATGATTCCCAGCGCGAAGACCGTCGCGTGGGAGAGTCCGCCGCCGACGAACAGGTCGTACAGGCCGAGAAGGCCGCCCTTCCCCTTGTTGGCGAAGAAATCGGTCAGGGCCACGACGTCTACGCCCGGCGCCGTGATGTGCGCGCCGATTCTATAGATCACGAGACAGATGAAGGTGAAGACGATCTTGTCCCGCAATTCGGGCGTGTTGTAGATGTTGCTTACAGCCGCCGCTGGAGCTGATTGCGCCATTTAGGTCTCTACCCGGCCTCCGGCCGCTTCGATTTTCTGACGGGCGCCCGCGCTCAGCATGATACCGCGAACGGTAACGCCCTTGGCCGCATCGCCGTTGGCGAGAAGTTTGGCCGGACCCTTTCCTTTGCGGATCAATCCCGCTTCAGCCAGAGGATCGTCGAAACCGACGATCTGATTCTGTACACGAAAGATATTCGTGAAACCACGCTTTGGGACGCGGCGGGTGAGCGGCATCTGGCCGCCCTCGAACTGGGGCTTGCCGCCACCGGGGCCGTGGTGACCCGAGCGCGCCTTGATACCCTTGTGCCCCTTACCGGAAGTCTTACCGGTGCCGGAGCCCGGACCGCGTCCAAGTCTCTTCCGATTCCGGTGCGATCCCGGTGCGGGAACGAGATTGTGCAGGCCGATCTTCTCGACCGCTGCCGCCTTTGTTTTGGTTGCCACTTCTTAGCCCTCTATCGGCGTCACTTCGACGAGGTGACGCACGTGCTTGATCTGTCCGCGCAGCGCGGGTGAATCCTGCTTGATCACTTCGGACTGGTGCTTCCGCAGTCCGAGCGCTTCCAGCGTGAGCCGCATCTTCCAGGAGTTGCCGATGCCGCTTCTCACCTGCTTGATGCGCACCTTCCCCTCGGTAATTGTCTCTTTCGCGGTCTTCTTCGGACCACGAGTTCTCCACCAGACGTGTGTTCTAGGCATGGGCGACCGCCTCCTTCGACTTGGCGCGTGACCGGTAGCCAAGGCTCGAGACTTCGATACCACGCTCGCGGGCGATCTGCTCCACGGTCGTCAGCTGCTGAAGTCCATCCAGCGCCGCCAGCACCATGTTGTGCGGATTGGTCGAGCCGAGGCTCTTGGTAAGAATGTCGGCAATGCCGGCGCACTCCATGATCGCACGCACCGCTCCGCCGGCGATCACGCCGGCGCCGGGGGCGGCGGGCTTCATCAGCACCCTGCCCGCACCGTGCGAGCCCACCACCTCGTGCGGAATCGTTCCACCAGTCATCGGGATCGCGACCATGTTGCGGCGCGCACCATCAACTGCCTTGCGCACGGCCTCGGAGACCTCGTTGGCCTTGCCGGTGGCGAAGCCTACGCGGCCCTGACCGTCACCGACCGCGACGAGCGCGTTGAATGAAAAGCGGCGTCCGCCCTTCACAACCTTGGCAACGCGATTGATGGCGATGACGTTCTCGACGAGCTCGTTGCCGCCGTCTCCGCGTCCGCCCTCACGATCGCGCGATTTCCCTTCGCGCCGACCGCGTCCACCGCCACCGCCCGGGCCCCCGCCTTCTCCGCGGCCGCCGCCTTGGCCGCCTGAACCACCGCGTCCACGACCACCGCCGCCACGACCACCGCGCCCGCCACCGCCACCGCCACTACGGGCGCTAGCGCCGCCGCGTGATGGGCGCGCTGGGGCCGGTTGTCCCGCCGAAGCTTCTGGATTCTCGTTCTCTGCCATTTATTAAAACTCCAACCCGCCCTCGCGGGCTCCGTCGGCCACACCCTTCACGCGGCCGTGATATTGGTACCCAGCTCGATCGAAAACAACGCGCACCGACTTCGCGGTCGGCTTCCCTTCGAGACCCGAATCGGTCACCGTCAGGATCGTTCGCTGCGTCGCATCGTCAACCAGCTGAGCGTAGATGTGCTTCAGCGACCGATATACTACCAGGCGTGGCCGCTCCGCGCTGCCAACCACTTTTTTCCGGAGACGGAAGTGGCGGCGAGTGCGCAGCTGCTCGCGCGATTTTGGTCTTGCCATCTTAGGCATTATTTCGCTCCCGCCTTGCCAGCCTTGCCAGCTTTGCGGCGAATCTGTTCTCCAACATACTTGATTCCCTTGCCTTTGTAGGGCTCGGGCGGTCTGATGCTGCGGATCTCCGCGGCAACCTGACCAACGACTTCCTTGTTCGCGCCCTCGATCACGATCGATGTCGGCTGCGGGGCGCTCAGCTTGATTCCCTTCGGCGCTTCGTATTTCACCGGGTGCGAGAAGCCAAGCGCGAGCTGCAGTCCGTAAGGACGCTGATCTGCCTTGTAGCCGACGCCGATCAGCTCCAGCTCCTTTCTGTATCCCTTCGTCACGCCCTCGACCATGTTGGCGATCAGCGTGCGGCTCAGCCCGTGGAGCGCCTTGTGGTTTGCTTCATCGGACGGACGCTCCACCACAATCTGGTTGTCGCTCAGCGAGACCTTCATGTCGTCGTGCAGCGTGCGCTCGAGCTCACCCTTCGGACCCTTCACCTGAACGGTGTTGCCCTCGACCTTCGCGGTCACGCCCTTCGGCAGGACGACCGGATGCTTTCCAATTCGCGACATCTATGTCGTCTCCCTTACCACACCAGGGCGAGCAGCTCGCCGCCGGTGCGCTTCTGCCGCGCCTGGCGATCCGACATCACGCCCTGCGACGTGCTGAGGATGGCCATGCCGAGGCCGTTGCGAACCCGTGGAATCTCGGCGACTGCGACGTACTTGCGCAGCCCGGGAGTCGAGATACGACGCAGCTCCCGAATGACCGGCTGGCCACCTTGTGCGTACTTGAGAACCACACGCAGCAGCTGCCGCCCATTCTCAGTATCGAGAGTCTTGTAGTCCTGAATGAAATTGTTCTCCTTCAGGATCTTCGCGATCTCCACCTTCAGCTTCGAGACCGGCATGTCCACGCGACGGTGCTTCGCCCCGCAGGCGTTGCGTATGCGCGTGAGCATATCGGCTATCGGATCTGTCATGCTCATTAAGTCAATTTCCTCGTTCTACCGTATCCCAACCCAAAGTCCGCAGTTCGCAGCTCTCGGGGGACGCGTAGAAATGAATGGTTACCAGCTCGCCTTGCGAACGCCGGGGATGTAGCCCGACAGCGCCAGGTCTCTGAAACAGATTCTGCAGACGCCGAACTTTCTAAGGAAAGCGCGGGATCTTCCGCACCGACCACACCGGTTGTGCTGACGCACCCCGAACTTCGGCTTCCTCTTGCTCTTCTCCACCATGGCCTTACGCGCCATTTACAATCTCACTCGCTGTTGGTTGAATGCACGCCTGGACCCGCCGGCGGCGGGCTTGTCCTCCGCCCGGAACGGCATGCCGAGCTCGCGCAGCAGCGCAAGCGCCTGATCATCCTTGTTCGTCGTCGTGACGAAGGTGATGTCCATCCCGTGGATCTGGTCTACCATGTCGTAGTTGATCTCCGGGAAGATCATCTGCTCCTTCACCCCGAGGGTGTAGTTTCCGCGTCCGTCGAAGGAGCGCGTGTTCACGCCGCGAAAATCGCGGATGCGCGGAATCGCCACCGTCACGAACCGGTCGAAGAACTCCCACATCCGTGCCCCACGCAATGTCACCGCGGCACCAATCTCCTGGCCCTGCCTGAGCCCGAAGTTGGCGATCGACTTCTTCGCTTTCTTGCGGACCGGTCGCTGCCCGGTGATGATGCTCAGCTCGAACACCACGGTGTCGAGAACCTTCGGGTTCTTGATCGCTTCGCCGACGCCACAGTTGACCACGATTTTCTCGAGCGTCGGGATCTGGTGCGTGTTGGTGAAGCCGAACTGGTTCTTCAGGCGGTCGCGAACTGTGCTCTCGTAAAAGAGGCGAAGACGCGGCGGAGGAACCGGCAGGTCCTTGCCGGCATGCTCGGCCTGAGTCTGCGCCTGGACTTCCCGTTTCTTACCTTGCTTCTTTTCTTTCGTTGCCATTTATCTGATCCTCGCTCAGCGTACCCGGGGAATCGGCTCCCCGTTCTTGACACTGACGCGCTCTTTCGTTCTGCGACGCTCGACGTGGGACACATCGGTATCGAAGCGCGCGTGCGTTCTCGTCGGCTCTCCCGACTTGGGATCGAGCAGCATGACGTTCGATGAGTGAATCGACGCCGGCGCCTCGCGGATCCCCGACTGTTCCTCGGCAGTGCGCGCCTTGCGATGCATCTTCACCATGTTCACGCCTTCGATCAGCACACGGCCGGACTTCAGGTAAACCCGAAGCACCTTGCCCTCCCTGCCCCTGTCCTCGCCGCGCATCACCCGCACAGTGTCGCCCTTCGACACCTGCAGCTTCATTCGCTTGGCGTTGAGGGCGTGACGCGCGTGCAGCCGCTTCTTGGCCGTCTTCCTGTACTTGAGGACTCTCACTTTATATCACCTCTGGCGCCAGCGAGACAATCTTCATGTACTTCTTGTCGCGGAGCTCTCGCGCCACGGGTCCAAAGATACGCGTCGCGCGCGGCTCACCCTGTTCGTTG